>JANJWF010000003.1 GCA_024709685.1 Thiobacillus sp.
GGAATTCCTCCAGCTCTATGCCGACAACATCTGCCTCCATTCGTACCCCTTCCCCGGCATCCTCGAACTGCTCGACGCACTGGAGCAGCGCGGCCTCGCCTGGGGCGTGGTCACCAACAAGCCGGCGCGCTTCACCGAGCCGCTGATGTCGGTGCTCGACCTCGCCGAGCGCGCCGCCTGCATCGTTTCCGGCGACACCTGCCCGCAGCCTAAGCCCCACCCCGCGCCCATGCTCGCCGCCGCCGAGTTGTGCGGCGTGGCGCCTGATCAGTGCCTGTACCTGGGCGACGCCGAGCGCGACATCCAGGCCGCGCGCGCCGCTGCCATGCCCGCGCTGGTCGCCGCCTGGGGCTATCTCGACGCGGTCGACCAGCCGCACACCTGGGGCGCCCACGCAGAAATCCGCCACCCGATCGAAACCCTCGACTACCTGGCCCCCTGAGCATGGCCTACAGCCTTCTCAAGCAACTGCACCTCACCACCATCGCGATCACCCTGATCCTGTTCGTCCTGCGTGGCATCTGGATGATGGGCCAATCGCCCAGGCTGCAAGCACGCTGGGTGCGCATCGTTCCGCACGTCAACGACACTCTGCTGCTTGCCAGCGGCCTCGCGCTCGCCGTGCTGATCAAGCAATACCCGCTGGTGCACGGCTGGCTCACCGCCAAGCTTCTCGCGCTGATTCTCTACATCGTGCTCGGCACCGTAGCCATCAAGCGCGGCAAAACCCGTGGCCAGCGCATCGCCGCCTGGTTCGCCGCCCTGCTGGTGTTCGGCTACATCGTCGCAGTGGCACGCACCCACAACCCCCTGCCCTTCGTCGGCTAAAGTCGGGAAATTATTCCACGGCGCCGGAACTTTACCTCCGCCCCGCCCTCTATGCGGTACACTTGTTGCAGCAGCACACAAGGGGCCGACCTGGCTTCGACGTGGGTCGCAAAGCAGCGTAGGGCATACCGAGGGTCAGAGCACCTCGTAAATCCAACTGAAAAACTTTAGTCGCAAACGACGAAAACTACGCTCTGGCCGCTTAAGGTCCAGGACTCACACTAGCCTGTTCATGGGCTAGGTCGGGGCAACCCGGCAGTGAGTTAATTCACATGAAATCGCGTTTATCCGGGTCGCTTGGGTAAATGCTAAATCAAGGCGACTCGGCAAGATCCAGCCTGTTCGGCGGGCGTGATGGAGCTTAAAGCTTAAAAACACCGGACTAAGTATGTAGAACTGCCTGTAGAGGGCTTGCGGACGCGGGTTCGATTCCCGCCGGCTCCACCACCAATACCCCCAGTAGCATCCAACGCCGTCCACGTGACGGCGTTTTTTATTGATTTTTTCCTGACCAAGCCTCCGTTTTCATCCAGAATGATCCAGCATCAGCCGCCTGAATAGAGGGTCATCGTCTAGTAATACTGTCGGATGTAGCTGTATGCCTTCTCGAATAGCTCCTCGTCCGCGTGCAGCTTGTATTTGAATAGCGCTTTGCGCAGCGCCTTCTTCACCTCTCGCTCGCCAGCAAGCGTGCCCTGCCAGCCAGGAAAGCGGACCAGGCGCACGATCTCGTCGATATCCGTGACCACCCGTTCGACCATGATGGGCGTCTCGGCGGTCTTGACCTCGTTGAACAGCTCGGTCAGCGCAGCCTTGCCGCGATCCTCGTCTTCCTCGGGGGGCACTTCTTTCTCGGTCTGCAGTGTCTCCTTGGCAATCTCCAGCAACTGCTTCAGGAACTCCACACTGTTAACCTGCCCCGACTCGAACCGGTCTTTCAGCGCATCGAGCCGCTCCGACAGTTTTTTGAACTTGGGATTGCCGCCATGTCCTCGGAGCCTGCGCTTCAGTTTGATCTCGATCTCCTTTGCCTTCTTCGGATCAGGATTCGAGAGCACCGCCTCCAGCAAATCGGCGTCCAGCACCAAGGTGTCGAGATCATCCCGCACGGCATCCACATGCACGTTCTGATGGATCAGTTCAATCGTCTTGGCGCCAAGCGAATGCCAGATCAGCTTGCCGTGGCCACTCGAAGGCTGCACCGACTGGTACACCTGCGACAGCCACTTGTAGTCTTTCTCGAAGGGACCCAGCACGGTGTCGGGTGACAGCGCCTCCCATATCTTGTTGAGCACGCTGTATTCGCCGGCGAAGTTGTCGCGCACCTGGTTGTTTGGCAGGCACTGCTGCGCGGCGATCAAGCCCTCGTAACCTTGCTGGGCGCGGTCGATCCCGGGGAAGAACGCCAGGCACTTTTGCATCGCTTCCGGCAGTTTGTCCTTCAGCTCCTGGATGTTGCTGATCACCTGCCTGACACTCTGGTCATCGAATTCCAGCGCCGCCGCCACATCATCGAAGATGCCAAGGTAGTCGACGATCAGTCCGTGGGTCTTCTGCTCGGAGTAGGTCCGGTTCACCCGGCAGATGGCCTGCAGCAGCGTGTGGTCGCGCAGTGGCTTGTCCAGATACATCGCCTGCAGGATGGGGGCGTCAAAGCCGGTCAGCAGCTTGGCGGTGACGATGATCAGCTTCAGCGGATCGGCCGGGTCACGGAAGCGGTCCAGCAGCCGCTCTTCCTCGTCGCGTGAACGGTCATAGGGCGCGTACTCCGGGTGCTCCTTCTTGTCGGACGCCTGTACCGACATCACGATGTCCGTGGCCTCCGGTGGCAGCAGCTTGTCCAGCTCCGCCTTGAACAGCAGGCAGGACTCCCGGTCGAAGGTGACGATCTGGCCTTTGAAGCCGTTCGGCTCAACCTTGGTCTGGAAGTGCTCGACGATGTCCTCGCACACCTTGCGTATGCGCTCGGGCGTCTTCACTAGCACGGCCATCTTGGCGGCGGTCTTGGCGAGGTTATCCTTGTCCAGGTCCGACAGGCCGCCGGTCAAATCCTTGTAGGCGGCGTCCAGCGCGGCCTTGTCGATGTGCAGATCGATCAGGCGTGGCTCGAAGTGCAGCTTCAGCGTGGCGCCGTCGCGGATCGATTCCTCGAAGCCGTAGCGGCTCATGTAGCCCTTTTCGTCCTCGTCGGCACCAAAGGCATAGAAGGTGTTGCGGTCGGCGCGGTTGATCGGCGTGCCGGTCAGGCCGAACAGAAACGCATTGGGCAAGGCCTCACGCATCTTGCGGCCCAGGTCGCCTTCCTGGGTGCGGTGGGCTTCGTCCACCAGGGCGATGATGTTGCTGCGGTCGTTCAGGCTGCCTGTCGCCTCGCCGAACTTGAAGATCGTCGTGATGATGATCTTGCGCACATCCTGCGCCAGCAGTTGCTGCAGCTTCTCGCGCGTGTCGGCCTTTTCAAGATTGGGGATGTCCGCCCCGGTGAAGGTGCCGGTGATCTGCGTATCCAGGTCAATGCGGTCCACCACGATCAACACCGTGGGGTTCTTCAACCCGGCGTGCATGCGCAGCTTCTGCGCGGCAAGCACCATCAGCAGCGATTTGCCCGAACCCTGGAAGTGCCAGATCAGGCCCTTCCTCGGGTAGCCCGCCAGCACCCGCTCGACAATCTTATTCGCCGCCTCGTATTGCTGGTAGCGGCAGATGATTTTGATGCGGCGTTTCTTCTTGTCCGTAGCGAAGAGAGTAAAGCTGCCCAGGATGTCCAGCACCACATGCGGCCGCAGCATGCTCTCTGCCGAGAGTTTGAGCGATTTCAGCGGGTGGTGCTGACCATCTTTGCCATCATCATCCAGATGCCACGGGCCCCAGTCCTTGACCGGCAGCCCGATGGAACCATAGTGGTAGGCCTTGCCCTCGGTGGCCACCGAGAACACGTTGCAAACGAACAGCTCCGGTACGAATTTCTCGTAGTCGTCGTGCACCTGCACCGCACCATCAACCCAGCTGATGCACTTCTTGACCGGCGTCTTGGCCTCGATCAGTACCAACGGCAGGCCGTTGACCAGCAGCACCAGATCGGCGCGGCGCTCGGTCGGGCCGGCGCGGTAGGTGTACTGCTGGGTGACGATGTAATGGTTCTGCGACAGATCATCCAGGTCGATCAGCCGCACCGGCACATGCTCGTTGTTGGGGCCGAAGGGCATCGAGCGCTCACCGCGCATCCAGGCAGTCATTTCCTCGTTGGCGCGGATCAGCCCATCCGAGCGCACCGATAGGAGGATGGCGCGCAGCTTGTAGAGCACCTCGTCAGCCAAATCAGGCTGGGCGCCAATCTCCGGGTTCAGGCGAATCAGCGCATCGCGCAGCCAGGGCTCGACCAGCACTTCCTGGATCTGGCGCGGCACCTCAGACGGCGCAGCGTAGCGCCAGCCGATGCCTTTGAGGCTGGGACCGTAGCTGGCTTGAGGTTCCTGGACGGTGTTGGCAAGGACCGGCTTGATCGGGCCTGCGAGCAGGTCGCGGACGTAGGCTTCGACGGTATTGGATTCAGTGAAAGCCATAATTAAAGCTCTCCTGCAACCGCATCTAGCAACGCCTGAGTTTTTACCTTCCTTGCTACGTCCAATCGCTCTTCGATACGTGCAATTCCATCCGTGATGACTGTCAGTTCTTGAGCAATTTCCTTCTGATCCTGTTGGGGAGGAAATGGCAATTGGAGTTCGGAAAGTTGCTCAACAGGGAGGTGCCGAATCGTGGTTCCTGTAGCCACCCCCTCCAAAATCCCCCTTTTTGCGCAATACCGCAGGTAATGGAACATGAATTCTGGGATGTCATTCTCAGTTTTGGGACGAAGCCGATGCAAAGCTTTTTGGTACAGCATTCCAGGAATAGCTTCTCTCCAAATGGCAGCCCTCCCAATTTCGCCACCCTCACAGACAAGCAAGTCGCCATAGCGAAGCGAATATTTCTCCATTTCACGCCCATCAAATGACATTTGCGGTAGCTCCGAGAAATCAAACTTTCCCCAGAGCACATTGTTGTTCTTGATGTAGGTCTTCTGGTTTTCGCCGAGCCGAGCCTTTTCTGAGCTCATCTTGCCGAGCTGTATGTCGTAGCACTCCTTGACCTTTTTAAGCTTGGCATTCGCTAGATTTTCAAAGGCGTCCAACAGTGCTGAGTCAAAGAGCTTCTCGCCTGCGACCTTCGCATCTCCGAGGCATTCAAGACCCGCTTGAACAGCCAAGAGCAATTCCAGAATGCGTTTCTGCTCTTCCGGCAGCGGAAGTGCAAACTCAAAGTCTGCCAAACTCGTCCAGTTGGTACGCGGGCTTAGCGATCCCGCCGACGTGCCCACCGCGTGATCGAAGAAGGCGTCGGTCTGGCAGATGAACGGCAGAAACTCCGGCAGCAAGAGCTGAGCGTTCTTGGTCTCCAGTACGTAGATGTCTCCGGAACAAACGCCAGAGAAATCCGCCACGGCCACCTTGCGCTGGTAAGCGCGGCGCTTGCCGAACAGCACTTGCCCAGGTTGAAACACGTTGGTGAAAGTCACGCCGTCAGCGACGTTGCCCCAACTGCGGATGCGCAAGTCGCCAGGCTCCAGATGTTCCAGGCCGACGTAGCGTTCAATGCCATCGGTCAGGGGATCTTGGCTGCGGGCTTTCGAAAGCCGCACTACATCGCCAAACTTGACCCTGCGCCAACCAGTTTGTAAGGGTTTCTCTGTCTTCATGCGGACCTGAGCACCTCAGAACCGATGCGAGCCTTAAGCATTGAGAGCAACGCCTTGGGAGTCACATTCGCTTCGGCCAACTTTTCGGCTGCATTTGCTCGCCACACCAAATCACCGGAGTTTGGGTATTCCCTTCTAATTTCTCGCACGACGCTAATCGCGTTGTGAGCCCATGCGCGGAAATCCTCTAGGTTCCAGACTAAAACCTCATTAAGGTGGGGCAAAGCTGGGGCATCCGCAACCACCACGGGGGTCACGAGAATTGAAACGACGGTGGCATCCTCTTCAACAGGAAGGTTTTCTCGGACCCAGTTGGGGTGAGTGCAGGCTTGTCGCGCCTTGTTTACGCTAAGGCTATTGTCGGGCTGGGCATCTGAGTGATCCTCGAATATCAAGCACAATGTGCCGTTAGCCATCCACCAAGGATCAGGCGTGCCGGTGTCGTTCCTATTACCGGCGTCATAGCCGAGGAGTTGGCCAAGTTTTTCATGCCCAGCTTCAAAGATCTTAGCCTCGTTCTGATCCAACTTTGTTCGCACATCCACTTCGAACTTGTCATATTTGTAATCCGTGAGTGTGCCAAGGCTGTCGAACAAGGCCTCCATTCTTTCAATGATTGACCATGTATCCTTGTCCTCAACAACTTTGGCTGCATCGTCTGTCACCCCCGCAAGCTTGCTCAACGGCACAAGCCATGCAAGCGCGCGTTCCGTTTTAAGTGCCGTCGAATACTGCTCACGTGCATGGACATCAAATCCATCAGTGCCGCTCTGGTAGGCCAACCACGCTGCACTACCAGCCAGGTAATGCCAGAACGCGCGATAACCTCTTAGCTTCGGCTCCGTGAGTTTTCCAAGAATGGACCGCGCTTGATCAAAGGCCCCGATGAAATTCTTATTCCAAATCATCACTTGGTACTCGATTTCGTCAGCGACCGCGCTGGCCAACTCATGAGCACCGGGAGGTTGCTCCTGAGTTAACTTGTCTCGCTTGTCGAGTATGTCGGCATTCGCCTGACGCCAGTCATCACCCTGAGCAAGGAAAATCTCTAAATTTTCCAAGTAATCATCAATTGACGCACCCTTGGCCTGTTCAATACCGAACTGCAGCTCTGCATGCAGTTCTGGGTGGAGAAATGACCGTCTCTCGGGCATCAGCAAATGCTTGTTCAGCTCTTCACCGAGGACGATTACCGCTGAATAGTCCTGGTCAGAGCGAGTACAGCGCCCAAAAGCCTGAACTAATCTCGTGGTAATACGGACATTGAGCAGATCCACCGCCCCCATTCTGCTGATCAGAAATTTCTCTTGAAGATTAGTAGCGCGCGGCAAACCCTCTGCAATTAGGAGTCGGCATTCATCTCCAGGAAAGTCAATGCCGTCATAGCGGTTTGCCACTATCGCAACAGCCTTACCTTCCGCTACAAACTCACGTTTTGACTGCTCGATCGCCTGAGCGTCATATACAGGGAAATGAAGAACTTCCTCGACAAAATCCCGAAACCGCCTTTCGCGCCGCCCGTCGGGCGTAAGGACCAGTGTCCTTCCGGCACGGTCCATCATCTTCGCGCATAGCGTCAGCTGATCTTCATCCGAAAGTGAGCGCTCGGGAAAGAGGAAGTAGCGTCGCCCAATAGTCTGCCGATCCCAACCTGCTTTTGTCTGAAGCCTTTCGATCCTTGGCCGGCCAGTGATTCTCTCTAATTCGCCAGCACCGCCAAACGTGGCAGACATATAGATACGCTGCTTGGCACAAGCGAACGGCGCATGGGTGTTAGTAGGTGGCAGCAAGGGCCGTATAAGTATCGAACCTGCACCCAGATAGAAGTGACAAGCATGCAAGTGATCCCGAATGGCTGACCAGACGAACCTATGCTCCGCAACGGGATAGCCGGGTTTCAGTACGTATGCGTCGATTACTCCAACTAGTTCAGGGATGAGTTCGTTAAAGGTTGGCGTCGGGAGCTTTTCGACCCAATGCAAATCTCGTCCCGTGTCTGGATTAGCTAGCCTTTCGACGTCTGCAGCAGAAATTGCGGGTTTTAGTACCGAAAGCAAAGCCGCGTAGAGCGGCTTATGGGCATCGGTGAATCGATCTACAGACAACGACCACATCTTTGCGATGTACTGCTCAGCAGCGTGGGCGTCATCCAACATGATGATGTGGGGATTGTCGAAGAACGGCGCCGAATTGAAGAGGCTGCTATACGTTGCTACGGCTATACGCTCGCAATTGACGTACTCAGCAGCGGCATCCTTATCATATCCAGACTTCGGACCCGTAAAGGCATGCACCTTGATTCCGTATTTTTCACTGGCCTGCTCGGCGACTTGGTTGACGAGCTGCCTTGTTGGGCAAAGAAATACGACACGTTCCTGGAATTTCAAACGACGCCATTCCGCCAGGACAATACCGGCAAGGGTCTTCCCACCGCCGGTGGGGAGTTGAAGCGCAACATCTGCCTTATCAAGTGCCTTCTCTTGATATTCCCGCCAAAGGTCCGCTTGGTCGGCCAAGGGGCCAGGGATTTTTTTAGTTTTGATGTCTCTGAAGAGGCTTTCCGGCGAATCGAGCGATAGTGATGTGCCCTTGTTGATTTTGAAGGCCATGTCTTATTCCTTTATATCCACGATGCTGTCCAAAGTTTCCAGAAGGGCGTCCATCTGTTGCCAGAAAGCGCGGCCGTCGGTTTGCCATTGGTCCCAGGTGGAGCGCAGCGATACCGCGTCGCCATTGCTGTCGGCTGCGATGGCTGCGGCAATGCGCTTCACGTACAGCGGGATCGACAGGTTGGCCGCATTGGCGCCGATCTCTGCCAGGGTGGCGACCTTGGCGAAGCCAGGCACATCCGCGAAGGTCTTGTAGGCGCTCAGGATGCGCTGCTGGTGTTCGGGTTTCAGGAAGCTCTGAGCGCGTTCCCGGGTGACCTCATTTACCGCGTCGATGAAGATGACCTTGTCCTTGCGCGCAGCCGTCTTCTTTCGGTTGCAGATGACGATGCACGACTCCATCGGGGAGTTGTAGAACAGGTTGGGGCCCAAACCGATGACGGCCTCGACCCAATCCTGCTCGACCATCTTGGCGCGCATGGCCTGTTCTTCGTTGCGGAATAGCACGCCGTGGGGCCAGAGCACAGCACAGCGCCCTTTGGCCGTGAGGCTGGTCAGGATGTGCTGCTGGAACGCATAGTCGGCACGGCCCTGCGGCGGCGTGCCCAGCGTGTTGCGGCCCCACTTGTCACTGCTCCAGGCCTCGCGGTCCCACTGCTTGATGGAGTAAGGTGGGTTGGCCAGGATCACGTCGAACTGGCGCAGGCGGTCGCCCTCTATGTGCTTGGGGTCGGCCAGGGTGTCGCCGCGGATGATCTCGAAGTCCTCCACGCCGTGCAGGAACAGGTTCATGCGGGCGATGGATGAGGTGATGAGGTTGCGCTCCTGCCCGTAGAGCTTGAGCGTGCGATATTCGCCGCCCGAACGCTTCACTTCGTCCAGCGCCGAGATCAGCATGCCGCCGGTGCCGCAGGTTGGGTCATAGATCGACTCGCCAGCCTGCGGGCTAAGCAGTTGCGTCATCAAGTGGACGACGGTGCGGTTAGTGTAGAACTCGGCGGCCGTGTGGCCGGAGTCGTCCGCGAACTTCTTGATCAGGTATTCGTAGGCGTTGCCGAGCTCGTCCTCGGGCACGTTGGCCACCGACAGCGTCTGGGTCGAGAAATGCTCGATCAGGTTCTTTAGCGTTTCGTCGGGCAGGCGCTCGCGGTTGGTCCAGGGTGCATCGCCGAAGATGCCGTCGAGCAGATCGGGGTTGGCCGTCTCGATGGCGCCCATGGCCTTCTGGATGGCCGCGCCGACGTTCTTCGGTGCCTGGCGTACATCGTTCCAGTGAGCGCCGTGGGGGATCTGGAAGCGGTGGTTCTCGGCGAACTGGGCATAGGAGAGGTCGCCATTGGAGTCGGCCAGCGCCGCCTGGTATTCCCCTTCCCACACATCCGACACGCGCTTGTAGAACAGCAGCGGGAAGATGAACTGCTTGTAGTCGCCCGCATCGATGAGACCGCGCAGCAGCACGGCGGCGCCCCAGAGGTAGGTTTCGAGTTCTTGCTGGCTAATACGTTTGCTTGGGTGACTCATTTCAGCCATCCCCCTTCGGTCATGACCTGCGCAAGCCGTTCTTCGGCCTCGCGACAGCGGTCGAGCGCATCTTTGAACGCGAAGATTGCGTCAGGCAGCGGCGGAATGTCTTCTTGCAGTGGCGGCAGAACGTAGCGCGAGATGTTCAGCGTCCAGTCCTCGGCTTTGATCTCGTTGAGGCTGACCACGCGAACCGTGTCCTGCACGTCGGCAAAGCCGCGATACCAGCCGAGTATTCCGGCGGCGTGCTCGGGCTCCAGATAGTTTTGCGCGCGGCCTCGGCGGAACAGACGTGACGCATCGGCGATCAGCACCATTTTCTTGTGCTTGGTCGGCTTGCGCTTGCGCAGGACCAGGATGCACGCGGCGAGCCCGGTGCCATAGAACAGGTTGGGCGCAAGCCCGATCACCGCCTCGACCAGGTCCATCTCCAGCAGTTTCTGGCGGATGCTGCCTTCCACGCCTTTGCGGAACAGGGCACCTTGAGGCAGTACCACGGCCATGCGGCCGGTCACGTCGGCCATCGACTTCACCATGTGCTGCACCCAGGCGAAGTCACCGCTCGATGAGGGCGGCAGACCGGCAAAGTTGCGGCCGAAGGGATCGTTCAGCCACAGGTCCTCGCCCCACTTTTCCAACGAGAACGGCGGATTGGCGATCACGCAGTCGAAGGTGGCCAACCGATCGCCCTCAAAGAAGGCCGGATTGCGCAGGGTGTCGCCACGCACCACCTGGAAGTCCTCGATACCGTGCAGGAACAGGTTCATCCGGGCGATCGACGAGGTCGTGAGGTTCTTTTCCTGCCCGTACAGCTTGCCCCATAGGCGCTTCACGTCACCGTGCGTCTCTTTGACGTGCTGCACGGCGGCCAGCAACATGCCGCCGGTGCCGCAGGCCGGATCGTAGATGGTCTCGGCTTCCTTGGGGTCGAGCATGTCGATCATCAGCCGCACCACGCTGCGCGGGGTGTAGAACTCGCCTGCTTTCTTGTTGGTGGCGTCGGCGAACTTCTTGATCAGGTATTCGTAGGCGTCACCGAGCAGGTCTGAATTGACGTTCTTGTTGCCAAACGGCAGCTTGGAGAAGTGTTCGATCAGGTCCTTGAGCAGGGCATCCGACAGACGGTCCTTGTTCGACCACTGCGCGTCGCCGAACACGCCATACAGGGTGTCCGGGTTGGCCTTCTCGATCTCGCGCATCGCGCGCTGAAGAGCCGCCCCGACATTGCTGGCCTTGGTGCGAACATCGTTCCAGCGGCACTCTTCGGGGATCTGGAAGCGGTGCGACTCCGGAAACCAGGCCAGTTGCTCGTCGCCTGTCTCATCAACGATCTCCTGGTATTCCTCGTCCCAGACGTCGCAGATGCGCTTGAAGAACAGCAGCGGGAAGATGTAGGTCTTGAAGTCAGCCGCATCCACCGGGCCGCGCAGGATGTTGGCGGATTCCCAGAGGTGCGATTCGAGTTGGCCAAGCGTAATTTTGTTGTTATGCATTATTTGGTGCTGCTGGATTCAAACATAGATAAAAACAAGCTGCCGGAATTGTACCTTTGAGGCATTGTTGGAATCGCAAAAACACTCGGTCTTGAGACAAACAAGCGCTTGCTTGCGCCGCAGCCCCGCGCGATGCGACCCGCCTCAAATCGTGGCCTGCCTTGGCGGATACCTTAATCTGTTGTTATCCGTATGCATTAGGCTGTGCTCATGGCCGGCCCACCGATACTCCCAGTAGCATCCAACGCCGTCCACGTGACGGCGTTTTTCCTTTTGTGTCCGCGCTGGACTGCGGCTGGAGCAAGAACACGTCGGCTTCCACTGGCTGTCGCATCGCCTTGAACAGCTCCTTGACGGCACCACTGCCCGCATTCAGGCATCTTGCCACAAGACCATATAAGGACTATATTTAGTCTTTCTTAAATCAGGAGCACGGCCATGCGCTATTCATCTCAAGTCAAGCCGATCAGCTACCTCAAGGCCAATGCTGCCGAGGTGCTGACGCGCCTCGCTGAACAGCGCGAGCCGCTGGTCATCACCCAGAACGGTGAAGCCAAGGCCGTCCTGCAGGACGTGGCGTCGTACGAAGAGACTCAGGAAACCTTGGCCTTGCTGAAAATTCTGGCACTGGGCAACCAGGATGTGGCCGCAGGCAAGGTCAAGCCGGTGGCTGATGTCGTCGCCCGTCTGCGGGCCAAGCGCACCACTCCCTGATGGCAGGCGCACCCGCCAGGTTCGAAGTTCTGCTCACCGAGGGTGCGGAGCGGGACCTGGAGTCCATCCACGACTACATTTCCGAATTCGACTGCGTGACCAACGCCAACTACGTTCTGGATGAGTTGATGGAGGTTGTGGGGAGCCTGTCGAAATTCCCGGAGCGCGGCAGCTACCCGAAGGAACTGGTCGGCCTCGGCATCAAAGAGTACCGCCAGACCTTCTTCAAGCCGTACCGCGTGATCTACCGTATCACAGGCAGCCAGGTCATCATCCATCTGATTGCTGACGGGCGTCGTGATATGCAGTCGGTGCTGGCGAGAAGGCTGCTGGGCGCATAGTCCATCGGCCCGTACTGGCTACGATTCGAAAGGCTTTGAGCCAGTGCTCACCAGTTCGGTGAGCCGGTTTTTTTCGGGCGGCAACCATCCGCTACCGATCCCAAACCCCCACCCGTTCATGGTCGCTGGGAATTTTTCCTTTCTGCGCCGCCGACGCGCGGAAGCTGCTCGATCCATTCACTGATCTCCAGCGGCTCCTGGAAGTAATAGCCCTGGAAGCGTTCGCACCCGTGCTGACGCAAAAAGTCGAGCTGTGCCTCGTTTTCAACGCCCTCGGCCACGACATCAAAATGCAGGTGGCGCGCCATCGACAGGATGGTCTCCACCAGGGCGACGTCGTTGGGATCGTGCGGGATGTCCTGCACAAAGCTCTTGTCGATCTTGAGTTCGACCAGCGGCAGGCGTTTCAGGTAGGCCAGCGACGAATAGCCGGTGCCAAAATCGTCGATGGCGAAGCGCAGGCCGAGTGCCGCCAGTTCGGTCATGCGCGCCACTGCCTCGGAAGCATGTTCGACCAGCAGGCTCTCGGTGATTTCCAGCGTGAGGCAGTGCGGGTCGGCGCCGGCGGTGGCGAGGATTTCCGTGACCCGTTGCACGAAACCGACCTGGTGGAACTGGCGTGGGCTGACATTCACGGCGATAGGCAGGCCGCGGCCCTCGGCGTTGAGGCGGGCGATGAGCATACAGGCCTCGCGCAGCACCCAGTCCCCCATCGGCACGATGAGACCGGATTCCTCCATCAGCGAAATGAAGTTCGCCGGCATCACCATGCCGCGCTGGGGTTGGCACCAGCGCAGCAGGGCTTCGGCACCGATTACCCAGCCGTCCGCGTTGACCTGCGACTGCAGGTACAGCTCAAAGCTGTGCGCTCGTACTGCCTCACGGAGTTCGCGGTCGAGGGCGTAGCGCTCGGTCACCGCCGCTTGCATGGTGGGCTCGAAATAGGCCAGGGCATTGCGGCCGCGCTCCTTGGCGCGATACATGGCGGTGTCAGCCTCGCGCATGAGGTCATCGACGGTTTCCACATCCTTGGGAAAAACCGTAATGCCGATGCTGGCGCTGCTGACGAATTCCTGCCCGCTTATCGTGATCGGGCTTTCCAGCCTGCTGCGGATTTTCTCTGCCACCGCCATGACCAGCGAACCGGCCTCATCGAGGCTTGCCGTCAGGTCGGGCAGCAGGATCACGAATTCGTCGCCTCCCAACCGGGCCACCGTATCCTCCTCACGCAGAAAGTATTCCAGCCGCTCGGCCACTTCGCACAGAACGGCGTCCCCCGTGGCATGACCGTGAACATCGTTGATGCGCTTGAACTGGTCGAGATCGACGAACATCAGGGCACCGCAACGCCGGCTGCGGCGGGCAGTGGCCAGTGCCTGGGTCAGCCGGTCGAGCAGCAGGATGCGGTTGGGCAGGCCCGTCAGCGCATCGTGGTAGGCCAGGCGCTCGATTTCGACCTCGGCACGCTTGGCATCGGTGATGTCCAGGCAGTGGCCGACGTAGCCGAGGAACTGGCCCTGGGTATCGTAGCGCGGGCTACCCTGGTCGATGATCCAGCGGTATTCGCCGCTGGCGTTGCGCAGGCGGTATTCCATGGTGAACGGCATGCGAGCGGCGAATGCGGTCTGGTAGGTTTCAAGCGAGCGGGCCAGATCGTCGGGATGGACGCCCTCGGTCCAGCCGCCCCCCAGTTCCTGCTCCAGTGTGCGCCCGGTGAAGCGCAGCCAGGGTTCGTTGAAATAGTCGCAGCCCATGTCGAGCCCCGATGTCCAGACCAGCGCCTGACCGCTGTTGGCCAGGGTGCGAAAATGCAGTTCGCTGTTGGCCAGGGCTTCGCGCAGCCGGTATTCGTCTGAAATGTCGCGAAAAACCAGCACCACGCCCTGCAAAGCGTCGTGAGCGTCGCGGATCGGCGCTGCGCTATCGGATATGTGGTGTCGGGTCCCGTCACGCGCCACCAGCATGATCTGATCGGTCATGCCCACCACACGACGGTCGCGCACGACGGTCGCCACCGGGCCTTCGGCCGGTGCGCCGGTGAAGGCATCCACGATCGTGAATACCTCTGCCACCGGGCGCCCCAGCGCCTCGGCCTGCGGCCAGCCCGTGAGACGTTCAGCTACCGGGTTCATGAGCATGATGCGCTCGTCGGCGTCGGTCGCGAGGATGGCGTCGCCGATGGAATGCAGGGTGATCGTCAGCCGCTCCTCGCTATTGGCCAGTTTCGCCTGGGCTTCCTGTACCGCGCGCGCCATGGCATTGAAGCTCTCGGCCAGCATCACGATTTCCTGTGCGCCCTGCTCCGGCACGGTCACATCCAGGTGGCCACGGCGCAGGCGATCGGCCGCCCGCGCCAGCCGCGCCAGCGGGGCGGCCACGTGGCGGTGCAGTTGCCAGCCCAGAAAGATGATCAGCAACAGGGTGGCCGCAATATCCGGCGCGCGTGCTTTCAGCACGACTTCGCGCATCATCTGCCGTTCCCGCGCCAGATTGAAGCCGACGTACACCACCCCCTGCCGCTGGCTGCGCACCTCACCCGACTTGACAGGTAACTGGAATGGCTGCATGGACGCCGTACGCACGCCACCCCGGCCCATAGAGAAGAATACCGGCATACGGCCCTGCTGCACCTGGGCAAACCGGCGCATGTCGAATCCGGGCAGCACCTCGCTCACCTGCCGCCCGCGCCAGGCGTATCGGTTCGCCGCCAGCACGCGCCCGGCGTCGTCGAGCAGCAGGACGCTCTCGGTACGGGGATCGGTCGCCATCTGTGCCACATCCATCTCAACCAGGCCACGGTTGGTTTCCCAGCCTTGCTCCGCCGTGCGTGCCAGATGGGCCGCGTGGCTCAGCAGATCGGTCCTGGCCTGCTGATCGAGTTGGCCCAGACGCGTGTCCAGCACATTCAGGATCGATATCCCAAGCGCCATGGACAGCAACAGCACCAGCCCCAGCGGGAACGAGATGCGGAAGGGCAGATGCCGCATCATCGTGTTGGTCCCGGAAGGAAACGGGGATCGGCCAGCCCGCCCAGCATCGGCATCTGCTTCAGCAGGCCGGCAGCAATCCTGCTACGGGCCACCTTGTCGGCTGCGGCGATCAGGCCCGGGCGTGCGCCATCCAGCCAGTCCCGGTTGGCGGCGAGTTCGATGACCTGGATGCCGCCGCGGGCCGAACGCACCTGATCCGGCCTCAGGCCCATGCGTGGAGCCATGCGCCGGGTGGCGTCCTGGGGCGAACTGCGCAGATAATCGAGCGCCTGGAAATAGCCCGCCAGCAATGTCCGGAAGCTTTCCGGCGAACGTTCCAGCGCGTCCGCACGCGCGGCCAGCACGTCCACGATCAGTCCGGGAAACGCCATGCTGTCGAACAGGCGATGTGCGCCTGCGGCCTCGAGCTGAGTGCTAATCGGCTCCCAACTGACCACCGCGTCGACCTCGCCCGCCTGATAGGCGCGCAACTGCTGGTCGCCGGTGACGCGTACTTTCACGACCTCGTGCGGCGCGAGGCCTGCCGTTTCGAGCACCCTGGCCAGCATCAGCGCGCTGGCGGCGTTCTCCTCCACCCCGATGCGCCTGCCCTTCAAGTCAAGAAGCTTGCTGATTTCAGGGCGACACATGATGACAGTTCTCCCGACGGAATAATCGAAGACCAGAATGACACGCACATCGACGCCGCCTTCGCGGGCATACAGGCATTCGTCGAGCGTCAGCGTTGCCGCTTCGATATCGCCGGTGACGAGCGCCATCAAGTTGGCCGAGTTGGATGGCATTTCCACCAATCGCAGGATGTTATCGTCGTACAGGCCCAGTTCGCGCGCAAGAAACAACGGCTCGGAGCCGATCCGGAGGCTGCCGCCAACCCGCGTGATGGGCGGCTGATTACTGCATGCGCTGGCGAACATCCACGGCACCAGCACGCTGGCAGTCAGAAAATGGCGGCGTCCCTTGTCCAATTTTCCCCCCGGGGCAGGTTATCGACTTTGTTGTTCCGCAACCGACGCTTATGTTCAGATACCAGTGACACGCTCCAGCCTGTTTTTTGTTGTTATTTTCTGAGCTTCCAGCCTTTTCCTTGTCTAGTCGATATCCAGCATACTTTCTTTTTTTTTGCCGCGCATTAAAACAAGCAGACGCTTATGAACAACGCAGCGGTTGCTGCCCGCGAACGACCAAACGGAGGGTGATTCAAACAGCACGCGCGGTCAATGCCGGGCTACGGCTGTCCGGCGGGCAGTGCGGCGCGATTACGAGTTGCCCGGCGTGCTGCTGACGTTTTCCGGGAAGCCGACACAAAAAAAACACGCCCGCAAGTTTGCTGGCAGGAGCAACCAGGCACTCAGTTGGAAGGAGCGCCGAACAATCCACACGACAAAATGCTATTAAATTAGTTGGTGTGGCTGGCTCATCTCAATATCACACAGGCTACTTGCCCAAGGAACTTTCCGAACAACAGATTATTGCCACTGGCTTGTTTGATGTGATGAAGGTAAGATCGGCCAGAATTTATGTGGTTGAGTTTTTGAACAATCACCCTGCCGATGGAGGAGCAAAGGAATATCCTTATGGTCTGAGCATTCCAAAGGGTATGACTTCAGGACACAGAATAAAGCATGAGAACAAGGTGAATGGTTTGGCTACATCAATGTATTAGAAGAATTTGATGATACGGATTTCAGGGAAACATACGAGTAAAGAAAGCTCCAGAATCCTTTTTTGAAATAATAGTCGACTATATTGATGAAGCGGTTGATAGGGTTCTTAAAGAAAAAACCAGAGTTAAAAAGGAAGTCATAAATGGACGAACTAGATCAGATACAGCAGCAGATTGCTGAACTTCAACAGAAGGCCCAGAAACTTCATCAACAGAAGAAATCAGCTGTGCTGGAAGAAGTCAAAGCCAAAATTAAGGCTTATGGGCTTACTGCCAAGGAATGCGGATTCTCTACTACAGAGAAAAATACTGGGGACAGGAGAAGTCTGCCAGTGACGATCAAGTATCGCGATGGCGAGAATACTTGGACTGGCAGAGGCAGGAAACCGAAGTGGTTGGAAAAAAAATTGGCTACTGGTTCAAATTTGAAAGATTTTGCTGTGTAAGCAAAAATCCGCTGGCTTGCCGGGGCAATCGAACTCGCGTTCGCACGTCCTCAACCTGGGCTTGATCGCGCCGGTCTTGTAGCCGGCTCATGTCATATCCCCAGGCTAACCCGATACGCCCCCAGGACCAGGAGGACGCCGCCCGCGCCCCGTTTCAGCCATAGCCCCAGCCAGGCCTGTTGGGTTTTGAGGCGTGTCGCGAAAACCCCCAGCAGAGGAAGCACCAGCAGCAACGGAGTAACCGCCGCGCCCAGGCCGAACGCCAGGCCATAGGCGGCACCCAGCGGCGCGGAACCGGACTGGGCGGCGACGGCGAGCAGTGAAGCAAGCGGTGTGCAGGGGGTGAGGCTGAGCGAAAAGCCGAGCGCGAACGGCGGTGCCCCGCCTGCCTTCGAGGCCCCCCTTGCGGTGCTGCACGGGCGATGGCGCCCTTCGCCGATGATCAGCCAAAGCCCAGCGGCGATCGAAGCGGCACCGATGGCGAGATGGCCCAGTCCGCTGCGCAGCACGGTGTCGAGCCAGACGCCCGCAAGGCCGGCGGAGAGCCCGAGCAGCGCATAGGCACTTACTCGCCCGGCGAGGAACAGGCTGGTATCGGCCAGCACCAGGCTGCGCTCGCGCGCCATCACCCAGGCCCCCATGTAAGGCAGGCAGGAAATGGTGCAGGCGGTCAGGCCGAGCGAGACACCGAGCAGCCAGGCGGAAAAGAGGCCTGCCGACTCAAGCATCGCCGGTCCTTCGCGGAAACCAGCGCACCACCTTGCTCCCGCCTTGCGGGCCCTCCTCCTTCACCCGTGCCTTGTAATAGGCGCGACTGGAGGCAAACAGGCTGGCAGGGCCGAACTTGAGCTGGATGATGCCATCGTCCGGGCAGTATTCGGCGCAGCGACCGCACAGGGTGCAGTCCTCGGAAAACGCCTTGCTTCCCGATTCATGCCAGATTTCCGGGATGTCCATCGGACAGGCCTTGGTGCAGATCCCGCACTTCTCGCACTTGTCATGCGGCTGCTTCACCAGGCGCATCGGTGACAGACGCTGGAAGGCGGCATTCACCGCCAGCAGCGGGCAGATGCGACAGAACGGCTGGCGTGCCGCCAGACTGGCGATCAGGACAAAACCGAACAGGGTGTTGGCCAGCGCACCGAGGGCGAAATCGAGGACGCCGCCGGTGCGGATCGCCGCCTGTTCGCCGTCGCCGGTGAGCAGGGTGGTCGCAAGACGCGAGGGACAGACCTGGCAGAAAGCGTCGCCGGTCGTGTGCGGCGTCACCCCCAGCCCGGCGGCCAGGGGGAGCCCCAGCACCAGGCCTAGCAGGAGCAACCACTTCACCGGCCGCATGCGCCTGACCGCTGGCTCCGACAGGTGGTGGAAAGGCCGGCGCAATAGCCGACCAAGGCGGTGGAGCCTTTCCTGGATCGTGCCGAGTGGACAGACCCAGCCGCAGAATGCCTTGCCCAGGAAGAAATAGAAGACGTAGAAGGCCAGGAAGGTAAAGGCCAGCGGCAACAGCATGGTCAGGGCGAATTGCCCGGTCTGCTGGATCATCTCGCCGACCCGATGGTGCATCTGATGCTGGAGCGGGATCAACACGCAGTAGGCGCCGTCGGCCTGATCGTAGGCGCATGACAGGGCAGGCAGCGAACTGGAGATTTTTTCCGCGGCGTAGTGTCCCACCAGCGCACTTCCCCAGACGGTGACGAACAACATGACGAGCTGCACCGCCAGGCGTATGCGGCCGAGGGTGAAAACGGAGGCGTTCGATGCATCAGCCACGTTTGCTCTCCTTGCGGCGCACGATCAGCGGCAGTGCGATCAGGCTGCCCAGCGCCATGAAGCCGCCGCCCCAGGCGAGGCTCCGGCCGGTGTAGCCATCCTCGCCGTAACTGTAGTTGAACGCAGTAAGGTAATGCCGCCCGCCGGCATCGTGCGCCACTGCCAGCACGAAACTGTTGGCGGGCCCCCTACCGTGGCGGCCCGTCGCGGCGGGCTGCACATCCTCGGGGAAATGCACCCGGACGCGACCGGCGGAATCGCTGACGAACTGCGTCCGGGTTCCGGCGCTGTTCGTGAAGCTGACCGTGGCGCCGGCCAGGGGTGCGCCCTGGAAGCGCACCTCGAAGCGATGCGCCTGGTTTTCACGGTAACGGTTGTGCTCGCGCGGCAAGGGTGCGGGGGCGATCTCGAGTTCGCTCTTGGAACGTGCCAGCATGTCGGTAGGGGCCGGGCCCGGATTGGGGAAGTAGTGGGCGGTGCTGGCCACGATTACGCTTTCCGGTGATTCCTGCCGCGCCAGCAGCCAATGATAGTTGCCCACACCCTGCGATTGCAGCGCGAAGCGTCCGTTGAAATCGGGAAGAATGTCCCACGACGGCCGCTTGCTCTTGAAGCGCACCCCCTCCGGCAGGGGCGCCCGCTCGCCGGGGGCGAACGCCTTGATCGAGGCCGCCTCCAGATTCACCAGGCGGAACGTTGCCTGCCTCCGGTCCCGGCCCGGTACCACTTCGATCAAGGGCAGGTCGGTCCAGGCCCGCGGGGCGCCACGTGGCGGGGCATCGCCGTGCCCGTTGTGCCCGCTCCCTGCCGCCTGGGCGAGCCCGGCACAGACACACAGCAAACCCGTGGTGATCAAACGCATGGCAGACCTCATTTGAAGCCGTAACGGTAGGTCAGCATCAGGGTGCGCGGCGTGGCGGCCGTGTAGCTCACCTTGCCCGCGGTGTCCTTCTTCACCTCGGCGGCGTAATGCTCGTCAAACAGGTTGTCGGCGCTCAAGGTGAGGGAGTGGCCCTTGTGCTCATGGGCGACCGACAGGCTCGTAATCCATTCCCAGCCTTCGTACTTCTCGGTGTTGGCGTTGTCCAGCCAGTACTCGCCCCAGGTGTTGGAGGTCAAGCGCACGCGCCAGTTGGCGGCCGGCTTCCAGCCGACGAAGACACCGTACTGGTGCCTGGGCACGAAGGGCAGGTGGTTGCCGGCGCGGTCCATGTTGCTCGTCACGCCGCTCACCCGCACCGGCTCGGAGAACTCGTCGTAGGTGTAGTCGGCATAGCCGTAGTGGCCGCCGATATCCCATCCCCTCCCGAGTTCGAGGCGGCCCGCCAGTTCCAGGCCCTTCTTGTCGGTTTCTCCGGCGTTCACGTATTCGGTCACCCCGTCGTTGACCTGCTGGACGATCTCATTCTCAATCGGGTTGTAGTAGACGCTGGCATCAAATTCCCAGGCCTTGCCGCGGCCCTTGAGACCGATCTCGTAATTGCGCGAGACGGGAGCTTCCAGCGCAGGGTTGCTGGAGAATTCGCTCTGCGAGGGGATCTGCCCCGCCTCGGCGACCATGCCGAACAGGTGCAGGGCGTCGGTCAGGCGATAAGTCGCGGCGATCTTGGGTGCCGGCAGGTAGAACGTCTTGTCGGAATGGGTGACGCCGGCACCGGCGACATAAGTGCCGGCGGAGTAGTCGTATTTCCATATCTCGTTGTTGTCGTCGGTGAAGTCGACGACGTCGTAGCGCATGCCAAGATCGACGATCCAGCGCTCGGTTGGCCGCCAGGATTCCTGCAGGTAGACGCCGGTGAGCAGGCTGGTAGCATCGTCGATCTCGGCCAGGGTGCCCTTGGCGTCGGAAAGGGTCGCGGTGATACGTCCGCCGAACCCCCTGGTCACGTCCCGGTACTGGTACTTGCGCGAATCGGGCGTGCGTTCCTGGCGCACGGTCACCCCGCCGACCAGCGTGCCGCCTGCATGTCGCCACTGGCCTTCGATATCCGTGCCCAGGTTCCAGACCCAGTCCTCGGATTCGTTGATGATGCCGGTGACCGGATGATAGTGATACCAGGTGTTGTAGTAGAGGCGCGGCTTGAAGGTGAAATTGCCGTGCTCCACCTCGTACTTGGTATTGAGGAACCAGACCTTGGAATAGCGCCCGGAGTGCTTCCACGCCTCGGAGGTGGCGGTCTGTTCGCCGCTGCGCACGAACTGATCGTACAGGGTCTTGTTCATCGAACCGGGCAACTGCATGTCGGTCTCGGCGTAGGAGATCTCGCTCTCCAGGGTGCCCTCCTCCAGCACCAGTCCATGCTTCAGCGAAGCCTGGGTGGTGTCGAATTCGTTCCAGGCGCGCCAGTCGTTGTCCATGTTGCGGTGGGTGGCGGTGACGGCCAGGGCCTGGTCGCCGAACACCTTGCCATAGCGCAGGTGGGCGTTTTGCGTGCCTTCCGTGCCCACGCCCAGTTTCAGGTTGTTGGCGGTCTCGTCGAACACGGACCTGGAGAAGATCTGGACAGCTCCCCCCACACTGCCGGCAGCGAACAGGTTGCCGGGCCCCTTGGCGACCTCGATGCGCTCGATGTCCTGGGTGTCCACGAAGTCCAGCCGCGTGAAGCTGTCCGGATCGCTGAGCGGCACGCCGTCGCGCAGCACCATGACCTCGCGGATGCCGTAGGCCGCCTTCAGCCCGGCGCCGCGGATGATCAGGCGGGCGTCGCTACCGCCGTTCTTGGTGTCGATGAGCACCCCCGGGACGCCCTGGAGCGCCTCCTTGAGGTTGAACATGCGCTTGTCCTCCAGCGCCTCCTTGCCCACCACGGCGATCGCCTGCGGTACCTCGGCGCTGGCGCGGGCTTCACGGGTGGCGGTGATGGAAATTTCGTCGAGGCTTGTGTCCTCGGCAAGCGCGGCGACGGGCAGGATGGCCATGCAAAGGGCGAATGGCTTAATTGTCATAATCGGATCACCTTGTCTTGTTTTGCTCGGCGAATTCTAATGAGACGGTTCGGCTTCCGGAATGTGGCATATCGCCGCAGCGCGGGGTGTGGCGCCACTGTCAGTGACGTGACGCGGCTTCTCCCCTGGCCATCTTCGATTTGTTCTTTCGTCGAGTTCGGTCACAATTCATCGTTTCGAAAAAGCCCCTCGAGATGAACGAACTGATCGCCTGGCTGCCCCCCGAACTGGCCTCGCTGCCGCGCTACGTGGTGGCGATGGCGATCGGCCTGCTGATGGGGCTGGAGCGTGAGCGCAATCCCGCCGCCAAGGCGGGGCTGCGCACCTTCGCGCTGACCGCACTGCTGGGCGCGCTGGCCGCGCATCTGGCGGCGGCGCTGGGTGCGTCGTGGCTGATCGCGGCGGGCCTGCTGCTGGTCGGCGGCATGATGATCGCGGCCTATCTGCATGCGCCGCAGCAAGCCGATGGCGACCCGGGAACGACCACGGTGGCGGCGCTGATGCTGTGCTACGGCCTCGGCGTGCTGGTGTGGCACGACGAGATCCAGCTGGCAGTGATGCTGGGAATCACGGCAACCCTGTTGCTGTATTTCAAGCCGGAACTGCGCGGCATCAGCGAGCACCTCACCCGACGCGACCTGCTGTCGGTGCTGCAGTTCGCGGTGCTGTCGCTGATCATCCTGCCGCTGCTGCCGAATCGGAATTACGGCCCCTACGGTGCGATCAACCCGTACCAGATCTGGTGGATGGTGGTGCTGATCGCCGGCGTCGGGCTGGCGGGCTACGCCGCCCTGCGGCTGGTGGGACAGCAGCGCGGCGCGGCCGTGCTCGGCCTGCTCGGCGGGCTGGTGTCGTCGACCGCCACCACCCTGGCATTCAGCCGCCATGCCCGTGCCAGCCGCGAGATGCTTCCGGTGGCCGTCATCGTCATCGTGCTCGCCAATCTGGTGGTGCTGGTGCGGCTGGGCGTGCTGGCGGCGGTCGTCGCGCCCACCGTGCTGCCGCAACTGCTGCCGGTGCTGGTCGGCGGGCTGATCGCCGGCGGCCTCGGTGCCGCCTACGGCGTGCGGCGCCTGCAGCCGCACGGCGAACTGCCCCCGCTGGCGATGGGCAACCCCACCGAGCTGCGTCCGGCACTGGGGTTCGGCCTGATGTACGGCGTGGTGCTGCTGGCCGCGGCCTGGCTGTCCGACTGGATGGGCCCACGCGGCCTGTACACGGTGGCGCTGATATCGGGGCTGACCGATGTCGACGCCATCACCCTGTCGAGCCTGCGGCTGCACAATCTGGACAAGCTGTCGGTAGCCGTGGTGGTCAACGTCATCGTGCTCGCGCTGCTGGCCAATCTGGTATTCAAATCCATCCTCACGTTCACCATCGGCGGCTGGCAGATGGCGCGCCACGCGATCGCCGGGATGGGCACGGTGGGAGTGGGGATGGTCGCCGCCTGGGCTATAATTCGCGGTTTTTCCGCCTAGCCAACGAGCCCTGTCATGGAAGCCGAAAGCCTCAATCAGATCGAATCCAGCCTCGCCGACCTGGCCGAGCGTGCCACCCAGCTCAGGGGGTTTCTTTGACTACGCGGTAAAAAAAGACCGCCTGGAAGAAGTCAGCCGCCTGTCCGAAGCGCCGGACTTCTGGAACGACGCCGCCCGTGCCCAGGAACTGGGCCGCGAGCGCAAGGCGCTGGAAGACGTGGTGCTGGTACTCGACCGCGTGGCATCGAGCCTGAAGGACGCGGCCGAACTGTTCGAGATGGCGCGCGAGGAAGACGACGACGACACGCTTGCCGCGGTGCAGGCCGATATCGAAGCCATCGAAAATGACGTCTCCACGCTGGAATTTCGCCGCATGTTCAACAACCCGGCCGACCCCAGCAACTGCTTCCTCGACATCCAGGCCGGCGCCGGCGGCACCGAGGCTTGCGACTGGGCGTCGATGCTGCTGCGGCAGTACCTGAAATACGCCGAGCGCAAGGGCTTCAAGGCCGAACTGCTGGAGGAATCCGAAGGCGACGTCGCCGGCATCAAGTCCGCCTCGATCAAGATCGAGGGTGAATACGCCTACGGCTACCTGCGCACCGAAACCGGCGTGCACCGCCTGGTGAGAAAATCTCCGTTCGACTCGTCGGGCGGGCGCCACACCAGCTTCGCTAGCGTGTTCGTCTATCCGGAAGTCGACGATTCGATCGAAGTGGACATCAACCCTGCCGACCTGCGCATCGACACCTATCGCGCGTCCGGCGCCGGCGGCCAGCACATCAACAAGACCGACTCCGCGGTGCGCATCACCCACCTGCCGACCAACATCGTGGTGCAGTGCCAGAACGACCGCTCGCAGCACAAGAACCGCGCCGAAGCGATGTCGATGCTGAAGTCGAAACTGTACGAAGCCGAGCTGCGCAAGCGCCAGGCCGAGCAGGACAAGCTCGAGGCCGGCAAGGCGGACGTCGGCTGGGGCCACCAGATCCGCAGCTACGTGCTGGACAACTCGCGCATCAAGGACCTGCGCACCAACGTCGAAGTCTCCGCCACGCAGAAAGTGCTCGACGGCGACCTCGACGTGTTCATCGAGGCCAGCCTGAAACAGGGGGTGTGATGGATGCCACTGGAGACAGTGCGAACCTGGCGGAATTTCTTGCGCCCGGCCTCATCGCGGAAGACATTCCGCCGCTGTTTCCGCTTCTCGCCGCGCGCCCCTTGATCGGAGCACTGATTGCGCTGTTTCGCGGCGGCGACGAAGAAGTCCTGATCCGTCTGATGGTGCTGCGCGAAATCGGCCTGCGCGCCGACGCGCCGGAATGGACGCCACGCGAACTCGAGTCGCATTTCGCGTACCTGTCTCAAACCAAGCTCAATACCGTGCTGGCGCGGCTGCGGGAACACAGCCTGTTGCTGTGGGATGGCGAGCGCCGCGTGTACCAGCTTTCGACCGAAGGCCGCATGGTGCTGTCGGCGCTATCGAATCTGCTGACATTCAATGCCGAGACTGACGGCGAGCTGGGTTTTCTGGCCGCGCAGGTAGCGGCAGGCGCCTCGGTCGGCAAGCTCGCACCCGAGGCACTCGCGCATTTGTTGGCGCGGCTGGGTGAACTGGAAGAAGCATTCGCGCAGGCCGTGGCATCGGGCTCCGAATTTCGCCTGCGTGCCGCACAAGCCAAACTCGCCTCGGTGCAGCAATGGCTCGAACGCGCCAACGCAGTGATGAAAAACCTCACCGATGCAGGCCTCGACGACACCACCTGGAGGCTTGCGCAGAGCATCGGCCAGCGTCAGTCGAGACTGCTGCGCATGGCCTCGGTGTTCCAGCGCGAGCTGGCGGCCATCGCGCGTCAGCAGGTGCATCTGGCGCACGGTGTGTCCACCTCGGAACTCGCGGCCTGGCTGCAAACGCTGAACCTCGACCAGCTCGCCGCATTCGCCGACGGACAACTGGCGAGCACGCCGGAATGCAGCTTCGTGCTGCCGGACGTCATGCTCGACAACACCGAGGAATTCATCGCACGCGAGCAACCCGATCGCAAAACCTCGGCCATGCCCACGCCTGCCGAAATCGAGTACACCCGCGACGTCCCGCTCGAACCGCCGCGCGAACTCGTCGAACTCACGCGCATGCTTGTCGGCCTGAGCTCGAGCGCCAGCGTCGCCGACACCGTCGTCGGCGGCAGCTTCGGTTCGGCATCGTACCGACTTTCGCTGCTCGCCCTGATCGGCGAGACCAACATCGGCCCCGAGCTCGCGCCGCTGGCCGACCTGCCGCTGACGCTGCAATGGGACGACGCCATGCAAGCGGTGGGACGCGGCGAAGTGGCCTGGATCAGCGCAGGCCGCATCCAGCCGCAGGAAAACAACGACGAGTCTCCCGCATGAACACTGACCCCGCCGCCCGACTGATTGCCCGCCTCCTCGCGCTGCGTTTCCTGCCGCGCGACGACGTCGACGTACGCCGTTTGCTGGTGGACGCCAGCTTCCGAGACGAAGTCGAAACGCGCTTGGCCGCCAGCGGTTTGCGCCTTCTGGCCCAGCCTTTCGCCGCGCATGTGTCGGTCGCCCTCGCCCGCGAACAGGAAGCCGCCGTGTTCGAGCAGAACGATGCCTGGCAGGCGTCGAACATCGGTCTGCCCAAGGATGCGGTCGCGTTGCTGGTCATCCTGTGGGCGCTCATCATCCTGCCCAAGCGCGAACGCCAGCTGGCCAGCGAATCGAGTCAGGCCGGCGCGCAGAACGAGTTGTTCGAGACCGTGAAGCTCACGGCGGCGGCCCGCGACGCCTCGCGCGGCATTCCTGAAAACGTGCTGCTGGAAGATTACGGCAAGCTGCTCGGGGGGAAAGCGCGCCTGCAACAGTTCGCGCTGCCGCAGCTGTCGCGACTGGGCTTCATCGAACGCCGCAACAAGGTCATTCACGAAGGCCCGCTATTGGACCTGGCGTTCGACTACGCCGAGTTCGCGCCGCGCATCCTCGAAGGCGCCCTCTCCGATCTGCTGAAACAACGCGGCGTGCTCGAAGAGCACGCCCAATCAGGCCCGACGTTCGAAGAGCACGCCCAACCCGACCCGGCACTCGAGTCCGCAGCCGCACCGGAGGACGAATCCTGATGTTCCGCCTGCTCGAACTCGAAGCCGTCCACTGGGATTTCTGGCGCAGTTTCCGCCTGCCGCTCGATGCCTCCATCGTCACCATCTCCGGCCCCAACGGCTCGGGCAAGACCACGCTGCTCGACGCCCTGCGCACCTTGCTCGCGCTCGACTGCTCGAAGAAACGCGACTACAAGCGCTATGTGCGACGCAACGGCGAGGATTTCTGCTGGCTGCGCGGGGTGATCGACAACCAGCGCGCACCGGGTTCCAGCCGCCGCCCGTTCGGCCTGCCCTACACCAGCGACCGCATCACGCTCGCCTGCCGCATCGACAGACGCGGCGGCGACTGGACGCGCAAATACTGGATCGCCGACGGCGAGGTCAGCCTTGCCGAAATCGAAACGAAGGGCGAGGAATTCGGCGTGCGCGACTACCAGCGCGCCCTGCATTCCGCCGGCCTGTCGCCCGCCATCGCCCGCGTGCTCTCGCTCGAACAGGGCCAGACCGACAAGCTGTGCGAACTCTCGCCACGCGAATTGCTCGATCTGGTGTTCCAGGTGTTCGGCGACAAGGAGGTCCTCGACCGCTATCTGGAAGCCCGCCACCACCAGGAACACACCACGCACGAACTCGACGCCGCCCAGAATCAGCTCGAGGCGCTGGGCAACAACCTCGAAAAACACGAACAGAAGGTCAACCGCTATCGCGAGTGGCAGCGCCTCAACCAGGAACGCGTCGAACTCGTCAGCGAGACCCGCCCACGCCTCGAGCACTGCCTGCTGCAGCGCGAGGCCGAGCACGCCGCGCGTACGCTGCTGACGCAACGCCGCGACTGGCGCGCCAGGCGCAACGAACGTGCCACGCTGGCGCTGGAATCGGATGCGCTCGATGCCGCGCTCGCGCAGGCGCGACTTCGTAAAAAGGCAGCGAGCGAGAACGAAGCCAACCAGAACAAGTTCTTGAACGAGATCAACCATGAGCTCGGTGGCTGGGAAATTCTCGTCAAACAGCAGCAACGGCTGGAAGAGCAAGCACAGGCTGCTGGCGGACACGTGGCCGATGCGCGCGAAATCGAAGCCCTCGAATCGCAACGTGCCGATTTGCTGGTGAAAATCGCCGCCCTGCAGCAGCGCCAGGCTCAGCTCGACGAGATGCTGGAAAACCTGGCAGCCGGTCGCCGCGCCGACCCACACGACGTGAGCGCATTCCGCCAGGCGCTCGCCACCGCCGACATCGCCCACCACCTGCTCACCGACGTCGTCGAAATCATCGATGCGGGCTGGCAGCCCGCGGTCGAGGCCGCGCTCGCGCCCTTCGCCCATATCGTGCTTCTGGAACATGGCCGCGATGCCGAACGCGCGATGGCGCTCGGCGAAAAGCTTCGCTACCGCAACTTCATCGTGCCCGAATGCGTGAGCGCGGGCCTGCCGCCACAGGGTTCGTTGCTCGAAGTGGTGCGTTTTTCCAGCGCCGTACCCGAATGGCTGCTGCGCACGCTGGAACGCACCCGCCGCGTCGAAGACGTCACTGCGGGCAGCAAGCTGCCGCGCGGCGAGGACTGGATCACACGCAGCGGCTATCTGCGCGAACGGCGTGGCGGCCGCCACGCCGCACCCGAACAGATGCGCTTCGGCCGCGCGCGGCTGGACGCGCTGCGCGACGAGCGCGCCGCGCTCGACAAGCGGCTCGCCCCGCTCAAAACTCAGCAGCGCGATCTCGCCGGCAGGATCAACGCCACGAAAGCGCAACTGACCGGTGAAACGGCTACCGCACAACTCGCCCAGCGCGCCGCCGAATTCGCCGAGGCGCGCACGCAATACGAGGCGCTGGTACTGCGCCGCCGTGACAACGGCGTACTGGCGGCGCAGCAGGAGCGCGAAGCCGCCGACACCGCCTATACGGATCTGCTCGCTCGGCGCACTGCGCTCGACACCCAAACGACCCGTCTTGATGGTGAAATCGCCGAGCGCGAGAACCGCAGCGGACGCGACGAACAAATCCGCCGCCGTTTGAAGCTGCGGCGCGACCATCGCACGATGCCTGCTGGTTGGCGCGATGCCTCGGCCAATCAGCAGTTGCTGGACAAGTGGCGCGACGCGACCAATATCGACCGCCGGCTGGCCGAGATCGACGCTCGCTTCGCTGACGAAAGCTGGGAAACCGACGACAGCGTCGTTCTGCTGCGTGACAAGATCGCCGACAACTTCCGGCAAATGGAGGCCGACCTTGCCGCGCGCCGCCGCGACAACGCGCAGGCCATCGAGCAGACCCAGGCTGCACGCGAGAATTACATCGCCGTGCTGCGCCACACGGTTGGGCGCTACGCCAAAAACCTCAAGACGCTTGGCGAAGTCGCTGGCATCAAGGTCGAACACGAACCCGTCGCGCTCGGCAACGACGACGTGACGCTGGCGCAAGCCGGGCTGGCTGTGCGCTTCGATTTCGACGCCAAGGGATTCATGGGCATGAACGACGGCGACGCCTCCGGCGGTCAGCAGGTGATGAAATCGCTGATCCTGCTGGTGGCGCTGATGATGGAAGAATCACGGCCCGGCGGCTTCGTCTTCATCGACGAGCCCTTCGCGCATCTGGACATCGTCAACATCGAACGCGTCTCGGGGT
>JANJWF010000017.1 GCA_024709685.1 Thiobacillus sp.
CTGCGCGGCAAGATGGTGCTGGCGCTGACCATCGAGCCGGACGGTCGTGTTTCGGCGTGCCGGGTGCAGTCGACCGACCTGAACTCCGCCGCGTTGTCGTCGGATATCGTCGAGCGCGTATTCAAGTTCAACTTCGGCGAGAAGGAAGGCGTGCCGACCACCAAGATCCTCTACCCGATCGACTTCCTGCCGGCGGGCTGACGGGAATGCCGCCTTTCGGCTGCTTCCTCAAGGGCGGCAGCCGACAGTTCGGCGCATCACTGAACAAAATCGCCCTGTGCCAAGGCCACCCGAGCGCGCGGCGATGGGCAGGACAAGACTCGCCTCAACCAATCTTCGAGGTGCTGTGGCGCGCCGAATTCCTCGCGGGTGGCGCTGCGTTGCCCACCCATCAAACCTCAAAAAAAAATCTGGAATGACTCAAGAAGCCTTCAGGTGAGCCGTTAGCAATTCGACACAACCGATACCAATTCGACACTACGTCCTTGCCCAACTTCTCACAAACAACAGCAGCGAATTCGTGAACGACGTGTCCAGGCCGATGAGCAATCTTTTCCGTAGACAGGCGACCGAACTGAAGAACCTTGCGCTGAAAACCGTGGTGTCGGTCCAGAAGGCGTTTGCTACCGCCCGTGATCTGCTGCGGCTGCGAGAATCCCATTCCGTCGGCCCCTCGGCTGCGCACGCCACGCGGCACGGAGCACGGGTGCGCGAACCGCGGTCCGCGCTGCAGGGGCTTGCCGGCTTTGCGCTGATGCTGGGCGCCGTATCCTCGGCGCAGGCGGCGGGGGCGCTGTGCTCGGATTACGACAACGTTGGCACACAAAAGAACCCGAGCTATGTCGTCGATGGCTCCAAGCCCAGCGTGTACGCTCAGGTAAAGGCCAATTCCACGTTCGGTATCGACGCGGACTGCGCGATCAAGAACTTTCCGCAGTCCATCGGTGGGTTTCCCATCACCAATATCAATTTCAATTTCCCGCAACATCAAGACTTCGTAATCGTCTTTGACAACGTTTACTACAGCGGCGGCATGTCGTGTAACGACCCCACCTTCTCCGACTTCTGGATGTGGTGGACGAACGGCTCGTATAACAATATCGATCCGAAGTGCCAGGCCTTCATGCTGCCGGTCGACGCGATCAAGAAGCAAAACCCGGTGGGGCAAGCCACCGCCGCCATCGGGGTGCCCTTCAAGTACACGCTCACCATGCCGGTGATGATGTTGCTGACCGCGGGCGGCTACGAATACCAGATTCCCGTGACCGACGAGTCCGCCCTGGCTGACGTCCATCTCTACGACGATCTCACCAAGACCGGTGCGGATCTCGAATACGTGGGCAACACCGCCTACTTGAAGAACGCGGATGGCAGCACCACTGCGCTCGGCTCGCTCCAGAACCTGGGCACGTCGACAAACCTGCATTTCTTCTACCCGAACATCGCAGCCGGCGCGCAACTCGTCGTCGAGCTCGAAGTGGTCCTGCTCGACTCGAACACGATTGGGACGACGTTCTTCAATACCGCCACGTGGACGTTCGACAAGACGATCAACGGCATCTTCAAGGACAACCTGCCGGGCCAGAACGGCATCTCGGAATCCATGACCATCGTGGGCCCGGATCTCGTGGTCGACAAGTCGAGCACGGTGACCAACCTGAACCTGAATGGGACGGCACCCTTCACGGTTAATGTACAAAATATCGGCGGTTACGACGCGTGGAACGCGACGATCACCGATGTTCTACCTACCGGGATGTGCGGCACTTCGCCGCTGTCGACCCTCAGCGCACAAAAACTCACGGCCGACGGGACGACCTCGATAACCCTGGTCAAGGACACCGATTACACGGCCACCTACAGCGGCTGTACGCTCAGCGTGACCCTGAAGGATACGGCTGCGGCCAGGCTCGGGCCGAGCGAGCACTTCGTTCTCAAATACGACGCCCGCTTTGACCCCGCGTCTGCGCCCTCTGGTACCTATACCAACGTCGCCGGCGCGACCCGGTGGTTCAACGATGCGAGCACCAACGCGACGCGCCTTCAATACGATAACCAGCTCACCAACGGCACACCGGGCACCTCCGATTTCCAGGATGCCTATACGATCACGGCCGCGGCGCAGGGCTACTACTTCCTGAAATCGGTCGCCAACCTGAGCACCGGCGCTTCCCCGGCCGCCACGGCTGCGCCTGGCAACATCCTGCGCTACACGTTGCAGATCCAGAATTTCACGCTTCCCAGGCTGAGCGGGATCTCGATCACGGACGATCTCGGCGCGCTGGGAGGAGCGGCTGCCATCCTCCCGGGCTCGCTTACGCTTGCGGGCTCGGATCTTCCGGCCGGCACGCAACTGTCGGTAAATCCGGCGGGTGGCACCGGCGGGGCGGGCAGCATCACGATCACCGGCCTGACGCTCGACTCCAACACCCAGTATCAGGTTCAGTTCGACGTCACGCTCGCCGCACCGCCGAGCGTTCCCTTCGACCTCCTCAACCAGGCGAGCCTCACGGGCACCGACGAGTTTGGTGTGACACATTCCGGCGTCAGCGATGACCCCTATGTCGGTGTTCCCGCGCTCCTCGGCCCGAATGGCGATCCCACCCGGATCAGGGTCCAGTCGCCGCAACCGCCCGCCAAGGCCATCGCCCCAGCGAAGAACGAGGCGACGATAGGCGAGACGGTGACCTACCGGATCACCGTACCGGGTGCGCCGTTCGCCGACCCCCTCGGTGGCGTGGTGGCGAGCGATACGCTCGACCCGTCCCTGCTTTTCGTGAACGCGACAGCCACGCTGAACGGCGTGCCGCTCACGCTCACCACCGGGCAGTCTGGCCAGGCGCTTAGCTGGAACCTCGGCACCATTCCGGCTGGCCAACAGGCGGTCATCACCGTGACCGCGCGCGTCGCCAACAGCGGCACCACGGATGCGGGTGACACCTTCACCAACGCCGCGTCGTACACCTACACTGGGGCAGCCGCGCCGCTGGTCGGTTCGCCGACCGCCGCGATCACCATCGTCGAGCCTTCGGTCAGCGTTTCCAAGCTGGTGAGTCCGACGACGCAGCCGACCGCGGGCGACGTCCTGACCTATACGGTGAACCTCGCGGCCGCGACGGGTGCGAATTATTCCGGCGCCTTCGACACCGGCGTCGT
>JANJWF010000028.1 GCA_024709685.1 Thiobacillus sp.
CTCCCCCGGCGCCGCCCGGGCCGCGCCGGCCCCCTGGTGGGGCGGGGCGGGCCCGGGCCTCTCCGCGCCCCCCCCCCGCTCCCGCGCGCCCGCCCCGCGCCCGGCCCCCGCCCGCCGCCCCCCCCCCCCCCCCCCCCCCCCCCCCCCCCCTCCCCCCCCCCCCCCCCCCAACCCGGAGGGACGGCTCGATTCGGGCCCATGCCTTTGTCGCGCGCCACTTGCAGTGAACGACACTGCGACGTGTCCCGCTTCGCGGCCTGTATCCCGAATCGACCTCGTCGCGGGCGCGAAATAGACGTTTACAGACCCTCGTCCGCCCACACCGCGAAAATCGCCTGATACGAGGCGTACAGCGAACCGAACAGCACCGGCATCGCGACCAGCAGACCCAAAAGCAACGGCACCAGCGCGGCGACGAACAACAGCAGGCCAAGCGCCAAACCGTTGACCAGCATCGCTGCCCAGTTCTTGATTACGGCCTTGAAGCTCACGCCCAAGGCGGTCGCCGGACGGGCGCCGCCGAACAGGATCAGCGCAGGCGCGAACCAGGTCGCCATGATCAACGGGGTGAACAGCGCCAGTCCGGTCAGCAGTGCAGGCATCGACTGATTCAGGATCGCCTGCATTTGCGCCGGATCCTTTTGCTGCGACTGCGCAGCCGCCATGAGGGCCTGCGGATCGAAGCCCATGCCGAGCATGACCTGACTGATCAGCAGGGTGCCGAGCAACTGCACCGCACCCACCGTCATCAGCGGGATCGCCGGCCCTTGGACCCCGGCGAAAAATTGCGGCAGTCCGAGTTCCCGGCCGCTATCGAGCGCGCGGTACGCCGCCATGAAACCGGCCACCATCAGCGGCGAGGCCAGTTCCGACAGCGGGCCGCCGACGACAGGGATCAGCCCGAGCCCCATCACCGTGCCGAACAGCACCGCGAACGCGGCAGACAGTAAAAGAGGATTCTTGCGATACAGGCGAAAGCCCGCGACTACCCACTGCAAACCCTGGCTGGCCGCGAGCTTGCGCGGAATGTCCTGACTGGAATCGGTATTCATGCGGCGGATTCTAACCGACGCAGTGGGCGTGTTAATCCTAATTTCACGCCCGCGTTGCCGCGAGAAAGCGATGGACGCAAGGCGCGGCGCGAAGGCAAGGGCCATCCCTTGCCAAGCGGTGCAACGCCGCAGACGCGCTTTCTCGCGGCAACCCGAAGGGACGGGCCGATTCGTGCGCATCCCTTTGTCGCAAGCCACTTGCAGTGAACGACACTGCGGCGCGTCTCGCTTCGCGGCCTGCAACCCGAATCGGCCTCGTCGCGGGCGTGAAATTAGGGTTAACACGCCCTAATCAGAACTCCTTGATCACCCACATCGGCGGCCGCATTCCGGAATCGAGGCTGTCCTGGCGTGCAAACTGGCCGTCGCCCTTCTGGTCGATCAGGTAATACGGCTTGCCGACCTTGGGGATGACTTTCAGCATGTAGAGCTTGCCGTTGGCGCGGTATTCCACCACGCGCCCCTGGCTGCTCGGCTTGATCGTCACCTGCGGCGCATCGTCGGGGCCGGGCGGGCCATCGGGCACCGGTTTCAGGTCTGGCGGGCGGTCGGACGGCCCAGCCGCAGCGACGGGGCCGTTCAACAGCAGGGCCAACAGCAGGAAGGAGTAGCGCATGACGGGCTCCGGAAAATGCGGGTATCTGGCCGATTTAAAGGAAAAGCTGGATTTCGCGCTCGGCGGGCGACGGGATGAAGCCGCGTTTTTCATAGTGACTGAAGATGGCATCGACCACGTCTTCAGGTTTGTCGATCACGCGCACCAGGTCGACATCCTCGGGGGAAATCATGCCCTCGCTCACCAGCGTGGTCTTCAGCCAGTCGGCAAGGCCTTTCCAGAATGGCGAGCCGACGAGGACGATCGGTATGGGCGCGATTTTCCCCGTCTGCACCAGGGTAAGCGCCTCGAACAGTTCGTCCAGGGTGCCGAAACCGCCGGGCATGACGACATAGGCGGCAGCGAACTTGACGAACATGACCTTGCGCGCGAAGAAATGCTGGAAGGTTTGGCTGATGTCCTGGTAGAGATTGGCGCTCTGCTCGTGCGGCAACTGGATATTGAGCCCGACGCTCGGCGATTTGCCGAAATAGGCGCCCTTGTTGGCGGCTTCCATGATGCCGGGGCCGCCGCCTGAGACCACCGAAAACCCGGCATCCGACAGCTTGCGTGCGATGTCCTCGGTGAGCATGTAGTACGCGTGATCGGCCGGCGTGCGTGCGCTGCCGAAGATCGACACCGCTGGGCGGATCGACGCCAGCCGTTCGGTCGACTCGACGAACTCTGCCATAATTCCCAGCATCCGCCACGACTCGCGCGCCGAGTAATTGATCTCGTCGGTCCGCCTCGGGTCAACCGCGGCAGGCAATTTATCCAACTGCATTTTTGAGCGCCTCGTGAACGATCTCATTGTAAGTCAGCCCAGAAGAACACTGCTTCTGGTGGACGGTTCGTCCTATCTGTATCGCGCATTCCATGCACTGCCTGACCTGCGCAACACGGCAGGCGAACCGACCAATGCGATCAAGGGCGTGCTCGCCATGCTGCACCGGCTGCGCAAGGACTACGCGGCTGATTATATCGCCTGCGTGTTCGACGCCAAGGGCAAGACCTTCCGCGACGACCTCTATCCCGAATACAAGTCGAATCGCCCGCCGATGCCCGACGATCTCGCCAGCCAGATCGGGCCGCTGCACGAAGCGATCCGTGCCGAAGGCTGGCCGCTCGTCATCGTCGACGGCGTCGAGGCCGACGACGTGATCGGCACCCTGGTCCGGCACGCGGGACAGCGGGGGGTCCGCAGCATCGTCTCCACCGGTGACAAGGACATGGCGCAACTGGTCAACGACCACGTCACGCTGGTCAACACCATGAGCCAGGAAACACTCGACGAGTCCGGGGTGGCCGTCAAGTTCGGCGTGCCGCCGGAACGCATCATCGACTACCTCACCCTGATCGGAGATGCGGTCGACAACGTTCCCGGTGTCGCCAAGTGCGGTCCCAAGACCGCGGTGAAATGGCTCACCGAATACGGCACCCTCGACAACCTGCTGGCGCACGCCGACGACATCAAGGGCGTGGCTGGCGACAACCTGCGCGCCGCCCGCGACTGGCTGCCGCAGGCGCGCGTGCTGCTCACGATCAAGACCGATGTCGCACTGCCCCTCGATTTCGACGATCTCATGCTGAAGCCGCGCGACCTCGAGGCGCAGCGGAGGCTATTCGAGCGCTACGAGTTCCGCGCCTGGCTGCGCGAGCTCGAGGCTGCCACGGCCGGCATTCCGCCCGCGCCCGACGAGGACCAGAGCGGCGCACACCGTGTCCGTTACGAGACGATCCTCGACGCGGGCCGGCTCGACGCCTGGATCACCAGGCTGGAAGCGGCGCCGGTGTATGCGCTCGACACCGAAACCACCAGCCTCAACGCAATGCAGGCGGAACTCGTCGGCATTTCGTTCGCCACCGCCCACGGCGAGGCGGCGTACCTGCCGCTGGCGCATCATTACGCCGGCGCACCGCAGCAGCTCGACCGCGACGCCGCGCTCGCCCGGCTGAAACCGCTGCTGGAAAACCCGGCGCCCAGAATCATCGGCCAGCACCTCAAGTACGACCGCCATGTGCTCGCGAACTACGGCATCGCGCTCGGCGGCGTGATCGACGACACCCTGCTGCAATCCTATGTGCTCGAAGCACACCAGTCGCACGAGCTCGGCAATCTGGCGTCGCGCCACCTCGGGCTGGCGACGATCAGCTATGACGACGTTACCGGCAAGGGTGCCGCACGCATCGGCTTCGAACAGGTCGCGATCGAGCGCGCCGGCGAATATGCGGCGGAAGACACCGACGTCACCCTGCGTGTACGCGACGTGCTGGCGCCGCAGATCGCCGCAGTGGAGACGCTCGACTTCGTGTACCGCCGCATCGAGCTGCCAGTCGCCGAGATCCTGTTCCGTATGGAACGCGCCGGCGTGCTGCTCGATCGCCAGCTGTTGGCGGTGCAAAGCGGCGAACTCGGCCGCAAGATGCTGGAGCTGGAACAGCGCGCCTACCAGGAGGCGGGACAACCGTTCAACCTCGGCTCGCCCAAGCAGATCGGCGACATTCTCTTTACGCAAAAGGGCCTGCCGGTCGTCAGGAAGACTCCGGGCGGCGCACCATCCACCGACGAGGAAACGCTGGCGCTGCTGGCGCTCGACCATCCGATCGCGCGCGCGATCCTCGATTACCGCGGTCTCGCCAAGCTGAAGTCGACCTACACCGACAAGCTGCCGCAGATGGTGCATCCGCAGACCGGGCGCCTCCACACCAGCTATTCGCAGGCCACCGCGGTGACCGGGCGGCTGGCGAGCGCCGACCCCAACCTGCAGAACATTCCCGCACGCACCACCGAGGGCCGCCGCATCCGCGAGGCCTTCATCGCGCCGCCCGGGCACGTGCTGGTGTCGGCCGACTATTCGCAGATCGAGCTCAGGATCATGGCGCACCTGTCGGACGACGCCGGACTCCTCACCGCTTTCGCCGAGGACCGCGACATCCACACCGCCACTGCCGCCGAGGTGTTCGGCGTGCCGCTCGAGGACGTGAGCAGCGACCAGCGGCGCATGGCCAAGGTCATCAATTTCGGACTGATCTACGGCATGTCGGCGTTCGGCCTGGCGAGCCAGCTCAACCTTGAGCGAGCCGCCGCGCAGGCCTACATCGACCGCTACTTCGCGCGCTACCCCGGGGTGGCCGACTACATGCAGCGCACCCGCGAAGCCGCGCGCAGCCGGGGCTACGTCGAGACCGTGTTCGGGCGTCGCCTGTTCCTCCCCGAAATCAACGCCAAAAACCCGCAGCGCCGCCAGGGCGCGGAGCGCGCGGCGATCAATGCGCCGATGCAAGGCACCGCCGCCGACCTCATCAAGCTGGCGATGATCGCGGTGCAGCGCTGGCTCGACGAAGCGAAACTGGAAAGCCGCCTGTTGCTGCAAGTGCACGACGAACTCATCCTCGAGGTGCCGGAAAACGAGCTCGACCGTGTACGCGCAGAGTTGCCGGCGCACATGTGCAACGTCGCCGAACTCAAGGTGCCGCTGCGCGTCGGTGTCGGCGCGGGCCGCAACTGGGAAGCGGCGCACTGACCCGGCGCCCTGCGGAAAGGGCAACCGGCCAGGGCTGCCCTCGTTTGCGGATCGGCTTACTTTTTCAGGCTGTCGCGTATTTCGCGCAGCAGCACGACGTCTTCGGGCGGTGCCGCGGGAGCCGCGGGGGCGTCCTTCTTCAGCCGGTTGAGCTGCTTCACCAGGATGAAGACGATCAACGCCAGGATGAGAAAATTGAGCAGGATGGTGAGGAAGTTGCCGTAGGCGAACACCGGGACCCCGGCTTTTTTCACTTCCGCGAGCGTCATTGCCACGCCTTCTGGCACCGTGTCCAGGGCGATGAACAGGTTGGAGAAGTCGAAGCCGCCGGAAACGGCACCGACGAGCGGCATGATGAGGTCGTTGACGATCGACTCGACGATCTTGCCGAACGCTGCGCCGATGATGACACCCACCGCCAGGTCCATGGCATTGCCCTTGACCGCGAACTCCTTGAATTCCGACATGAAACTCATGTTTGCTCCTCCCCTGTTGATTTGAATGGTGCCTTTCTATGGTAGCCGCTGCGCCCGTATCGCTCCACCCGGCCAAATCGCGACCGGCTTGGTCGGGACCCGCGACGAGGGTAAAATGCCATTCCTTATGCGCATCGGCCCCCATCTCCTCAAGAACCGCCTGATCGTCGCCCCGATGGCCGGGGTGACCGACCGGCCTTTTCGCCAGCTTTGCAAGCGGTTGGGCGCGGGCATGGCAGTGTCCGAGATGGTGACGTCCAACTCGCTGCTGTACGGCTCGGCCAAGACGGCTCGGCGCGCCAACCACGACGGCGAGGTCGCCCCGATCAGCGTGCAGATCGCCGGCGCCGACCCGCAGATGATGGCGGAAGCCGCGCGTCACAACGTCGACCGCGGCGCACAGATCATCGACATCAACATGGGCTGCCCGGCAAAGAAAGTGTGCAACGTGATGGCAGGTTCCGCCCTGCTGCAGGACGAGCCGCTGGTCGGACGCATTCTGGATGCGGTGGTCAAGGCGGTACCGGAGGTGCCGGTGACGCTGAAAATCCGCACCGGCTGGGACCGCGCGCACAGGAATGCACTCAACATCCTGCAGATCGCCGAGAACGCCGGCGTGCAGGCGCTGGCCATGCACGGCCGCACGCGCGCCTGCGGCTACACCGGCGAGGCCGAATACGACACCATCAAGGCCGTCAAGGCGGAAGCGAAGATTCCGGTGATCGCCAACGGCGACATCACGACGCCGGAAAAAGCGCAATACGTCCTCGAATACACCGGCGCCGACGCGGTGATGATCGGCCGCGCGGCACAGGGGCGCCCCTGGATATTCCGCGAGATCGAGCATTTCCTCACGACCCGCGAGTTCCTGCCGCAGCCGGACGTGGCGGAAATCCACGCCGTGCTGCTCGAGCACATCCACGATTTGTATGCCTTCTACGGCGACGTGACCGGTGTGCGCGTGGCGCGCAAGCACATTTCCTGGTACACGAAGGGGCTGGTCGGCAGCAGCGCGTTCCGCCACAGCATGAACCGGCTCGACACCGTGGCCGAGCAGCTCGCCGTGGTCAACGAATATTTTGCCCAGGCAGCGCATGCAGACAGCCGCCTGCGTTACGAATACCAAAACAACAACGCGGAAGACATGCCGGCTGCCACACGACTCGCGGCATAAAGGGGAACCTCGAAAATGATAGAAGAAAACGAAATCGCCGCCTGCATGCGGCGGTCGCTCAACCGCTATTTCAAGGACCTCGACGGCGAGGCACCGAGCGAGATCTACGACATGGTGCTGAGCGCGGTGGAAAAACCCCTGCTGGCCTACATCCTCGACCGCGCCGAAGGCAACCAGACGCGCGCCGCCGACATGCTCGGCATCAACCGCAACACCCTGCGCAAGAAAATGCGCGAACACGGCCTTTCTGACTGAAACGCATCATGACCATTGCCCCCCCGAAAATACAGCGTGCCCTGCTCTCCGTGTCGGACAAGACCGGCCTTGTCGATTTCGCCCGCGCACTCGCCAACGCCGGTGTCGAACTGCTTTCCACCGGCGGCACCGCCAAGGCGCTGCGCGACGCCGGGCTCGCCGTGATCGACGTCAGCGAATACACCGGCTTCCCGGAAATGCTCGACGGCCGCGTCAAGACGCTGCATCCCAAGGTGCACGGCGGCATCCTGGCGCGGCGCGACCTTGCGGACCACGTCGCCACCATGGAGAAGCACGGCATGGGCACCATCGACCTGGTGTGCGTCAACCTGTACCCCTTCGTCGCCACGGTATCGAAGCCGCACACGCTCGACGACGCCATCGAGAACATCGACATCGGCGGCCCGGCGATGGTGCGCTCGTCGGCCAAGAACTACCGTCATGTCGCCATCGTCACCGACCCCGCCGACTATCCCCTGCTCGCCACCGAAATGCAGACCCACCACGGTGCGCTGACCGACGCCACCCGTTTCAGGCTGGCGAAGAAGGCGTTTTCCCACACCGCCGAATACGACGGTGCGATCAGCAACTACCTCACCGCCTTGAACGAGCGCGGCGAACGCGAGGCCTTCGGCGAGAAACTGAACCTGCAGTTCACCCGCGCGCAGACCTGCCGCTACGGCGAGAACCCGCATCAGGCCGGCGCCTTCTACGTCGAGGCCAAGGCGCCCGCCGGCACGATTTCAACTGCGCGCCAGATTCAGGGCAAGGAACTCTCCTACAACAATATCGCCGACACCGACGCCGCGCTCGAGTGCATCAAGCAATTCGATGCCGCGCCCGCCTGCGTCATCGTCAAGCACGCCAACCCGTGCGGTGTCGCCTACGGTGCGACCCTGCTGGAAGCCTACGACCGTGCCTACCAGACCGACCCCGAATCGGCCTTCGGCGGCATCATCGCCTTCAACGGCCGACTCGACGGCGCGACCGCTGCCGCCATCGTCGAGCGCCAGTTCGTCGAGGTCATCATCGCCCCCGAAGTGAGCGCCGAAGCCTCCGCCGCGGTCGCCGCCAAGAAGAACGTGCGCCTGCTCGAATGCGGAAAATGGTCGGGGGCGCCGTCGGGGAACCCGACTCAGTCAGGCACGGCCCAACTCGACATGAAGCGCGTCGCCGGCGGCCTCCTGGTGCAGGACGCCGACGTGCTGCTCAACGCCGAGCTCAGGGTCGTCACCCAGCGCGCACCGAGCGAGAAGGAAATGGACGACCTCTTGTTCGCCTGGCGCGTCGCCAAGTTCGTCAAGTCGAACGCCATCGTCTACGCGAAGGACCGCATGACCGTCGGCGTCGGCGCCGGCCAGATGAGCCGCGTCAACTCCGCACGCATCGCCGCGATCAAGGCCGAGCACGCGGGGCTGGCGGTGCCCGGCTCGGTGATGGCGAGCGATGCCTTCTTCCCCTTCCGCGACGGCATCGACCAGGCGGCTGCGGCCGGCATCCAGGCGGTGATCCAGCCCGGCGGCTCGATGCGGGACGACGAAGTCATCGCAGCGGCAAACGAGCACGGCATCGCGATGATCTTCACCGGAACGCGCCACTTCCGGCACTGATTGTAGGGGTTAGGGGCTAGGATTTAGGGGCTAGGGAATGAGTGGCTTCGCCGCACCTCTTGAGTTTTCCAGCGCGGCCAAGCCGCACAACCCCTAATCGTTAGGTCCTAGCCCCTAACCAGGCACACACACATGAAACTTCTCGTCATCGGCTCCGGCGGTCGCGAACACGCACTGGCGTGGAAGCTCGCACAATCGCCCCGCGTCTCGCAAGTGCTCGTTGCGCCCGGCAACGGCGGCACGGCGCAGGAAGACGGCCTCGTCAACGTACCCTTCACCGACATTCCGGCGCTGATTGAATTCGTACGTGGCGATACGGACATCGGCTTCACCGTGGTCGGCCCCGAGGCGCCGCTGGCGGCAGGGGTGGTCGACGCCTTCCTGGCCGCGGGGTTGAAGATCTTTGGCCCGACCCAGGCCGCCGCCCAGCTCGAAAGCTCGAAGGATTTCGCCAAACAGTTCATGGCGCGCCATGGCATCCCGACCGCCGCCTTCGGCACCTTCACCGACACCGCCGAGGCGCATGCCTACATTGATGCGCACGGCGCGCCCATCGTGGTGAAGGCCGACGGGCTGGCCGCCGGCAAGGGCGTGGTCGTCGCGACGAGCGCCGCCGAGGCGCATGCCGCCGTGGATTCCATGCTCTCCGGCAACACCCTGGGCGAAGCCGGGCACCGCGTGGTGATCGAGGAATGCCTCGTGGGCGAGGAAGCCAGCTTCATCGTCATGGCCGACGGCGAGCACGTACTGCCGCTCGCCTCCAGCCAGGACCACAAGCGTTTGCTGGACGACGACGAGGGTCCCAACACCGGGGGCATGGGTGCCTACTCGCCTGCGCCGGTGGTCACCCCCCAGCTGCACGCGCGCATCATGCGCGAGGTGATCCAGCCGACGGTCGAAGGCATGGCGGCCGACGGCATCCGCTACACCGGTTTTCTGTATGCCGGCATCATGGTCGGCGCAGATGGCGCGCCCAAAGTACTCGAATTCAACTGCCGCATGGGCGACCCCGAGACCCAGCCGATCATGATGCGGCTGAAGTCCGATCTCGTCGCCGTGGTCGAGGCCGCGATCAGCGGCAGGCTCGACCAGATCGAGGTCGAATGGGACCGCCGCACCGCGCTCGCCGTGGTGCTGGCCGCCGCCGGCTACCCCGACGCCCCGCAGCGGGGCGCAGTCATCGGCCCGCTGCCTGCCGCGGCCGAAGATCTGCACGTGTTCCACGCCGGGACCGCCGCGCAGGATGGCCGTACCGTGGCGAACGGCGGCCGCGTGCTGGCGGTGACCGCGCTCGGCGACAGCGTGCGCATGGCGCAGAAACGCGCCTACGACGCGGTGGCCGGCATCCACTTCGACGGCATGCAGTACCGCCGCGACATCGGCTGGCGCGCGCTTGATCGCAACAAGAAGTGAAACGGCGAGCCTGCGCGCGCACCTCAGGCGCGGCGGTCTGATCGCCTACCCCACCGAATCCTGCTACGGTCTCGGCTGCGACCCGCGCAACCCGCGCGCGTTGCAGCGCCTGGTCAGACTCAAAGGGCGCAGCGCCGCCAAGGGGCTGCTGCTGATCGCCGACCATTTCAAGCGGCTGCAGCCCTTCGTGCGTCCCCTCTCTGCGGCCGACCGGGCGCGCATGCAGCGCAGTTGGCCGGGGCCCGTCACCTGGGTGGTGCCGGCATCCTCCGCCTGCCCGCCTCTGCTCACCGGCGGGCGCCCCACGATTGCAGTGCGCGTCACCGCCCATCCCGGCGCTGCGCGCCTGTGCCGCTTGCTCGGCATGGCGCTGGTTTCCACCAGCGCTAACAAAAGTGGCCGCAGGCCGGCCAAAACTGCGGCAGAATGTCGCAGAATATTCGGCCCACGGATACGCGTGATCGCCGGCCGCATCGGCCCACGCCGGCGCCCATCCACCCTGATCGACCTTGCCACCGGAACGGTACTTCGACCCTGATGTCTGCCCCTGCCGCCGTCGCCGCAACGTTCGATCCCCACGCAGTCAAGACCTATCTGCTCGACCTGCAGGCGCGCACCGTCGCCGCACTCGAAGCGGCCGATGGCCTAGCCTTCCGCACCGACGCCTGGGAGCGCACCCCCTCCCGGGGAACGGGCGCGTACCGTGAAGGGCATAAAGGAGACGAGGCCGGGCCTGCCTTGAATGGCGGCGGCGGCATCTCACGGCTGATCGAGGAAGGCCGGATATTCGAACGCGGGGGGGTGAACTTCTCGCACGTGACGGGCAGCCAGCTGCCGCCTTCGGCGAGCGCGCACCGCCCCGAGCTCGCCGGCCGCCGCTGGGAGGCAATGGGCGTCTCGCTGGTGCTGCACCCGCGCAATCCCCACGTGCCGACGGTGCACATGAACGTGCGCGGCTTTGTCGCAACGAAGGACGGCGAGGCGCCGGTGTGGTGGTTCGGCGGCGCCATGGACCTCACGCCCTACTATGGCTCCGTCGAGGACGCACGGCACTTCCACGCGACCTGCAAGGCCGCGCTCGATCCCTTCGGCACCAGCCTGCATCCGCGCTTCAAGGCATGGTGCGACCGCTACTTCTTCCTCAAGCACCGCAACGAGCCGCGCGGCGTCGGCGGCATCTTCTACGACGACTTCTCCGAAGGCAGCTTCGACCGCGCCTTCGCCATGACGAAGAGCGTGGGCGACGCCTTCCTCGCTGCCTACCTGCCCATCCTCGAACGCCGCAGCAACCTTCCCTACGGCGAGCGCGAGCGCGACTTCCAGGCCTACCGCCGCGGCCGCTATGTCGAATTCAACCTGGTGTTCGACCGCGGCACCCTGTTCGGCCTGCAGTCGGGCGGGCGCACCGAGTCGATCCTGATGTCGCTGCCGCCGATCGTGAAGTGGCGCTACGACTGGCATCCCGAGCCCGGCACGCCTGAAGCTGCGCTATATACCGATTTCCTCGTCGCGCGCGACTGGGTTTAGGGCGTGTTGACATATATTTCACGCCTGCGTTGCAGCGAAATGGCGATGGATGTGAGGCGCGGTGCGCGGGCAAGGGCCACTCCCTTGCCAAGCACCGCAACGACGCAGACGAGCCATTCTCGCCGCAACCTTTCAGGACGGGGGCAATTTGGACGCCCCCCTTTGTCGCAAACCGCTTGCAGTGCTTGCACTGCGGCGCGTCTCGCTTCGCGGGCTGCATCCCAAATTGCCCCCGTCGCAGACGCGAAATATACGTCAACACGCCCTTAACATGCACAAGATTCCGCGCCGCATCCTGATCGGCCTCGGCGTCCTGCTGCTGATCGTCGCCCTGATCGGGCTCGTTGCATACGAGCTGGTGTCGTCGGCACTGGAAGCGCAATTCCTTGCCCGCAGCGCGCAAAAGATGACCTGGCAGATGCGGCCGGGTCCGTCGACGCGCATCCGCTATCCCGGCCAGGGGCCTTACGACGTGCGGCTCGGCTACAGCAAATTGCCGGGGTATCTGGAGCGGCTCGACAAGGCCGGCTGGCAGATCGACGAGCAGGCGAGGATCAAGGTTCAGATGGCCCGGGTGCATGATCTCGGCCTGTTCCTGCCTTATCACGAAAAAGACCAGGGTGGTCTCACCCTGCTCGACAGCGAAGGCAGGCCGCTGCACCAAAACCTGTACCCGAAGCGGGCATACAGCCGCTTCGAAGACATCCCCGAACTGCTGGTCGACGCCTTGCTCCACATCGAGAACCGTGAACTGCTGGCCGAGGAGTTCCCCACCCGCAACCCCGCGGTGGAGTGGGACCGGCTCGCCCAGGCATTGGTGGAAAAGGGCGTCAGTCTAGTCGACCGCAACCGCAACGTGCCGGGAGGGAGCACCCTGCCGACGCAGATCGAGAAGTACCGCCATTCGCCCGAGGGCCTCACTTCCAGCATGAGCGAGAAACTGCGCCAGATGGGCACCGCCAGCCTGCGTGCCTACCTCGACGGCTCCAACACGCTGCCGATGCGGAAGAAGACGGTGATGGCCTACCTCAATACCGTGCCGCTGTCCGCCGCCCCGCGCTTCGGCGAGGTCAACGGCATCGGCGACGGCTTGTGGGCCTGGTACGGACTCGACTTCGATGAGATCAACCGCATCCTCGCCAAGCCGCCGCGCGCCAGGGATGCCGCCTATGCCAGCGCGCTCAAACACACGCTCTCGCTGATCGTGGCAGAACGCCGCCCTTCGTATTACCTGGCCGCCAATCGCAAGGCGCTCGACGCGCTGACCGACGATCACCTGGATCTGCTGGCTCAGGCCGGTGTGATCTCGCGGGAATTGGCCGCCCGCGCCAAGGATGTCAAACTGCGCAGCATCCGGGAGCGCATCGATCCGCCTGCACCAAATTTCGTCGAGCAGAAGGCCTCCAACTCGCTGCGCATCCGCGTCGCCGCGCTGCTGGGCGAGCGGCGCCTGTACGACCTCGACCGACTCGACCTCGAGGTCGCGACCACGATCAACCAACCGGCGCAAAAGATCGTCAGCAGCTACCTGCAGAGCCTCGCCAAACCGGAGGCCGTCGCAGCCTCGGGCCTTTTCGGCCATCGCCTGCTGCAACCCGGGAACCCGCTGAAAAGCGTGATATACAGCTTCACCCTGTACGAAAAGGCGCCGCAGGGCAACCTCCTGCGCATTCAGGCCGACAATCTCAACCAGCCGTTCGACATCAACAGCCAGGCACGCCTGGATCTCGGCTCCACCGCCAAGTTGCGCACCCTGGTCACCTATCTGGAAATCGTCGCACGGCTGCGACAGGAGTACCAGGGCCTCGATGCCGCCGCGCTGGGACAGCGGGCGCAACCGCAGCGCGACGTGCTGGCGCAGTGGGTGGCCGCCACGCTGCAGAAGCAGCCCGGCATCCGCCTCGACGCGCTGCTCGAGGCCGCGATGCGCCGCCAGTATTCCGCTTCGCCGGAAACCTTCTTCACCGGCGGTGGCCTGCACACCTTCGCCAACTTCGACCCCAAGGACAACAGCCGCAATATGGACGTGTGGGAGGCCACCCGCAACTCGGTCAACCTGGTCTACATCCGCATCATGCGCGACATCGTACGGCATTACGCGAGCAGCACGCCGGGGGCGGCGGGGCGTATCCTGGATGACGCCAGCAATCCGCTCAGGGAAACCTACCTCGCCCGCTTCGTCGACCAGGAGGGCCGCGGCTTCATCCGCCGCTTCTATCAGCACCACAGCAAGCTCGACCCCACGCAGATGGCAGACGACGTCTACGCCCGCGTCGGCGACAACCCACGCCGATTCTCCATCGTTTTCCGTTACCTGGAGCCCGAAGCGAAATTCGAGGCCTATGCAAGTGCATTGCGCGCCCACGTGCCGGCCGCCGCCGGCCTCAGCCAGAAAACACTCGAATCGATGTACCTGGCATATGCACCTGACACCTACAGCCTGACCGACCTCGGTTACCTGGCGCAGATCCATCCGCTGGAGCTATGGGTGGTGAAAACCCTGCGCGCCGCGCCCAAGACCGACCTGGCCACCCTGTACGAATCCGGCATGGGGGTGCGCCTCGAAGTCTACGACTGGTTATTCAGCACCAGCCGCAAGAATACCCAGGATCGCCGCATCCAGAGCCTGCTCGAAGTCGAGGCCTTCGAAGGCCTGTTGCGCGACTGGAAGCGCCTGGGCTATCCGTTCGAGCACCTCACCCCCTCCTACGCGACCGCCATCGGCAGTTCGGGCGACCGCCCCGCCGCACTGGCAGAACTGATGGGCATCCTGGTCAACGACGGGGTGCGGATGCCGATGGTGAGCCTCGCCGGCCTGCATTTCGCCGCCGACACCCCCTACGACACCCGCCTGTCGCCCAGGCCGGTCAGGGACGAGCGCCTGATGCCCGTCGAAGTCGCACAGACGGTGCGCCGCGCGCTGGCCCAGGTGGTGCAATCGGGCACCGCCGTGCGGCTGGCCGGCGCACTCAAGGACTCGGCCGGGCGGCCGCTCACCATCGGCGGCAAGACCGGCACCGGTGACAACCGCTACCAACGCTTCGGTCGCGGCGGTCAGCTGCTCGAATCGCGCGTGGTCAACCGTACCGCCACCTTCGCGTTCTACCTGAGCGACCGCTATTTCGGCACGCTGACGGTCCTGGTGCCAGGCGAGGAGGCGGGGCAATTCGGCTTCACTAGTTCGCTCACCGCGCAGATCCTGAAGACCCTGCTGCCGCAACTGCAGGCGCACCTGCACCTTGGGCCACCCCTGTCGCCGAAGACCGCGCCTGAGGCCGCGGCTCCCGCAGCCCAGCCGAAACCGCCGGCGGCGGCGCCGGCACCGCGCGCGGCCCCCAGGGAAAAGCCCGACGGCGCCACCAGCCAGGCCGACCCGCAGGTGAAACAACCGGAACCGGCCGAAGGCGGTTTTCCGGAAGACCTCGAACCCAGCGTCGTGGTGCCGGTCCCACTCAATACCGGGCCTGCCGCCGCCGAGCCGACGCGGTGACGCCCGGGTGGTTCATGCGACGCCACATCACTTCTCGCGCTGGACAAGCGCGCGAAGGGGATCGGAGCCCTTTAGGGATCGCGCACAAATCGGATATGCTCAGGACTGCCCCATGAAAGACCACATCCACCACCTGATCCAGCACCCCTCCGCCGACCCTGGAAACGTCAGCGTACCGGCGTTGAAGGTGCTGTCCGAGATCACGACCAGCCTGTCGACCGACGCCGACGTCGAGCAACTGCTGGGGCGCTTCCTCGCCACCATGATCCGGCTGGCCGGCGCGCAGGCGGGCGCAGTGCGCATCATCACCGACGACCGCACTCACCTCCGGCTGATCGGCTCGGTCGGCCTGCCGCCCCAACTGGTCGAGCATGAAACCCTCGTCAGCCTCGATTGCGGCGTGTGCGGCAAGGCGGCGCGCGAGGTCACCGTGAGCAGCTGGAGCAATGTGGCCTACTGCAAGCGGCAGGCCAACGATGCCTACTTCAGCGACAGCTGCAGCACCGTGGTGGCGGTGCCGCTCATGCACAAGAACCAGGTCATGGGCGTGTATAACCTGTTCATGGCCGAAGGCAAGGTCGTTCCCGACGACGTGCGCCTGCTGTTCCGCTCGATCAGCGAGCACCTCGGCATCGCGCTGGAAAACGCACGGCTGACGCGCGAGAACATGCGCATCTCGCTGATGAACGAGCGCCAGATGCTGGCCAACCAGATCCACGACTCGCTGGCGCAGACGCTCGCCTACGCCAAGATGCGGCTCACCGTGCTATCCGATGCCATGCATCGCGAGGATTATCCCAAAGCCAACCGCTATCTGGTCGATGTCGAGGAAGCAGTCGACCTTGCCTACGCCGACCTGCGCGACCTCATCACCCAGTACCGGGACCGCATCAACCCGCGCGGCCTGGTGCCGGCGATCCAGGAACTCGCCAAGAACTTCCGCAAGAAGGCCAACGCCGACGTCGATTTCCTCAACCTGCTGCAGGAGGTCAACCTTTCGCCCGACGAGGAAATCCAGGTCTTCCACATCATCCAGGAATCGCTCTACAACATCGCCAAGCACGCCCGCGCGCGCCACGTCGTCATCACGTTCGACCTGGAAAACGGCCAGTACATCGTCAACGTCGCCGACGACGGCGTCGGCGTGCAGAAAAAGGACGGGTCGTCCACCATGGGCAAGAGTTTCGGGCTCACCATCATGCGCGAGCGTGCCGGCCGCCTGAACGGCAGGCTCAGCGTCGAGTCGCGTCCCGCCGGCGGCACCGTCATCCGTCTGGTGTTCCCGCAGCGCAAATCGGAGCAGGTGGCATGACCCTGAAAACCCGCATCATCCTCGTCGACGACCATACCCTGTTCCGCAAGGGCCTCACCGAGCTCCTCGAGCAAAGCGGCAGCATCGAGGTCTCCGCCTTCACCGGCAACCCCGACGAGGTCGTCATGCTGCTCAAGGCACACCGCCCAGACGTCATCATCATCGACCTCAACATGCCCGGCACCGACGGCATCACCCTGATGCAGCAGTTGCGCGCCGCCGGCTTCGGCCTGCCGGTGCTCATCCTCACCCTCTCCGAGGCCGAGGACGACCTTGCCCGCGCCCTGCGCGCCGGCGCCAACGGCTACCTGCTGAAGAGCATGGAACCCGACGAAGTCGTCGACGCCATCCTGCGCGCCCAGCGGGGCGAAACGGTCGTCGCCCCCGCCATGACCGCCAAGCTCGTCAGGCTCTACGACCAGAAAGACCACGACACCAGTTCGCTGCTCGATGCGCTGACCCCGCGCGAACGCGAAATCCTCTCCCACCTGTCGCGCGGCGAAAGCAACAAGGCCATCGCCCGTACCCTCGACATCAGCCACGACACTGTCAAACTGCACGTCCGCCACATCCTCGCCAAGCTCAACCTGTCGTCGCGGGTGGAAGCCGCGGTGTTCGCGGTGGAGCACAAGGTGGCGCCGGGGGGGCGCGGCGAGGGGCGGTAGGAACTGCCGTCTTTCACCGGGCAGCATGCAGGGTTTGTTTTCGCATTCCCCACTCAATCAAGGCGTTAGCATGATCGGGATCACGTTGTATTGCACGGCGGGTTTGGTTAGATGGCACTTTTACCGTTGAATTAACGTTAGGCCACACAGGCCCTATTCGCGTTCATTGCCCGCTACTTCACACAGACAAGGGGAAGTCGTTGCTAACTGCATTGTTCGACAAAGACTGCGAATTGGTCGGCTGGATCAGACCCGGCCAACACATCTTCGACACTGACATGAACTGGGTCGCCTACGTTTCTAATGGACACGCGTGGTCGGCGGAGACTGGAAACTGGTTGGGCGCTGCAGGCGGCTACGTTTGTATGGACACCGACGGAAAGCCAGTCGCCTGGAATCCAGCCCAGGGAGTCCGCGGCACGGCCCGGCCCGCAAAACCCGCCCGCGCAGCACAGGCAGCGAGGCCTGCGCACCCTGCAAGGCCCGCTCGCCCCGTTCGCCCCGCAAGGCCAGCGACCCCGGCAGGCGGCTGGTCACAGTTGTCCTTCAAAGCATGGGGGGCGCGGTGAGTGCGGCCTAACCATCGATAGGACGTCACAAAGGCTGCGCCCTTGCGCCGCCTCTCATGTCAAACGCCAGAGCGCAACCCCAATGGAATACTTATCGCTGTTCAGAATGCCTACCCCGATGAAAATCACGGGGCGTTCTTCAAGCATCACGAATGCTTTCATCAATTCGATAATTCCTGTCGTGCCTCCCAGCGCAGAAGAGGTCAAACGTGCCTTGGAAATACTCGGAATGACCCCCGAAACATTTCAGTGCGCATACTGTGGCAGCGTTGCGTCGGAATGGGATCACCTCCGCCCACTCGTCAAAGACAAAAAACCAACTGGGTACATCTCGGAAATCCACAATCTCGTGCCATCCTGCGGAAAGTGCAATCAGTCAAAGGGCAACAAGGAATGGAAAACCTGGATGCTCAGCACCGCGAAACTATCCCCAACAGCACGCGGCATCAATGACATCGATGAACGAGTCACACGACTTGAGGCTTACGAGAAATCAAAGGCTCCAACGAAAATGGACTTTGCAGCCATCATTGGGTCCGATGTTTGGGCGCAGCACCAAAACAATCTTGAGCGGGTGCAGTCCCTCATGCGTGAATCTCAGGAGCTTGCTGCAAAGATCAATGCCGGGGTCGCAAGTGCATACAAAGCACTCTAACCCCGGCGCTCAACCTCGCTCCCTTCGGTCGCTGGGTGCTGCGCGATAGCAGCGGGGCGGTGGCCGACTCTACATGATGCGTCTTACATTGCCAATAGGAGTTCCCGGTGAGTCAAATCAGTATCAGGACCGAAAATCAGCTTAACCCGGTTGGCGATGAGGTATCTGCACTTATCGCTGTCGCTCGGCCAATTCTTCAAGGTCTGTTATTTGCACTGAAGCAAGAAGTAGTCGCAGAGGTCGGCGGGTTCGAGAACGTGAAGCTCATGATGCTTCCTCGAATGTACCGCGCAGGTGATGGTGATATTGGCATTTGCTTTGAGTACGCAGTTCATGATGCAGTAAGGCGCGGTGACCAAACCGTACTTGAAAAAGTAAATGACGGAATGAGGAGGCACTGCAAGGTAAAGGGAAGTGACACCGCTTCAATTCTGTTTGGCGCCGAGAAGAACGGAGCGCTGCGTCTTATTGACACCGCAAAAGATCTCTTGACTGATGACTCACGGTTACTGACCGGCGCGCAAGCTCAACCAATCAAGCTGCGGCGCTACATCAATATGTTGGCTGCCGCGTTTCGTCGCCCAACAACTCGTCTTTGGTTACCCGCAAGCATCAGTGGCGCATGGAAGGCCGATCTGTTTCTCGGAATGAAGGACACAGATCGTTGGGTCGGAACGACTGTCAAGATCAATCCAGCGCAGTTGGAAGGGGCAACCGGAATCCGAGTGGGCATTGTTCCGTCACGCCAAGGCAAAAGCGACAAGATCACCTTCGATCATGCGAAGAATCTGGTTGTTTGTCCGCTTCCCTACGATGCTGCGTTTATGGAAGTCTTTTACTCCGCTTGGGTCATCGTCCAGCAATTCATTGCTGCTGATGCGCAAGTGCCGAAAGAGGCCTCACTTCCGACAACAGCCCAACGAATGGTGGCGAAACTTCTTGCTGAACGTCGGGCGTTTCCAATAATCGATGTAATTGAGGCTCTTGGCCCTATTGCCCAACCCGAGCTTCTAGAGACGGTAGCGCAAGATCGGCCAGCTGAGCCGAGTCGCGAAGAAAGCGCAACCGTCGAGACATTGATCGCTCCCGTTTCGCGGTATGTCAACACAGACGCATAACCCTGCGGTCCACCAGACGCTGCGCGATAAAGCCGCGCAGCGCCGGTGACCTCCACGTTGGGCGTCTTAAGCATGGTCACTTGGAAAGCTAAGGTTCCGGGGTGTTTCGCTGGTATGACAGCGCCGTTCGGTGGGCATCCGTGTGATCGAAAGCGCGCCGAACAGATGCTCCGTCTTGCACTCCGCGAGGGCGCGACATTCGAGGCCGTAATCCGTGAGGCGAAGCGGTGGCTGAAGCAGCAGGGCGTTACAAGAGAGTCGATTGAAGAGCAAGTTCAGCGAATCAAGCAGTTTCAGCCCAACCCATTTCCTAAACGCAAACTTGGTTCCGCCTGGCTGGTGACATGGGAGGGAACGTCTCCTCCTAAACGGCAGCGCGACCGCGTCGCCTCGATCTTGGGTTATCGAACTTCTAGCAGTCGTGTACTGGAATATGTAGAGCAACTGTACATTGATCGCTTGTACTCCCTGCACGAGAAAATTTCCTACGCTCGACACAGAGCCGATAACCCGTACCCTGCCGAGTACACGAGAGTCAATGGCGTTGAGTGGGCCGGCCGAATCACCTGTGGCCACAATCCATTTCTCCTGGCACGTCCAGTCAAGAACCTAGCATTGCACCAAGAGGCCGACGGTGAGGGGGTTCTCACTTGGGATGAAATTCCCGTTCCGCACTCTTTGCCATAAATCCCAAGACGCCCATCCCCTCGGTCAACCTGACCGCCCGCAAGGGCTTCCCCAGACCACAAGCTCCAATCTGGATTCTTATCTTTTCTTCCCTGATCTGATTCGTCATCCGCTGCGGCGTCGTGCGAGAAGGTGCGATGTACAGTTCCTTTTCGTTGCTGGTTCCCATAGAGGCTTCTTCGGCCGTTCAGGCCGCTTCGGTATGTAATCTGAAATCCTCGCCATATTTCAGCACCGCCCAGGCCAGCCGCGCAATGCCTATTGAGCCATCCAAGCCTTCTAACATTGCGTATATTGAATCGCCCCAATAGCAAGAAACCAGATCGATAGTTCTGGCTGTTCGGAATTACGTGCTACAAGACCACCCTCTCGTCTAACCTCAAGCGGGAGCGCGCCCACGCATTCTACGAATCGGTCGGCTTTGAACGGCACGGCTACAGCTTTAGAATCACGCCCCCTACTCCGCATCCAGCCGGCTCGGCCGAGTGACCCGCGCCGGCTGAAGCGGAACGTCAACAAAGCAAAGGAATCAGCATGAGCAACCTGCCTCCATGCCCGCAATGCGGCTCGGAATTCACCTACGAGGACGGCAACCAGTACGTCTGCCCGGAATGCGCGCATGAATGGGTGCAAGGTGAGGCCACCGAGAGTGCCGAGCGGCACGTGGTGCGCGACGCCCACGGCAACGAACTGCACGACGGCGACAGCGTCACCGTGATCAAGGACCTGAAGGTCAAGGGTTCGTCGCTGGTGGTCAAGGTCGGCACCCGGGTGAAGAACATCCGCCTGGTCGACGGCGACCACGATATCGACTGCAAGATCGACGGCGTCGGCGCGATGGGGCTGAAGTCGGAGTTCGTGAAGAAAGCGTAATCGATCGCCGCCGACCGCCGCCGGACGCGTACCGCTACGACCATTCCCCCGGCTGCGGCGAGAAGCTGTCCAGTACCCGCAGGTAGCTTGAGCGGGCCATGGCGGACGGATCGGACAGGTTCTTCTGGCTCATGCTGCCCTTGAGCTGGGCAACCGACTCGTATTCACGCTCGCTCATCCAACGTTCCATGTCGTGCAGGATCTGCGTCAGTCTGCCCGGCCCGTGCGCCAACAGGCACGACGCCAAGTGCACCACGTCGGCCCCGACCAGCAGCAGCTTCAGGGCCTCCGCGTGGCTGTGGACGCCGCCGGTGGCAGCGAGGGTCAGACGGGTGCGTCCGTGCAGGATGGAGAGCCAGCGTATCCTCAATAGCGCCTCGTCTGCAGTCGAAAGGTGCAGGCGGTCCACCACGCACAGCTTGTCCAGGTCGATGTCGGGCTGATAGAAGCGGTTGAACAGGGCGACGCCCCGCGCGCCTGCCCGTTCCAGCTTGGCAACGAAATTCGGCAGCGAGGAGAAGAGCGGCGACAGCTTCATGACGATGGGCAGGCTCACCACCTTGCGCAATTCGCCCAGCAGGCTGAGGTAGCGCGCCTCCACCACCTCACCTGCCTCGTGCATGTCGCCCGCGACATGATAGACGTTGAGTTCCAGCGCGTCGGCGCCGGCCTGCTGCAGCGCACGTCCGAGTTCCACCCAGCCGGTCAGGGAGACACCGTTGAGGCTCGCCACGACCGGGATGTCCAGGCGCGACTTCAGGCACCTCAGGTGATCGAGGTAGCGCTCGAGACCGTTGTGGAAATCCCCCTGGCAGGGCAGGAAACCCTGCGCCTCGCTGTGTCCGATGCCAGCCTGGACCAGGAAGCGCTCCATCATCGCGTCTTCCGCATGCAGCTCCTCCTCGAACAGCGAGTACATCACCAGCGCGGCAGCGCCGGCGTCCTCCAGCCGCAGCGCGGTGTCGAGATTGCGGCTCAGCGGCGAGGCGGAGGGAACCAGCGGGTTCTTCAGCTTGAGGCCGAGGTAGTCGGTGGAGAGGTCGATCATGTCAGTCTCCCGGTTTGGATTTGTCTGCACGGTCCTGCATCTCGGGCCGGTCCTGGCGCAGTGCCATGTCCTGATAGGACTTGAAGCGCCGCTCGGCGTCCTGCTGCGCCGCCGCGAGGAAACGCTGCGCGGCCTCGGGGTGGCTGCGCGTCAGCATGGCAAAGCGGGTTTCCGATTCCATGAAGGCCTTGATCGGCTGGCTGGGTGCAGCGGAATCGAGCTTGAAGGGATTGGTACCCGCTTCCTCCAGTCTCGGGTCGAAGCGGAACAGCGGCCAGTGCCCGCTCTTCACCGCCAGTTCCTGCTGGCGCTGGTTGTAGAGCATGTCGTAGCCGTGGGCGATACAGGGGCTGTAGGCGACGATGAGCGAGGGGCCGGGGTAGGACTCGGCCTCGCGGAACACGCGCAGGGTCTGGGTGTCCTTCGCGCCATAGGCAACGGTGGCCACGTAGACATGGCCGTAGGCGGACGCCAGCTTGGCCAGATCCTTCTTTACAGTGGCCTTGCCGCCGGCGGCGAACTTGGCGACCGCGCCGATCGGCGTCGCTTTGGAGGTCTGTCCGCCGGTGTTGGAATAGACCTCGGTGTCGAGCACCAGGATATTGACGTCGTGGGGCAGCGCAAGCACGTGGTCGAGGCCGCCGAAGCCGATGTCGTAGGCCCAGCCGTCGCCGCCGATGATCCACACCGAGCGCCGGATCAGCCATTCGGCGACGCTGGCGAGTTCGTGCGCGCGCGGGTGCTTCGATGCCGCCAGCTGGTCGAGCAGCAGCGCGACGCGTTGGCGCTGCGCGACGATGCCTGCCTCCTCGCGCTGGTCGGCTGCGATCAGGGCGTCGGCAAGGTCGCCGCCGATTTCACTCGCCAGATCCTTCGCCAGCAGTTGCGCGTAGGCCATCAACTGATCGGCGGCGAGCCGCATGCCGAGCCCGAATTCGGCGTTGTCCTCGAACAGCGAATTGCTCCACGCCGGTCCGCGTCCGGCGCTGTTCACGGTGTAGGGGGTCGAGGGGAGGTTGCCGCCGTAGATCGACGAGCAGCCGGTGGCGTTGGCGATCAGCATGCGGTCGCCGAAAAGCTGGGTCGCGAGCCGGATGTAGGGCGTCTCGCCACAGCCGGCGCAGGCACCGGAAAACTCGAACAGCGGGTCGAGCAGCATCGCGCTCGGGATGGTGCCGTGATTGATCACGCTGCGGTCGAATTCGGGCAGGCGCAGGAAGAAGGCGAGATTGTCGCGCTCCTGGTCGCGCAGCGGTTCGATTGGCGCCATGTTCACCGCGCGCCGGCTGACATTGGTTTTGTCGTGGATCGGGCAGGCCTCGACGCAGTCGCCGCAGCCGGTGCAATCCTCCGCCGCGACCTGGTAGCTGATGTGGGTGCCGGCAGGAAAATCCTTGCTCTTCGCCGGCACGTGCTTGAACGCAGGCGGCGCGTCCTTCGCCGCCCCGGCTGCGAAGAGACGCGAGCGGATCGCGGTGTGCGGACAGACGAACACGCACTTGCCGCACTGGGTGCAGAGGTCGGGTTCCCACACCGGGATTTCCAGCGCGATGTTGCGTTTCTCGTATTGCGCGGTGCCGAGCGGATAGGTGCCGTCCTCGGGAAAACGCGACACCGGCAGGTCGTCGCCGTGGCCGTGATAGATGGGCAGAGTGAGGTCGCGCACGAAGTCGGGCAGGGGCAGCGTTGCAACCGGCGCAGGTTCCGTCTCCGTTTCCGCCTGCCCGGCCGGAATCTCGATCTGATGCAGCTCCGCCAGCGTCAGGTCGATGGCGCGGTAATTCAGTTCCACCAGTCGCGTGCTCTTCTTGCCATAGGTTCTGTCGACCGCGTGCTTGATCGCCGCGATCGCCGCGTCCTTCGGCAGGATGCCGGAAATCGCGAAGAAGCAGGTCTGCATGATGGTGTTGATGCGCCGTCCCATGCCGGCCCTGGAAGCGACCGCGTAGGCGTCGATCACCCACAGCTGCAACCGCTTCGCGCGGATCTGCGCACGCAGGGCCTGCGGCAGCGTATCCCACACCTTGTCGGGCGGCGCCGCGGTGTTGAGGAGGAAGACGCCGTCGGGCGCGGCATGCGCCAGCACCTCGTAGCGCTCGACGAACATCGGCTGGTGGCAGGCGACGAAACCGGCCATGCCCGGCTCGACCAGATAGGCGGAACGGATCGGTGCCGGGCCGAAGCGTAAATGCGACACGGTCACCGCGCCGGACTTCTTCGAGTCGTAGACGAAGTAGCCCTGCGCCTGCAAGTCGGTGGTCTCGCCGACGATCTTGATCGAGTTCTTGTTGGCCGATACCGTGCCGTCGGCGCCAAGCCCCCAGAACACGGCGTGCTGAAGTTCGCGCGACGCGTCGGTGCGGAAGCCGGTGTCCCACGGCAGGGACAGGTGCGTCACGTCGTCGTGGATGCCGACGCTGAACTGACGCATACGATCTTTCACGGGCTTCAGCCCGTTGAAAGTCGGAGTCCCCTCGTGGGGCTTGGGCGAAGTTCGGGCCAGTTCATCGAACACCGCCGCCACCATCCCCGGCGTGAATTCCTTGCTCGACAATCCATAGCGGCCGCCGATAACGCGCGGCATGGCGCGTGTGCCGTCTGCCGCCGCCTGCGCCAGCGCACCGAGCACGTCCTTGTACAAGGGTTCGCCGTCGGCGCCGGGTTCCTTGCAGCGATCGAGCACCGCGACGGATCTAGCGCTCGTCGGCAAGGCCGCCAGCAGCGCATCGGGGGCGAACGGCCGGTACAGCCGCACCTTCAGCACGCCGACCTTTTCGCCCTGGGCGACGAGATGCTCCACCGTCTCGTGCGCGGTCTCGGCGCCGGACCCCATGAGCACGATCACCCGCTCGGCGTCCGCCGCACCGACGTATTCAAACAAGCGGTAGCGCCGCCCGCTGAGCTGGCCGAAGCGGTCCATCGCGTCCTGCACGATCCGCGGAAAGGCATCGTAGTAAGGATTGGCGCGCTCGCGCGACTGGAAGAACACGTCGGGATTCTGCGAGGTACCGCGCAGCACCGGATGCTCAGGCGACAGCGCACGGGCGCGGTGCGCCGCGATGAGATCGGCGTCGAGCATGGCGCCCACGGTGTCGGCTTCGACCGCGGCGATCTTCGCCACTTCGTGCGAAGTGCGGAAGCCGTCGAAGAAGTGGATCACCGGAAGGCGTCCGGCGAGCGTCGCGGCCTGCGCAATCACCGCCAGATCCTGCGCCTCCTGCGGCGAATTGGAAGCCAGCAAGGCGCAGCCGGTAGCGCGACAGGCCATGACGTCTGACTGGTCGCCGAAGATCGACAGCGCGTGCGTCGCGATCGCACGTGCCGCGACGTGCAGCACGAAGGGCGTCAGCTCGCCGGCGATCTTGTAGAGGTTGGGGATCATCAGCAGCAGGCCCTGGCTGGCGGTGAAGCTGGTCGCCAGCGCGCCGGAGGTGAGCGCGCCGTGCAGCGCACCGGCCGCTCCGGCTTCCGACTGCATCTCGATGATGGTCGGCACCGCGCCCCACAGGTTGGCGCGGCCCTGCGACGCCCATTCGTCCGCCGATTCGCCCATGCTCGACGCCGGCGTGATCGGATAGACCGCGATCACCTCGCTGCCGAGGTAGGCCATGCGGGCAACGGCCTCGTTGCCGTCGATGGTAAGCGTCGTGGTCATGGGGGCTCCCGGGATGCGTCCGCTTCCTATTCTAGCCGCGCATCGCGCCGGAAACAGCCCAACCGGCAATCCTCATGGCGCTGCCGTCAAAAGCTTTGCAGCCTCCTCTACGCTCAAATCGTCCAACTTCACCGGAGACCCGCCTGTCGCCCGTTGCGGTGGCGACCGCGACGCGCAGAGCGCTCGCGATGGCGTGGGGCTGGAGCCTGATGGCCGGGATCGTGTTCTGGCCGTCGAGGGCGAGGACGGTAGTGCTGCTGAAGGTAGCCGGAAAGCCGCAGCGTGCGGCCATCCGGCGAAGGCTGTCTCAGCCCAGGTGGTTCGGGGCCTCCAACGGGGTGCGCGGCTGCCCGCTGTCCAAACCCGGCTGGTACCAGCCCAGCTTCTCGCGCAGTTTGACGACATTGCCGACGATGATGAGGGTGGGCGCCTTGAGCCCGGCTTCTTCCGCCAGCGTGGGCAGCGTGGTGAGGTCGCCGGTGATGACGCGCTGGGTCGGCAGGGTGCCGTGCTGAATGATGGCCGCCGGCGTACCGGCAGTCAGGCCGTGCTTGATCAGCGCCTCGCACAGGAGCGGCAGCCCCTTCAGACCCATGTAGATGACGATGGTCTGGTCTTTTTGCGCGATGCCTTCCCAGTTCATGTTGAAGGTGTTTTCCTTCAGGTGGCCGGTGACGAAGACGACCGACTGCGCGTAATCGCGATGGGTGAGCGGGATGCCCGCGTAGGACGCCACGCCGGCGGCGGCAGTGATGCCGGGCACCACCTGGAACGACACCCCGTGCTCGACCAGGGTCTCGATCTCCTCACCGCCGCGGCCGAAGATGAAGGGGTCACCGCCCTTGAGGCGCAGCGTACGCTTGCCTTCCTTGGCCAGCCGCACCAGCATGAGGTTGATTTCCTCCTGCGGCACGGCGTGGTCGTCGCGCTCCTTGCCGACGTAGACGCGCTCGGCATCGCGCCGGCACATGTCGAGAATCGGCTGCGAAACAAGGCGGTCGTAGACGATGACATCGGCCTGCTGCATCAGGCGCAAGGCACGGAAGGTCAGCAGGTCCGGGTTGCCCGGCCCGGCACCCACGAGGTACACCTCGCCGCGAGCGAGATCGTGCGCGGCGCGATCACGGATCATGTCATCGAGCAGCCTCTCAGCCTCGACATCGCGGCCTGAAAACACCATCTCGGCGACCGGCGAAAGGAACACTTTTTCCCAGAACGCGCGGCGCTGTTCCGGCTTGATCGCCTCACGCACGCGATCCTTGTAGCGCGAAGCGAGCGCCGAGAGGCGGCCGTAGGCGGTGGGGACCAGGGTTTCCAGACGGGCGCGCAGCATGCGCGCGAGTACCGGCGATTCGCCCCCGCTGGACACCGCCACCATGATCGGCGAACGGTCGATGATCGACGGCAGGATGAAGCTGCACAGCGCCGGCTTGTCGGCCACATTGACGGGAATATGGCGTGCGCGCGCTGCATCGGCGACACGTTTGGCGACGGCGGCATCTTCCTCGACCACGATCACTGCGTCCTTGCCATCGAGCAATTCGGAGGTGAACGCATCCGCCACCCGCGTCAAATGATCGGCGTGCGGCAGTTGGGCGAAGCCTGCATGCAGGTCGGGTGCAGCGACATCGACATGTGCACCGGCGCGCAGCAGCAGTTCCGCCTTGCGGGCGGCGGTCTCGGAGCCGCCCACCAGCAGGCAGTGGCGGTCGCGCAGGTCGAGAAAAATAGGCAGGTAGTTCATGGGTTCACTCGGCAGGCGTGGCGTCGGCTTCGGGTTCAGGTTCGGCGGAATACGGCGGGATGAAAATGAAGCGCATGTCGCCCGGGCTCATCTCGACGAAGTCGATCGTCACCCCCTGCAGGTAAGGGGTGCTCTGCGGCGCAATCAGCAGCTGGACACCGTTGACGATGAGGTGTTCGTCGGCCTCGCGCTCGGTATCGAAGCCCATGCCGTAGTTCACGTTGCCGTCGTCTTCCTGATAGGCGGCCACGCGCAGGATCATCTCGTATACGTCGGGATTGTTGTTGGCCGCGCGAATCTGCGCCGCGGCGGCGTCGGTGATCTTGATCATGGCGAGTCCTTAATGTCGGTTCAAGCGGCAGCGCGCTTGCGCGCACGTACCTGGTTCAGAAACGGGGTGATCCACCCATGCTCCCCTGCCCCTCGGCGATGCATATAGCCGGCAAGCAGGTTATAGCGCTGGTAGCCATCGTGTACGCCGTCGATGCCGTGACCGCGCGTCACCCCGTAAGCGAATATGGAGTCGGCTGGCAGGTTTTCCAAGCTTGAATAGTGAAATTCATGCGCCGGAATGCTGGCGGTTTCCTGCCAGCGGTCGTCGCCGGTCGGCTGCAGTCTGGCGTAGCCGCGCCCGACCGGCCGGGCGTGCATCACCGTGTCACCCGGCACCACGCCGACCATCTCGCGCGTCTGGCCCTGCCAACTCAGACTCCTCGACAAATACATCAGCCCGCCGCACTCGGCGTAAGTGGGCAAGCCGGCCTCGATGGCCTGACGGAGGCCGCTGCGCAACGACTGGTTGGCTTCGAGTTCTGCCATGAACACCTCGGGGAAACCACCACCGATGATCAGGCCGTCGAGCTCGGGCAGCGTCGGAGCGTGCAGGGTGTCCACTTCGACCAGTTCAACATCGGCGGCACGCAGGGCGTCGAGATCTTCACTGTAATAAAAACCGAAAGCCGGATCGTGGGCGATGCCGATCCGCACGCGTTCGGTCGGGGCTGGCGGCTCGACCGGCGCTACGGTGCGCAGGGCCGGGGCGCTGTCGCCGATGGCCAGCAGGCGGTCGAGATCGACCTGCGCCGCCACCCGCTCGCCCACGTGGCGGATGCGCGCCAATGCGGCGTCCTGTTCGTTGGCCGGCACCAGCCCGAGGTGGCGCTCGGCGATCTGCATGGCGGGGTCGTGTTGCACCGCTCCGATCACCTCGACCTCGGTGTAATGTTCGATCACCGCACGCAGCTTGGACTCGTGACGACTGCCGCCAAGGTTGTTGAGGATGACGCCGGCGATGCGGATGTCGGGGTCGAACGCCTGGTAGCCGAGGATCAGCGGTGCGACGCCGCGGGTCATGCCGCGCGCGTCGATCACCAGCACCACCGGTGCACCGAGCAGTTTGGCGAGCGCCGCGTTGCTGTTGCTACCGTCGAGATCGAGGCCGTCATACAGGCCCTTGTTTCCTTCGATCAGGCTGATGCGTGCGCCGGCCGCGCGACGCGCAAACTGCTGCTCGATCTCGTGCTGCCGCATCATGTGGAAGTCGAGGTTGTAGCAGGGCCGCCGCGCCGCCATGCCGAGCCACAGCGGGTCGATATAATCGGGACCCTTCTTGAACGGCTGCACCGCATGTCCCCGCGCGTCCAGGGCGGCGCACAGGCCGAGCGTGAGCGTGGTCTTGCCGGACGATTTATGCGCGGCAGAAATGAAGACGCGGGGCATACGATCTTTCATGAGGCGTCAGCCTCATAGAAAGTCGGAGTCCTCTTGTAGTAGGGCATACGATCTTTCATGAGGCTTTAGGCCTCGTGGGCAATCGGAGTGCTCTTGTAGGGCATGCGAGCCCCGCGCCTGGAAGAATCGTTCAAAGTAACTGGCGCGTTCATGCCGGGCGATCCCCCGCCAGGCAGTCGCCTGGCGGGCTCATGCGATCAGTGCTCGAGCTTGGCGACGGTGGCGTCGTCAAGGCTGGCCGGCAGCAGGCGCAGCACCTTGATCCCGAAAACGGTCGCCAGGAGTGCGATCGCCACGCCGCCGAGGCCGAGAAAGAGCTCGGGCATACTCGGCGAGTAGGGATGCACCTCGCCGTCGAAGAAGCTGCTCTTTTCGGTCACGCCGGGGAACATGTCGAGCGGATAGGCCTGGGCGCCGATGATGGTGACGTACATCTGCACGATGCCGCCCAGGATGACGAGACCGCAGGCGATCATGATCCAGCTGCGCTGTTTGCCCAGCCCGCTCAGCAGGATCACCAGCGGAATCACGCAGCCGATGACGATCTGCCCCACCCAGAACAGCGTCGTGATGATGCCGCCGTCGCGCAGCATGAAGGCTTCCACCGCGTGGAACTTGGTGAAGTAGAGACTTGTCATGTGCTGGACGACGACGAAGTACAGCACCGCCGCGACAAACACGGCAAGCAGGGTTTTCAGGCGCATCATCACGATGTCACCCAGTGCGCGGCCAGTCCAGGCGTAGGCGGCGGCCAGCACCATCAGATAGATCGCCAGGCCGTAGGCAAACGACATGATGATGAACATCGGCGCCAGCATCGCGGTGCCGTACAGTTCACGCGCGACCAGGAAGCCGAACAGCGAACCGGTACCGGTCGTCAGGGTCAGGCGCCAGAGGAAGGCCGCGGTGCCCGCCGCCTTGGAGTAGGACTTGACGCTGCGGTCCAACATGGTCCACAGGTAGATGCCCACCAGCACGAAAAAGCCCGTATACAGGAACACGTTCCAGGTGAACATCGACTTGAAGTTGAAGTTCGTCATCGCCACGATCAGCCGGTCGGAGCGACCGAGGTCGAGTACCAGCACCAGCAGTCCGCCCAGCAGCAGCGCCAGCGACAGGATCGCGGAGAGCGGTGCCAGCGGCTTGTACATCGGCTTGCTGAACACCGAGGCGATCGACGCCACGTTGAGCGCACCGGATGCAGCGACGATCAGGAACACTGCGAACACGTGCGGCAGACCCCAGACGATCTGGTTGTCCATGCCGGTGACGACGTGGCCATAGTGGTGCATGGTGTTCCAGGACAGCGCGCCGAACAGCACGAACAGGCCGAGGAATCCGAACAGCATCCAGTATTTCAGGCTGCTGCCCTCTACTTCGCGGAAGGTAATGCTTGCCATGTTGTTTTATATTCCGTGATGGCGAATGCCGGTGTTGAGATTGAGGTCAGCCCGCACCTGCTTGGTCGGCAGTTCGCGCAGACGCTTCGAGATCTCGCTTTCAGGGTCATTCATGTCGCCGAACAGGATAGCGTTGTGGCCAGCCTTGGTGCACGCCTCGGCACACGCAGTATTGCCGTCGCCACGATCGACCTTCTGGACGCAGAAGGTGCACGCCTCAACGCAGCCGATCCCACGCGGCACGTCCGGTTTCTGGGTGTCGTTCAGCGGCTCATGCACCAGCGAGCGCGCCTTGTAAGGGCACGCCATCATGCAGTAGCGGCAGCCGATGCAGGTATGACGGTTGACCAGCACGATGCCGTCGGCGCGCTTGAACGAAGCACCGGTCGGGCACACGTCCACGCACGGCGGCTCGCCGCAATGCTGGCACATCATCGGCAGGTTGGTTTCCAACTGGGTCAACGGATCCTGCAACTCCAGCTTGCGGATCCATTGCGGCGCCTGCCTGGGATGCTTGCTCTCGGCCACGGGCGTCCAACCGTTTTCGGTGCTGCATGCGGACACGCATTCGTTGCAATCGGCGACGCACTTGGTGGCGTCAACCAGCATGCCCCAGCGCACGGCCGCGCTGGCCGCCTGGTCTTCGGGGCGGCCATGCGCTACTTCGATCAGCATGACGCCGGGGGCCAGGGCCAGTCCCGCGGCTGCCGTTGCCACGCCGATAAAGCGGCGCCGCTCGGGCGAGCCCGGGGTGTTGTCGGACATCGGTTTCATTTCGCTCATTGGGCAATCCCAGCCATCTCTTCTGCACTGACCCTGCTCGTCGCCTGGGCAGCGAGCCTGTGCTTGTAGTGCGCTGTGTCAGCATTCAGCGGGTGCATCGCCACCGAACCCTGCGGCTTGGTGGAGTGACAATCGAAGCAATCGATCTTGACCGCGGCATAGCTGTGGCAACTCACGCAGAAGTCGTCCTTGGAGGCCGCAACACTGCCCGTCTTTTCGCTGGCGTGGCAGTTGATGCACTCCTTGAGGGCGTACTTCTTGGTCCGCACGCCGTCGATCACGGTTTCATCACGCTGATGTTTCAGCAGCTTCATGTGGTTGCGCCGCATGAAGTCGTTGGGCTCGACGCACTGGTCACCCTTGACGGCCTTGGTGATCACGGGCTTGGGCGCACCGCCGGCCTTGGCGAGGTCGCCCGATCCGGCCCAGGCCAGGGTGGCCGTCGTCAGGACGACCGCTCCCAGCGCCAGGAGGCGTTTCATCTTGCTTGCCACGCTCAGTCACCCATACCCATGACGATGTAACCGGTCGGGCAAACGTCCGCACAAATGTGGCAGCCGATGCACTTGGTGTAGTCGGTATCCACGTAGCGGCCGATGGTCGGATTGTCCTTTTTCTTCACCTTGAACACGGCGGTCTGCGGGCAGTAGACGATGCAGTTGTCGCATTCGAAGCACTGGCCGCAGGACATGCAGCGCTTGGCCTCATTGATGGTTTCCTGGTCGGACAGTGCATGCAGACGCTCTTCGAAGTTGCCGAGCGCGCCTTGCTTGTCGAGCACGGTGACGTCGCGGATATGACGCGGGACGTTGGTGAAGTGGCCGAGGAACAGTTCGTTGTGCGGGATAACGTGGCGCTGCGAACGGTCTTCGAAGTTGTGCAGCATGTCCTTGCGCTCCGAGGTGCCCAGGATCTCGCCGTGCATTTCGCTGTACTCGTGGCCGGATTCGAGCCACTTGCGGATTTCGTCGAAATGATGAACGTCCACCTTCGGCCGCTTGTCGAGTTCCTTGCCGGCGAGGAAGGCGTCGATGCCATCGACGGCGATGGAGGCGTGGCCAATCGCGGTGGTCAGGAGGTGCGGGCGGATCACGTCGCCGCCGACGAAAACCTTCTCGCTGCCGGGGAAGCGGTAGTTCTTGTCGGCCTTGATCAGGCCGTTGTTGTTGTTGAACTTCTCCAGACCGGTGAAATCGACACCCTGGCCGATCGCGGACACGATCAGGTCGCCCGGCAGGTCGCGCTCGGTGCCCGCGACGATCTTGGTTTCCTTGCCTTCCACCACGAAGTCGGCCACACGCAGTGCGGTGGCGCGGCCGTTCGCGTCGACGACCACGGCGACCGGCGTCACGCCGCCGATAATTTCGATGCCTTCCTGCAGGGCATGCTCGACTTCGTGCTTGTTGGCGGCCATCTTGTCCATGGTGGCACGCGACACCAACACCACTTCGGCACCTTCGCGGGCGGAGATGGCGGCGACGTCCTGGGCCATGTGGCCGGAGATCACAGCTTCCGGACGGTCGTCATGGGTGCCGGACTTGGTCACATTGCCGAGGCGGCGGGCAACGGTCGCGACGTCGATCGAGGTGTCGCCACCGCCGATAACCACCACGCGGTTGCCGACGTGCTGCAGGCGGCCTTCGTTGAAGGCACGCAGGAACGCGACGGCGGTCACGCAGTTGGGGGCCTCGGCCCCGGGCACCGGCAGCGGACGGCCAGCCTGCGCGCCCATCGCCATGAAGATGGCGTCATAGTCCGTTTCGATCTGTTCGAAGCTGACATCGCTTCCGATACGGGTCTTCAGGCGGGTTTCCACGCCCATCGCGATGATGCGGCCGATTTCGGCATCGAGCATTTCGCGCGGGGTACGGAAGCCGGGAATGCCGTAGCGCATCATGCCGCCAAGCTCTTCGTGCTCATCGAAAATGGTCACGCCGTGGCCACGCAGGCGCAACTGGTAGGCTGCCGCCAGCCCGGCAGGGCCGGCACCGATCACGGCCACTTTCTTGCCGGTTTCAGCTGCAGTGGAGGTATAGGCCATGTTGTTGGCTATGCCCCAGTCGCCGATGAAGTGCTCGACCGAGTTGATGCCGACGTGATCTTCGACCATGTTGCGGTTGCAGCCGGATTCGCACGGCGCCGGACACACGCGGCCCATCACGGCGGGGAAGGGGTTGGCTTCGGTGAGGCGACGGAAAGCGTATTCCTGCCAGGTCACGCCTGCGGGCGGTTTTTCGATGCCGCGCGCGATATTGAGATAGCCGCGGATGTCTTCACCCGCGGGGCAGGCTCCCTGGCAGGGAGGCGTGGAAAGCACGTACTCGGGGCACTTGTGCGTCCAGCTCGCCTGGAAGATGCGCTCCTGCGCGGAACGATAGTCCTTGTCGGACTCGCCATCCTTAAAACGACGCCAGATAATGCCTTCGGATTTTGCTTTGTTCGTCGTGACAGCCATGTTGGTTCTCCTAACGCCTACGAATTGAATTGATTCCGTCAAATAAAGATCAGTCGAGCTTGATCGCCTTGCTGACCAGTTGATGCACCCCACCCACCATGCTCATGTCGAAGCCGTACTTGGGCAAAACCTTGGTGAACTGCGCCTTGCAGATAGCGCAGATCATGGCCATGAAGTTGACCTGATGTTCCTTCACCACATTATTGAGGGCGGTGGCACGCGGCAGGGCGCCCTTGACGCGCACCTCCATCAGGTCGTCGGTCAGCAGGCCGCCGCCACCTCCGCAGCAGAAGGTCGACTCGTAAATGGTCTCGTCCGCCATGTTGTGGAAATTGTTCGCCACCGCCTTGATCAGCTCGCGCGGAACGGTGAACTGGCCGCCGGGCTCGGTACCCATGCGCGAGCCGCGCGCAACGTTGCACGAATCGTGAAAGGTAACTACCAAGTCGTCGTTGGCGGACGGGTCGACCTTGATCTTGCCGGACTTGATCAGGTCGTGGGTCACCTCGCAAATATGCTGCGGCTGCGGGTAGGTCGGGTCGAGCTGCTTCTGCAGTTCGATCGAGAAGGGGTCGTTGCCGCCATAGCCGATGCCGTTCAACGTATTCCAGAAGCTGTAGGCAACGCGCCAGGCGTGGCCACATTCCCCGACGACGATGCGTTTGACGCCGAGTTCGAGCGCAGCGTCGCGAATCCGCATGGCAGCCTTGCGCATGACTTCATAGTTCGCGTCGAACAGACCGAAATTGGCAGCCTCAGACGCGTAGGAAGACATCGTCCAGTTGATCCCGGCGGCGTGGAATACCTTGGCGTAGCCGATCAGCGACTCGACGTGCGGCTCGGAGAAGAAGTCTGCGGACGGCGTGATCAGGAGCACCTCGGCGCCCTTCACATCAAGCGGCATCTTCACCGGCACGCCGGTATCGGCCTCGATATCCTCTTCCAGTCCTTCCAGGGTGTCTTGGAGCGCGGGGCCGGGCAAACCCAGGTTGTTGCCGATCTTCATGACCTTGGTCAGGATCTCGTTGGAGTATTTCTGCCCCATGCCGACGTGGTTCAGGATCTCGCGCCCGACCATGGTGATTTCGGCCGTATCGATGCCGTACGGGCAGAACACTGAGCAGCGGCGGCATTCGGAACACTGATAGTAGTAGCTGTACCAGTCGTCCAGCACTTCCTTGGTCAGGTCCCTGGCGCCGACGAGTTTGGGGAACAGCTTGCCGGCAGTGGTGAAGTAGCGGCGGTAGACCTGGCGCATCAGATCCTGGCGCGCAACCGGCATGTTCTTCGGGTCCGAGGTGCCGAGATAATAGTGACACTTGTCGGTACAGGCACCGCAATGCACGCAGATGTCGAGAAAAACCTTCAGCGAGCGGTACTTGCCCAGCATGTCGCCCATCTTGTCGATGGCGCGCTCTTTCCAGTCGTCGCCGAGTTCATGCGGATATCCCAGGTAATCCTGGATGGGCTGAGCCGCGGGAAATGTCCGGGCATGCGCCATCACGCCTTCGCGCAGCTTGGGGACCTCGATGTTTTCCTTAATTTCCGGAATGTCAAATTCAGCAGCAGCCACTTGAGAGTCCTTTGTACGTGCTTACGTGTTCGTCAATCGCTGTCGACGAATCAGTTGTTCTGATCAAGGCGGGCAGCCCACGCCGCCACATGGCGATGTTCGCGCGGATTGTCGACCTGGTTGCGCGTGGGGCTGAAGAACACGCCCGGCGCATGCAGCAGCTTGCTGATCGGGAAGATCACCATCAGCAGCGCTACCAGAGCAAGATGAACCAGCAGGATCCGGTCTTGCGGAATCGGCTGCACGTCCAGGTAGATCAGGCCCATGAAAAACGCCTTGAGCCCAATAATGTCGGTGTGCACAACGAAGGTCATCATCATGCCGGTCAAGCCGATCGCGAGCAGGAGCAGCAGCATTAGATAGTCGGATGGCGTCGAAATGTAGCGCACCCGATCGACCACGAAGCGACGAGTCAGCAGCCCTGCCAGGCCGACCACCATCATGATGCTGGCGTATTTTCCGAACGGCTGGATGAAGTCAACCCAGAACCAGACCGGCTCGGTGAAATACCGCAGATGGCGCGCCAGCACCAGAAACAGCCCGAAATGGAACAGATAACCGAATACCCAGATCCATTTATTCGATTTAAAAAGCGACTCGAATAGCACCACCTCCTTGGCCATCCGGTACGCCACACCCTTTTGCGTCGTCGGCGCAGGCGTGGTCGGAATCTTCAGCGGCGCGGGCGTGCGGCTGTAGTCGTAAATCTTGTAGGCCAGACCCACCACCAGCAACAGGGTGGCGATGTAGAACATCCCGGCATAAATGATCGTCACAGTAGACAAACTCTATCCCCCAACAACAACGTTATGTTTACGAATCGAACGCGAGCCGCCAGCGACCCAGCCGCATTCGATTGGGAAACACAGCCTGCAGACCGGAGCCGCCCCGATGGAACCGGGGCGCCCCGATGGCGTCGCAGCTTAAATACAGCCGGTCGGCTTGGGCAGGCCGGCGATCTTACAAGCCTGCTTGGCCGGGCCGTAGGGGAACAACTCGTACAGGTACTTGTTGTTGCCCTTTTCCGGGCCGAGCTTCTTGCCAATGGCCTTGGTCAGCACGCGCACAGCCGGAGCAATCTGGTACTCGGCGTAATATTCGCGCAGGAAGTTGACGACTTCCCAGTGGCTGTCGGTCAGGTCGACCTTTTCTTCGACCGCCATGTACTTGGCGATGTCTTCGTTCCACTGCGACAGATCGACCAGATAACCCTCTTCGTCGACTTCGACTTCCTTACCGGCGATATTCACCATAGGCATAGCAATACTCCTTTAATTAAAAGTTACAGCCAAGACTGACAGTTGCTGTGCTCTGCGACCAGATCCACAAAACCGCCGTAATCCACGACATTGACTCCGCCCAGCACACGCCCGGCCATGCCGCGCGCCGCCAGATCAGGACCGAGTGCGTAAATCTTGAGGTCAGCTGCTGCTGCCTGGATTTTCGCCGCTGCCGCGTTGCCGTTCGTCGCCGCATACACCGCGTCTTCGATCAGCAATACAGCAGAACCTTTTGTGGCCAAGCGCAGGCAGCTTTCCAGCGAGCTGCGTTCAGTGGCCGATTTATTCACAATATGCAGCATGTCCGTCCCCTTAGAAGCTGATCACGACGTCTTGCTCGGCCATGAGATTTGCCATCTCATCGTTCGAGAGCACCGTCACATCCACAATCAGGTCGTCTTCGGTCAGACCACGCGCATCCAGCGATACCTGGTCGACATAGAGCTTCTCGATGTCGTAGCCCTCCAGCGCACGATAGGTCTTGGAGAAATCCTTGACTTCGATGCCCTTGGTGTCGATGCCCTTCATCAGCTGGTAGACGCCATCATCGGTGAAAACCATGCTCACATCCTGATCGAAGGCAGCGGTAATCAGCACCACTTCCAGACCTTCCAGCGCGTACACGGTACCGTGCGGCGCCTTGCGGTTCAGGAACATGAATTTCTTGACGATGCCGGAGCCGTCGTCCATTTCGTCCATATCGCTCATCTCGTTATTCCTCAATCACCGAACGTCACGAGACGATCGTACTGAATACCCATTTCCACCAACTGGCCCAGACCGGAGATACGGAATCCCGGTGCCAGCAGTTCGTCCTTGACGCCGCGGCGCAGCGCAGCGGCCACGCACACGACGAGATCAATGCCGTGCTCTTCGGCAAGCTTCGACCAGCGCGTGGTGATGTTGCGATCATCCTGCGGCGGTTCGCCCAGGCGCGTCGAGTTGTTCACGCCGTCATGGTAGAAAAAAATGCGCGGAACCTTGTGACCCTTCTCGATCGCCGAGCGGGCGAAGAGATAGGCAGAGTCACTGGCCTGATGGTTGTAGGGCCCTTCGTTTACAAGAATGCCGAATTGCATGGCTGCTCAAACTCCGAAAAATCCAGTCATTATTATCAGGGTCCGCCGCAACCGTCGGGTTGCGGCGGGGCTGACAGCTTTGCGACGCGCTTAGAAGCGGATGTGCGCGGAAGCGTTCAGGTTGTAACGGCTGCCGCGCCAGTTATCAATGTGATACTTGGTGAAGGGCAGACCGGTTTTCTCGAAGAACGCGGGCCAGCCGATGCGGTCGATCCAGTCGTTCATACGCTCCCACGGCTTGCCGTCTTCCTTGTAGGTGGCGAGGATCTTCTTGACCACTTCGGCGACTTCCGGCCAGCGCGGTGCGTTATTGGGCAGACCGCTCGCAACCAGTTTGTGGAAGGTCGGCTTGGAACGGGCGTTCGAGTTCTTGCCGCCCACCCAGATCGCGATCTTGGAGTGCACGGGATCGTTGATCGCCATCGGCGGACAGGGCGGGAAGCACGCACCGCAGCAGATGCACTTCTTCTCGTCGACTTCCAGCGAGGGCTTGCCGTTCACCAGGGCGGGGCGGATCGCGGCCACCGGGCAGCGCGCCACGACGGACGGGCGCTCGCACACGTTGGCAACCAAGTCATGGTTGATCCGCGGCGGCTTGGTGTGCTGCATGATGATCGCCAGGTCAGCCTGGCCGCCGCAGTTGATTTCGCAGCAGGAGGTCGACAGCTTGACGCGGTTGGGCATCTCGCACTTGACGAAGTCGTCGTACAGTTCGTCCATCAGCGCCTTGACCACGCCGGAGGCGTCGGTGCCGGGGATGTCGCAGTGCAGGAAACCCTGGGTGTGGGCGATCATCGAGATCGAGTTGGCGGTGCCGCCGATGGGATAACCCTTGGCGGAGAGTGCCTTGATCAGCGGCTCGACCTTGGCGCCGTCGCTCACCATGTACTCGATATTGGAACGCGCGGTGAAACGCACGAAACCGTCTGCGTACTGGTCGGCGATGTCGGCCAGCTCACGGATGGTGTAGTGGTCCAACTGGCGCGCCGTGCCGGCCTTGACGGTCCAGATTTCGTCGCCGGACTCGGCGCGGTGATACAGAACACCCGGCTTCGGATGGCTGTGGAAAGCCCACTTGCCATAGTTCTTCACCATCATGGGGTGCATGTAGGGCATAGGATCCGGCGCACCGGATTCAATAGGCTGACGCATTTCTGCCATGTTTTCTCTCCAACTGATTTAATGCGTGAGCCCGGGTTCGCACCGCGGGACTCACGGGTAAACGAAACTCAAGCTGCGGACTGCGACTGTTTGTACTCGTTCCACTTCTCGACCTGCTCGTCCCAGTCGTCGGAACGGAAGTAGGGGTTCATGCGCGGCTGGCTGATCTGGTTGGGATCGACCGGAATATCCATGCCCTCGAGGAAGTTGGCCAGGCCGATACGCTCGATCATCTCGCCGGTACGCTCGTGCTCCAGGGCGTTTTCCGCGAAGAAGTCGATGATGTTACGCGACAACTCGTTCAGCTTCTCGAAATCCTCGTCGGACTCGAGCTTCATGAACGGGATCACGACGGTACCCATAGTGGCACCGATCTTCAGCACGCTCTTGCCGCCCACCAGGATGGTGACACCCTTGTCCACACCCGTGCGCAGGCCGCCGGGGATGACGTTGAGGCATTGCATGCAGCGCACGCAGTTCTTGTTGTCGATACACAGGCTGTTGCCGTCGCCCAGCTTGGCAACCGAGGTGTGCTCGTTGGCCTGCACCTTGTCGGAAGCAACCAGGGTGATGGCGCGGGTCGGGCACTTGCTGACCACGTCGTTGACGAGATCGGTCATGCCGTGCGCCTGGTAGTACTGCTGCACGATCTTCTCATCGACGCGGATGTTGTCGCGCCAGGTGCCGATGGTCGCCATGTCCGAGCGCTGGATCGCATTGACGCAGTCGTTCGGGCAGCCGGAAAACTTGAACTTGAACTTGTAGGGCAGAGACGGGCGGTGCATGTCATCGATGTTGTTGTTGATGACAGTGCGCAGCGCCTTGGCCTCGTCGAAGCAGGAATGCTCGCAACGCGCCGCGCCGACACAGGACATCGAGGTACGCAGCGAGGGGCCTGCGCCACCGAGGTCGAAACCCATTTCGTTGAACTTGTCGAAGGCCCGCTGCACGTCGACGGTCTTGATGCCCTGGAGCATGATGTCGCCGGACTGGCCATGAAGACCGATCAGGCCCGAACCGCCGGTTGCCGACCAGGCGTCACACATCTTGCGCAGCAGATCGGAGCTGTAATGCATGCCGGGAGGCGGCATGATGCGCAGGGTATGGAATTCGGCCGCCTCGGGGAACACCGGGTTGTGGTTTTCGTCCTTCAGTTCGGTGAACCGCGGGATCACGCCACCGCCGTAACCGAACACGCCGACCGTGCCGCCCTTCCAGTAGCCTTTCATGTCCTTGTAGGACGTTTCGAGCTGGCCCATCAGGTCGACCATCATGTCGTTGTCCTTGGCCAGGCGCTTCAGGTTGGTCACGAAGCTGGGCCACGGACCGCTCTCGAGCGCGTCCAGATTGGGCGTATCAATCATCTTCTTTGCCATAGTTTCTTCTCCTAGAACATTTCGAATTGCCCGCTTAGCCGACAGCTCAACGGTTTGCACCATCATATTGACTTGGCGGATTCATGACCATCATTCTCACGGGTAAAACAAATACGCCATCGCGGTAGTACATAACCCCCCCCAAAAGGGTTATATGAGCCCTCCCAAGATGGGAATGCCTCATTCACGCAAAGGGTGAGACATTACCGGCCCGCCACTGAGTCGATAAGAGTATTAAAATATTCTTGGCCGTGCAAGCATTGGTTACTTGAATTGCCAAATAGCATCCCCACCATCGGCCCGGTTGCACTTTGAATGAAGCATCACGGATTTGAGTCCATGCCCGAGATTACGCCCCTAGACAAAATGCGGTTGCCGTTCGGCGGCCAGGAAATCGAATTCCAGCACCTGACGCACGAGTCCGGCGGCGTGCCGTTTCTGCGCATCCGTATCCGTGAAAACAAGCGCTTCACCATATTCGACGTCGACCCCCCCAGCGCGCAAAAGTGGGCCGAGTTCATGCTGGCCTGGGCCCGGGATCATGCGGGAGACGCGCCATGAGCTGGGGCTGGCCCGAAGACAAACCGGAAGAATACGTGCCGCGCATGATCGATCTGCAATTCGATCTGGTGGGCACGACGATTCCGGCCGAGAGCGCGCAATTGCTGTCCGATGCACTCCTCGGCGCGCTGCCCTGGCTGGGCGAAGATCCCGCTACCGGCGTCCATCATCTCAAAGGCGCGGAAACCAACAGCGGCGATCTCTCGCTCAACATCAACCGGCGCACCAAGCTTTTCATACGGGTCCCCAAGGTGCGGGTAGACGACATGCAGCAACTGGTCGGCCAGAGCCTGGACCTGGCGGGCCACGCGCTGCAGATCGGCAGCTTCAAGCCCCGCGAATTCAGCCCGTTCAATCATATCTATGCGCACTTTGTTGACACGGGCAGCGCGAGTGAAGAACAATTCGTGCAGGACGTGATGCGCGAGCTGGACGGTCACTTTCACCTGCACTGCGGTTTCATCTGCGGCAAGCCGCAAACGCTACAAAGCGCATCTGGGCCGCTGCACGGGTTCAGCCTGATGCTGCACGACGTCCCCCCGCACAAGTCCCTGCAGTTCCAGGACGAGGGGATCGGACGCAACCACCTGTTGGGCTGTGGGATTTTCATCCCGCATAAATCCATCGCACCCGTAGTTCCGGCCATTCTTTAAACCCGAGGCCGGCGCTGCGGCAATTTCTTTAACAACCATCCTGAAAGGAGAAAAAGATGTCTTACGTTGTAAACGGCGAAGAGCTTGAAACTGGTGATGAGGACTTTCTGCTGGAAGCCAATTTCAGCGACGACGTTCCCCCGGTCATCGCCGCAGCCGAGAAAATCACGCTGACCGACGAGCACTGGACGGTCATCCACTACCTGCGCGACAAATACAAGGAAGACGGCCAAACGCCGAACTTCCGCAACATGCTGGCAGAAATCGAAGACCTGCACCCGGGCACCGACTGGAAGAAAAAGCTGTACGAGCTGTTCCCCAACATGCCGGCTCGCCAGGGTGCGCGTGTTGCCGGCCTGCCCAAGCCCTTCGGCAAGGGCGGCTACTGAGCAGGCTGCACAGCCCACATTGAACGGGCAGCGGCTACTCCGCTGCCCCGATCTCACGGCTCCCCGATGCTTTCCAACACCCTCGTTTCCACCGAAGACCTGGCCGCACACCTGGGCGATCCCAACTGGGTGATCCTGGACTGCCGCTTCACCCTTACCGATACCGGGGCCGGCCGCCAGGCGTATGCGAAAGCCCATATTCCGGGCGCGCACTATGTGCATCTGGATGACGATCTATCCGCCCCCGTCAGCGAAACCACCGGGCGACATCCGCTGCCTGACCCGCACGTGCTGGCCGAGAAGCTGTGTGCGTGGGGGATCGGCGTCAACAAGCAAGTGGTGGTATACGACGACAGTTACGGGGCCATGGCCGTGCGGCTGTGGTGGATGATGCGCTGGCTCGGCCACCCTGCCGTGGCGCTCCTGGATGGCGGTTATCCGAAATGGACGCGCGAGAAGCGGCCGGTCGATGCCGACGTCCCAGTGCCACACAAGGCCGCCTGTGCCTGTCTGCCCGAACCCACCCAGATCGTGACGGCAGAAGATGTCATGCACGCGTCGAAGACGGGGGAGCAGATCATCATCGACGCGCGCCCGGACCGCCGCTTCACCGGTGAATTCGAACCGCTCGATCCGGTGGCCGGGCACGTGCCAGGCGCCATCAACTATCCGTTCGACGAGAACCTCGACGTGGACGGCACCTTCCTGCCGCCAGAGGCCCTGCGCGAGAACTACCAGGCGCTGCTGAAGGGCAGGCCCGCCTGGCAGGTGCTCCACATGTGCGGCTCCGGCGTCACCGCCTGCCACAATATCCTGGCGATGGAAATCGCCGGGCTCCCCGGTTCCCGCCTCTACCCCGGCTCGTGGAGCGAGTGGATCACCGATCCCACCCGCCCCGTCGCCACAGGCGAGGCCAACTGAGCGACCAAAAGGAGAGCAGCCATGGTCAAACCCGTACGAGTCCGCACCATCTGGTTCAAGAAGGACGGCGAACGCAGTGCCGAGGAAATCGCCACCGCTGTCGCCTCCACGATCTGGCGCGTCGCCGACAAGGCGGTCGACAACCTCGGCCAAGAGAACTACGACATCATCACCCCGGCACGCGGCTTCAAGCTGATCGCCGAATTCGTCGCCTTCCTCGTGCACTACTGCGACCGCATGGCCTACGCGACCCAGACGCCCGAGCGCCGTGTCACGGTGCTGCAGGCGATCAGCACCCGGCTGGGCGAAGTGATGGAAGAAAACATCGTCGAGGCGGTCGGCCCCGACCCTAGCCGCAACTTCAAGGCCGAGTTCATCGACTTCCTCAACCGTCGCTTCGCCGACTACGCCGAATTCGAGTTTCCCGACGAAGAGAAGGCCAGCTTCCCGGCGCTGCGCTTCCTCGGCCTGCAGATCCGCGAGGAGATGGGCGAGGACGACAAGACCTGGATCATGGACCAGATCATGGACATCGAAATGCCCGAAATGATGGGAACGGTGAGCAAGAGCTTCAAGGGGCTCCTGTCCGACGCCCCGGTCAAGCGCGGCTTCGGTTCGCCCGACATGCTGCCGCCGGAATAAGTCGTTGGCGGCATCACCCTTCGATCTGGCCAACGAGAGCGGTTACCGAGCCTGGCGTGATGCCAGACTCGCCGCCTATCCGCGCAGCGTCGACGAGCTCGTCGTGCCGCTGGCCGACCCATGGCACCTGAGTGCTGACGAACTCGCCGCGATCGAAGCCCGCTGTGCGCGTGCCAACATGGCGATCTACAGCGTGCCGCATCTCCCGGCCGCCGACAAGTCGCTCGCCAGGGAACTCGGGCGGCAGCTTGGCCTGGCCCGGCTCGAGGGCAACTACCTCGCCGACGAGGACGGGCTGTCCAGCATCACGCCGGCCGCCGACGCAGACGGCAGCGTGCGCGGCGAATACATTCCCTACACCCACAAGCCGATCAACTGGCACACCGACGGCTACTACAACGCACTCGACCGCCGCATCCTCGGCATGACGCTGCACTGCGCGCAGGACGCTGAGCGCGGCGGCGAGAATGCGCTGCTCGACCACGAGATCGCCTACATCCAGTTGCGCGACGTCGATCCGGATTACGTCGCCGCGCTGATGCAGCCCGACGCGATGACGATTCCGGCACGCATGGACGAGGTTTCCCTCTCCCAGGGGGAGAGATCGCAAACGCCGAATCAAGACCAATCGATCGGCCGCGCCGAGCAGAGCGGCCCGGTGTTCGCAGTCGATCCCGACGCGGGCTTTCTCACCATGCGCTACACGGCGCGCACCCGCTCGATCGCGTGGAAGGCCGGCGCCATCACGCAAGCCGCGGTCAGAACGCTGGCCGACATCCTGGCGAACTCAGAATACATCCTCACCGCACGCCTCGCCCCCGGCATGGGCCTGGTCTGCAACAACGTGCTGCACACCCGCAGCGCATTTTCCGATTCTCCCGAACACCGCCGCCTGCTTTATCGCGGGCGCTATTACGACCGTCTGAGCTTTCCCACACACGCGGCTTAGGCCGCGGGTAAAGTAAAATGGTGTTTTCGATCAATCGGCCATCTGCCGTCATGCAGCTTCTCACCCTCGGGGTCAACCATCACACTGCGCCGCTCGCGATCCGCGAGCAGGTCGCGTTCGGCCCCGACAAGCTGGTGCAGGCGCTGCACGAGTTGACCCAGAGCGACCGCGCCTCCGAGGTCGCCATCCTGTCGACCTGCAACCGCACCGAGCTATACGTCAACACGCCCTCCCCCGATGCCGTGACGCAGTGGCTGGCCGATTTCCACCACATCGAACGGCGCGAGCTCGCCCCCTATCTGTACGCGTTGCCGCGGGAGAAGGCGGCGCAGCACGCATTCCGCGTTGCCGCCGGTCTCGATTCGATGGTATTGGGCGAGACCCAGATCCTCGGCCAGATGAAGCAGGCAGTGCACACCGCCGAGGAAGCCGGCACGCTCGGCCTGCTGCTGCACAAGCTGTTCCAGCGCACCTTCTCGGTCGCCAAGGAAGTGCGCACCAGCACCGAGATCGGTGCCAATTCGGTATCGATGGCTGCCGCCTCGGTGCGCCTCGCCGAGCGCATCTTCCCCAGCATCAAGGACCAGTCCTGCCTGTTCATCGGCGCCGGCGAAATGATCGAGCTGTGCATCACCCACTTCGCCGCGCAGCATCCGCGCCGCATGACCGTGGCCAACCGCACCGCCGAGCGCGCGCGCCCGCTGGCCGAACGGTTCAACGCCGGGGTCATCCCGCTCACCGCGCTGCCCGAGGAAGTCGCCGCCCACGACATCATCATCACCTCGACCGCGAGCCCACTGCCCATCCTCGGCAAGGGCATGCTCGAGCGTGCGATCAAGCAGCGCCGCCACCGCCCCATCTTCATCGTCGACCTGGCGGTGCCGCGCGACGTCGAGGCCGAGGTCGCCGACATGGACGACGTCTTCCTCTACAGCGTCGACGATCTCGGCCAGGTGGTGCGCGAAGGCATGGACAACCGCGTCGCGCAGGTGGCGCAGGCCGAGGCCATCATCGAGACCAGCGTCGAAAGCTTCGTGCACTGGATGGAAGGGCGCGAGCTGGTGCCGGTGATCCGCTCGCTGCGCGATTCCGCCGAGCGCCATCGCCGCCACGAGATCGAGAAGGCCCAGAAGGCCCTTGCACGCGGCGACGACCCGCATGCCATCATCGATGCGCTCTCGCACGCACTCACCAACAAGCTGCTGCACGCCCCCACCCACGCACTCAACCACGCCACGCACGACGAACGCGAGCAGATCGTCCGTCTCATCAGCCAGCTCCACGGGCTGCACCACGAATGAAAGCCTCGCTGGCTGACAAGCTCGCTCGCGCCGACGAGCGACTGGAAGAACTCGATGCCCTGCTGTCGCAGCCGGAAATCGCGGGCGACATGGACAGCTACCGCAAGCTCACCCGCGAGCACGCGGACATCTCCCCGGTCGTGGCGCTGTATCGCCAGTATCGGCAGGTCGAGGCCGACCAGAAGAGCGCGAGCGAAATGCTCGGCGACCCGGACATGCGCGAACTCGCCGAGGCCGAGCTTGCGGACGGTGCAGCGAAAATCACCCGACTGGAAACCGAGCTGCAGACCGCGCTGTTGCCGAAAGACCCCAACGACGAACGCAACATCTTCCTGGAAATCCGTGCCGGCACCGGCGGCGACGAGTCGGCGCTGTTCGCCGGCAACCTTCTGCGCATGTACATCCGCTACGCCGAGCGCTGCGGCTGGAAAACGGAAATCGTGTCGGAAAACCCCGGCGAGGTCGGCGGCTACAAGGAAGCCATCGTACGCATCATCGGCCATGGCGCCTACTCGCGACTGAAATTCGAGTCGGGCGGCCACCGCGTTCAGCGGGTGCCAGAAACCGAATCGCAGGGTCGCATCCACACCTCGGCGTGCACGGTGGCGGTGATGCCCGAAGCCGACGAGGTCGGCGAGGTCGACATCAACCCGGCGGACCTGCGCATCGACACCTTCCGCGCCTCGGGCGCAGGCGGCCAGCACATCAACAAGACCGATTCCGCGGTGCGCATCACCCACCTGCCCACGGGTCTCGTGGTCGAATGCCAGGACGACCGCTCGCAGCACCGCAACCGCGCACAGGCGATGAGCGTGCTGGCAGCGCGCCTGATGGACCGCCAGTTGCAGCAGCAGCAGGCCACCGAAGCCAGCACCCGCAAGAGCCTGATCGGTAGCGGCGACCGCTCCGACCGCATCCGCACCTACAACTTCCCGCAGGGCCGCGTCACCGACCACCGCATCAACCTCACGCTCTACAGGATCGACGCGATGATGGATGGCGATCTCACCGAACTGCTCGATGCGCTGGCGGCCGAGCACCAAGCCGAGCTGCTGGCCACGCTTTCAGGTGAGGGCTAGGCATTGAACGGAGCGGCGGTCACCGTCGCCCGACTGATTCACGACGCGACCGTCCGCATCGCCGACACACTCGGGCTGGGCAGGCGCGAAGCCCGCATCGAAGCGCGTGCACTGGCGGCGCACGCCTGGCAGGTCGAGACCGCCTGGCTGATCGCACACGACACCGATATCCCCGACCTCATGCAAACCGCGGCTTTCCTGGCTTTGCTCGAGCAACGGCTGGCCGGCCAGCCCGTCGCCTATCTCACCGGCATGCGCGAGTTCTATGGCCGGCGCTTTCATGTCGGCCCCGACGTGCTGATCCCGCGCCCGGAAACCGAACTGCTGGTCGAACGGGCGCTAAGCCACCTGCCCACCGGCCAACCCCTGCGCGTGCTCGACCTTGGCACCGGCAGCGGCTGCATCGCCGTGACGATCGCGCTGGAGCGCCCGCTAGCGATCGTCACGGCCGTCGATCGTTCGCCGGCGGCCCTGGCGCTGGCGCAGCGCAACGCCAGCGCCCTCAAGGCCGCTGTTCGCTTTTTGCAAAGCGACTGGTTTGCCGCGCTTGCCGGAGAACACTTCGACCTCATCGTCGGCAATCCGCCCTACGTCGCAGCGGACGACCCCCATCTCGGCCGCGGCGACGTGCGCTTCGAACCGCTTGCCGCACTCGCGGCAGGGCACGACGGATTCGGTGACCTGCGTCGCATCATCCGCGATGCACCCGCACACCTCGCCCCGGGCGGCTGGTTGTGGCTTGAGCACGGTTTTGAGCAGGCCGAACTGACTCGCCGCCTGCTTCAGGAAGCCTGCATGCAACACGTACAGACCCTGCAGGACGCGGCAAGGCTGCCCCGCATCAGCGGCGGGCAAGCGTCGGAAAAATTTACAGCCAACTGACCTGGTCTCGCCAGACAAAGCAACGAACCCCCGGAACAAGGGCGTTGGCAGCCAGTTGGCGTGTACTGGCGCAAATCTTGCTGATGTGCTAACAATCCTCTCATGAAGCGAAAGCCCGCCATGTCCATCTATCCGGATTCTGAGATACCTGCGCCCCCATCCCAGCACAACCCGCACGCGGTCGATCTTTCGCGCCGCAAACTGGGTATGGGGCTTGGCCTGTCGGCGGTTTTTACACTCGCCAGCCGGCCTGTGCTTGCCCAACAATGCCTCGCTGCCTCGGCGGCGGCATCCGGCAACCTGAGCGCACCCGTCACCCTCTCGACCTGCACCGGCCGCACCCCTGCTGAATGGGTGGCGTTTGCAAAAAGCAATTTCCCGGAAAGCCCCAATATTCCCAACAACGGCTTCCCAACTCCGACTTTCAGTTCACTGAGCGCATCCGACGGCGGCAATATTGTATTCAACACGGTTTTCGGCAGCGGAAGCGATAAGCGCCTCTACGAAGCCATGGGGGGTGACACCCGCACCGTTGCACCGTCCGGACTGGGCGGGGCGCTCAGTTCTCGCAGCAGTAGCGGTGCCACCAGCACGAGCACCATCACCGCGCCAGCCGATCCGATCTCGATGCAATTTGCGGCGACCCTCCTCAACATTCGGGATGGCCGCGTACCCGACAATGTGCTGACCGAGACAAAGCTGATCGAAATGTGGAACGAACTCCAGACCAAAGGCGTTTTCGCACCCATGGCCGGAGCCACGTGGGACGCTACACAAGTCATGGCATTTCTGCGCACCTTGCAGGGTGCCTGATCGGCGGTGCGTTTTCAGTTGAAGCACTACGCAACGGAAGCGGTCGCATTCGATACCGCTTCGGGTGACACGCACTATCTGGCGCCGCTCGCACTGGAACTGTTTCAGCTTTTTCGAGAATGCCCGGGGCTGTCGCGCGAGGATGCCAAGCGCTTGCTGGCGCAACACCATGCCCTCGAACCCCGGTCGCTGGACGCGCAGATCGACGAAACGCTGGATGGCCTGCACAGGATCGGACTCCTTAATGAAATTGCATCAAGTCCCTCCGGCTGAACTGCAAGACTGCTTGCGCGACGCAGGGCTCTGGCTCCGTACCGGGCCGTTCTCCCTGCGCATCCGCTCGCGCATTCCCACAGTGGCGGAAGGCCTCGCTGACCTGTACGGGCAGTTCGAGGTGCGCCATCCGCATGAGACTTTTGCCGATTTCCATGTGGATGTGAATGCTCCCAGCCTCTTGCGCCGCTGGTTGCGCCCGCAAGTCGATTTTTCCTTCGACGGCCAGTTGCCGTTCATGCCGCTCCCTTATGACCAGGCCTATCCGATGCTGGAGTGGGGGCTGAACTGGTGCGTGTCGATGCATGCGCATCAGTTCCTCATCGTTCATGCTGCGGTGGTGGAAAAAAACGGCGGCGCGGCCATCCTCCCCGCACCGCCCGGCTCGGGCAAAAGTACGCTGACTGCCGCACTGGTGCTCTCGGGCTGGCGTTTGCTGTCGGACGAACTCGCCCTGATCGACCGCAAGAGTGGCCTGATTTACCCGTTGCCGCGCCCGGTCAGCCTGAAGAACCAGTCGATCCCGCTGATCCGGTCTTTTAGTGCCGAAGCCTTCATCAACCGCGCGTCGCACGACACCGCCAAGGGAACCGTGGCCCACATGCGCCCGCCCAGGGAAAGCGTGCGCAGGCAGCATGAACCCGCACGCCCCGCCTGGGTGATCTTTCCGCGATGGGCCGCCGGCGCCGCGACCTCGCTGGCGCCACGCTCGGCCGCGCAGACGTTCATGTTCCTGGCCCAGAATGCTTTCAATTACAGCCACCTCGGCGCAGACGGCTTTCGCACCGGCACCCGTCTCATCGATCAGGTCGCCTGTTACGACTTTGCCTACAGCCGGCTCGATGAAGCGGTGCAGGCTTTCGACCGCTTGGCCGAAACGCCCCGGCAGCCGGAGGCAGCTGAACATGCGCCCGGCCACTGACCTGCTGTCTCGCACCCTGCGCACGCCCGAGCTGGCCGCGCAGCTTTCACTCGCGAAGTGGGATCTGCTGGTACGACAGGCACGGCAGGCAGGGCTGCTGGCCCGCTTGCACGCACGCTTCGACGAACTCGGCCTGAGCGAAGCCATCCCACGGCTGGCACGCTGGCACTTCGAAGCCGCCGCCGCCCTCGCCCACAAGCAGCAAATCGCAGTGCGCTGGGAGGTCTGCCAGATTCGTGACGCACTGGCCGGACTCAACGGGCCGCTCGTCGTGATGAAGGGGGCGGCCTATGTGATGGCCGGGTCGCCCGCTGCGCACGGCCGGCTGTTCAACGATATCGACATCCTGGTGCCGCGCCGGCTGCTGAACCAGGCGGAAGCCGCGTTGATGCTGGCGGGCTGGCACACGACCGGCCTGTCCGCATATGACGATCGCTATTACCGCCGCTGGATGCATGAAATACCGCCTATGCAGCACATCCGCCGCGCCACGGTGATCGACGTGCATCACGCCATCCTGCCGGATACCGCGCGCTATTTTCCCGACCCGGAAAAACTGCTCGGCCGCGCCGTACCGGTCGCGGACCTGCCGGACGTCTATGTGCTAGCCGCCGAAGACCGCATCCTGCACTCGGCCGCGCATCTGTTTCACGACGGCGAACTGCCGCACGGCCTTCGCGACCTCACCGACCTGGACCTCCTGCTGCGCCATGAAGCGGCCACGGCCCATTTCTGGCCACGCCTGGTGACGCGCGCAACCGAACTGCAGCTGGGACGCCCGCTCTTCTATGCACTGCGCTACGCGCGGCACTTTCTCGACACTCCGGTACCCGGGGACGTGTGGGAGGCCCTGCGCCCGGTTGCGCCGTCCCCAGTATTGCTGCGGCTGGTGGACGGCATTTTCAGCCGCGCGCTCGCCCCGTCGCACGCAAGTTGCAGCGACGCGCTGAGCCCGGTAGCCCGCCAGGCTGCATATGTCCGCGCCCACTGGCTCAGGATGCCCTCGCACCTGCTGCTGCCGCACCTGTTTCACAAGGCCTTCATCAGTCCCCATCAGGAAAACGGTTCGCCCAAGGCGGCTTGACTCGACTCCGACCCTGCGTATAATTTCCGAGTATTCCACTCAAGTATTTCCCAGGAGCCCGCATGACCCCCCTCGACCGCATCCGTGACCAAGTCACCAACAATTCCATCGTACTGTACATGAAAGGCACGCCACAGTTTCCGCAATGCGGCTTCTCGGCGCGCGCTGCGCAGGTCCTGCAGGCTTGCGGTGTAAAGGATTTCCTGGCCGTCAACGTGCTGGCCGACCCGGAAATCTTCGAAAACCTGAAGCACTACGCCAACTGGCCGACCTTCCCGCAGCTGTACATCAAGGGCGAACTAATCGGCGGGTCCGACATCATGATCGAGATGTACCAGAAGGGCGAAATCCAGAAAATGCTGGAAGAAGCACTGGCCGCCTGAACCGCGCCTCTCCGCAACAAAAAAGCCGACGCAAAGTCGGCTTTTTTGCGGGTGCGCAAGCTCCCGGCGGGTGCTCATTTGCCCTCATCCGCTGAGGCCTCGCCGTCCATCCCCAGTTCGTGGATCTTGCGCGTCAGCGTATTGCGCCCCCAGCCGAGCAGGTGCGCCGCCTCGATGCGGCGCCCGCCGGTATGGCGCAGCGCCACTTCGATCAGCGTCTTCTCGTAGGACTGGGTGAGCTCGTCGAGAATCGCCGCCTCGCCGCGCGCCAACCGCGCACTCGCCTCGTTCGCGAGGCTCTGCAGCCAGTCGCCGCCTTGCGGCGCGGCATTGCCCTGCATCAGGTCGGCGGGCAGATCCCCGACCTCGATCACCTGGCCCGGTGCCATCACGCTCAAATAATGGCAGACGTTTTCCAGCTGGCGCACGTTGCCGCTCCACGGCAGGCCGACCAGGATCTTCATCGCCGCCTCCGACACCCTCTTGGACTCCATCCCCAGCTCGCGTGCGCTCTTCTGCATGAAGTGCCGCACCAGCAGGGGAATGTCCTCGCGCCGTTCGCGCAGCGGCGGCAGCCGCAGGCGGATCACGTTGAGGCGGTGGAACAGGTCCTCGCGAAACAGCCCTTCGCGCACCCGCACTTCCAGATCCTGGTGCGTTGCGGCAATCACCCGCACGTTGACCTTGATCGGGGTGTGGCCGCCGACGCGGTAGAACTGGCCGTCGGACAGCACGCGCAGCAAGCGGGTCTGCAATTCGGCCGGCATGTCGCCGATCTCGTCGAGGAACAGGGTGCCGCCGTCGGCCTGCTCGAAGCGGCCGCGGCGTTGCGCCGCCGCCCCGGTGAAGGCGCCGCGCTCGTGACCGAATAGTTCGGATTCCAGCAGGTCTTTCGGAATCGCCGCCGTATTGAGCGCGATGAAAGGGCCGGTTGCGCGTGGACTGTGACGGTGCAGCGCGCGCGCGACCAGTTCCTTGCCGCTACCGGATTCGCCGGTGATCAGCACCGTGGCGTGCGACTGGCTGAGCCTGCCGATGGCACGAAACACCTCCTGCATCGCCGGCGCCTGCCCGAGCATCTCGGTGATCGGCGCCTCGTTCGCCACCGGCGTCTCGTGGCGCGCGCTTTCAGCCAGCGCACGGCGCACCAGTTCGAGTGCCTGATCGACATCGAAGGGCTTCGGCAGGTATTCGAACGCCCCGCCCTGGAATGCCGCCACCGCGCTGTCGAGGTCGGAGTACGCGGTCATGATGATGACGGGCACCTTGGGCAGACGCTCCTTCAGCGCCTGCAGAAGATCGAGCCCCGACACGCCCGGCATGCGGATGTCGGACAGCACCGCGGCAGGCGTGCTGCGCTCGAGTTCGCGCAGCGCATCGCTCGCCGAGCTGAAGGTCATGCACGGGATGTCCTCGCGCAGCAGGGCCTTCTCGAGCACCCAGCGGATGGAGCGGTCGTCGTCGATGATCCAGACACAGCTTGATTTCGGCATGGCGGTCACGCGGGAAGGGGAAGGAAGATGGAGAACACGGTATGGCCCGGACGGCTTTCGCAATCGATGGTGCCATGGTTCTGCGCGATCAGCGTCTGCGCGACGGCGAGGCCCAGGCCACTGCCCCCCTCGCGGCCCGACACCAGGGGATAGAAGATCTGTTCGCGGATGTCTTCGGGCACACCTGGGCCGTTGTCGATGATCTCGACGCGCATGCCCAGGCAGTAGCGACGGCTTTCCAGCATGACCTGGCGCGCCACCCGGGTCCTGAAGACGATCTCGCCCTGGCCATGCCCATGCCCGCTACCTGGAATTGCCTGCACGGCGTTACGCGCGATATTGAGCACCGCCTGGATCAACTGTTCGGCGTCGGCGCGGATCGCAGGCAGGCTGACGTCGTAGTCGCGCCGTAGCGACACGCTTGGCGTTTCTGCCAGAATCAGGCTGCGGACACGCTCCAGCACCTCGTGGATGTTCACCGCACCATAATGGGGCATACGGTGCGGCGTCAGCAGGCGCTCCATCAGCGACTGCAAGCGGTCCGATTCCTTGATGATGACCTGGGTATATTCGCGCAGACTTTCACGCGGCAACTCGTGCTCCAGCAACTGCGCGGCCCCACGGATGCCGCCGAGCGGATTCTTGATCTCGTGTGCCAGATTGCGCAGCAGTTCACGGTTGGCTTCCTGCTGCAGGCGCGCCTGCTCCAGGCGGGCGATGCGCAGATGGGGATCAATCGCGCGCAACTCGACCAGCACTGCATGCGGCGGCTTCTCCAGCGGCGAGACGCTGCATCCGACGCGAATCGGCGGATGCCCGCTCAGCGTAACGTCGAGTTCGTACTCAATGACCGTTTCCTGCTCGCTGCGCGCGGCCCGGATCGCGGTCAGCAATTCGGGACTGCGTTCGAACACCTGGTCGACGGCACCGCCGACCAGCAATGCGCCCGACACCCCCAGCAGGGTCTCGGCCGCCGGATTGACGTACTGGATGCGGTCTTCGGCATCCAGCAACACGGTGCCCGTAGCGAGGCAGTCCAGTCCGGAAAAATTGCTGGTGGAGGAAGGCATCTTGCTCATACACAAACCATATAAGCACTGATTGTGCCAGAGCAGAGCATGCGTATCGGTACTTCAAGGCCTTCTGTGCGGGGCCCGCTGCCGGCTTGCAGCGACGGCCTTCCGCATACGGGGCAAATCAGGCCGGCTGCGGATGGAACAGCGATCTTTGGCGCTCGGCGTGCTGCGACGCGCTGCTCCAGGCGCAGATAGCGAGCTTATTTCAGGTTGGCCAGTTCGCGCTGGATCGAGGTGATGTTTTGCTCGTGCTGCTGCAACGTGGTGCGCAGCTTTTCCACGCGACTGCGGTAGGTTGCATCGGTCTCCAGCTCGCCAGGCTGCAGTCGCTCGCCCAACTCCAACTGGCGGCGTGCCTCCTCGGCATTGCGCGTCTCGCCGTTGATTTCGTCCTGCAGCACCTGGCGGCGAATATCGTCACGACGCTTCTGCGTGCCGGCATCGATACGCGGAAAATCTGCCGGACCCAGTTTTTGGGTTGCTTTTCTGGGCGCCTTGCTGGCGGCGGGCAGCGTTGCCGGCGCGGCCGGCAATGCGATGCGCTTGCTGCCCTTCCGGTAGACGTCGCTAAACGTCACCTTGCCGTTTTCATCGACATACTTGTAGATCTCCGCCTGTGCGGGCGCAGCCAGAATCAGGCACATCAGAAAGGGAAGCCGGAAGTTTCGCATAGGGAATATGGAGTGTACCTCTTCCGCTAACGGACAAAAGCCGGCGATCTTGACCGAGCCCGCCTGTGCCGGGCGCACACATCCCGAAAAGCGACAGGGACGCGAGGCAAACAAAAAGGGCGCCCGAAGCCGCCCCCATTGCTGCGTGCATGCGCCTTACAGCGAGTAGTACATCGCGAACTCGACCGGATGCGTGGTCATGCGGAACCTGGTGACTTCCTCCATCTTCAGCGCGATGTAGGCATCGATCATGTCGTTGGTGAATACGCCGCCGCGCGTCAGGAACTCGCGGTCCTTGTCGAGTTCTTCCAGCGCCATTTCCAGGCTGTGGCACACCTTCGGGATCTTCGCATCCTCCTCCGGCGGCAGGTCGTACAGATCCTTGTCGCCGGGATCGCCGGGGTGGATCTTGTTCTGGATGCCGTCGAGGCCGGCCATCATCAGCGCGGCGAAGCACAGATACGGGTTGGCCAGCGGGTCCGGGAAGCGGACCTCGATGCGGCGGGCTTTCTCGCTGGCCGCGATCGGAATGCGGATCGAGGCCGAACGGTTGCGCGCCGAGTAGGCCAGCATCACCGGGGCTTCGAAGCCGGGCACCAGACGCTTGTACGAGTTGGTGCCCGGATTGGTGATCGCGTTCAGCGCCTTGGCGTGCTTGATAACGCCGCCGATATAGTACAGCGCGGTCTCCGACAGGCCGGCGTAGCCGTTGCCCGCGAATGTGTTCTTGCCGTCCTTCCACAGCGACATGTGCACGTGCATGCCGGAGCCGTTGTCGCCGACGATGGGCTTGGGCATGAAGGTCGCGGTCTTGCCGTAGGCGTGGGCGACGTTTTGCACGATGTACTTCAGAACCTGGGTCTGGTCGGCGCGACGGGTCAGCGTGTTGAACACGGTGCCGATTTCGCACTGGCCGGCGGTGGCGACTTCGTGGTGGAACACTTCGACCGGCACACCCGCTTCTTCCAGCGCCATCACCATCGCGGCGCGGATGTCCTGCAAGCTGTCGACCGGGGGCACCGGGAAGTAGCCGCCCTTGATGCCGGGGCGGTGGCCCATGTTGCGCTCTTCGAACTTATCGGCCGACGACCAGGCAGCTTCTTCGGACTCGATCTTCACCGAGCAGCCCGACATGTTGTCATGCCAGGTCACGGAATCGAAGATGAAGAACTCGGGTTCGGGACCGAAATAGGCGGTATCGGCGAGTCCGGTCGACTTCAGGTAGGCCTCGGCGCGCTTGGCGACCGAACGCGGATCGCGCTCGTAGCCCTTGCCGTCGGACGGCTCGATCACGTCGCAGGTGAGGATCAGCGTGGGTTCGTCGAAGAAGGGATCCATGTAGGCCGAGTCGGGATCGGCCTTCAGCAGCATGTCGGAAGCCTGGATGCCTTTCCAGCCGGCGATCGAGGAACCGTCGAAGGGATGGCCGTCCTCAAACCAGTCCTCGGTCACGAGGCGGGCAGGAATGGAAACGTGCTGCTCCTTGCCACGGGTATCGGTAAAACGCAGGTCAACGAACTTGATTTCGTTGTCCTGGATCATCTTGATCACATTGGCCACGGCCATGCTGAATCTCCTCAAACTGGAACATTGGGACGACAACGCCACGACAGCGCATGTCGCAAAATTTTTCTTAACTTAGCAGCAACCGTGCCATGTATGAAATCGTGGCGGATCATTGTGCCACAAGGCCTGTGCGCCAGGATAGTTCAGCGCCATTCGCGTGATATGCACCATTATCGTGCGCACGGGCCGCCACTGCGCCTCATTGTGGTGCGTTACGTTGCTTCATGCATTTTCATATACTGAATCAACACACCAAGGAAACAACCATGGGACGAATCACCGAGCTGCTCGATACCGCCCACCGACTCAGCCAGGAAAATTCCTGGTCTTTTGCCGGTGCCCTGCTGCCGCATGAAGCCCACGAGTTGCTGCAAATTGCCCCGGGCGCACGCCTGATCGACGTGCGTTCGCACGCGGAACTCGAATTCAGCGGCATGATCCCCGATGCGGTGCACGTCGAATGGCAATCCTGGCCGGGCTGGGTACTCAACCCATATTTCCTGGTCCAGATCGCCCGCGCCGCCGATCCCGAATCGCTGTTGTTCTTCATCTGCCGCAGCGGCGAGCGCTCGCACCGCGCCGCCGCCGCCTGCAGCCAGGCCGGTCGCGGCAGTTGCTACAACGTGCTGGAAGGTTTCGAAGGCGACCTCGACAAGGCAACCGGCCATCGCAACGAAACCAACGGCTGGAAGCTGCGCGGCCTGCCCTGGACGCAGAGCTGACGCGCCGGCGCCCACGCAAAAACCCGTACTGTTCCGTCAGCAGCTAGAATAACGGCCGCCATGACCGACCGTTACGCCGTATTCGGGCATCCGATTGCCCACTCCAAATCCCCGCTGATCCACGCTGCCTTCGCCCGCCAGACCGGGCAGGACCTGAGCTACGAAGCCATCCTCGCACCGCTTGACGGCTTTGCCGCCAGCATCGCGGCCTTCGCCGCGGCCGGCGGGCGCGGCGCCAACGTCACCGTGCCGTTCAAGGAAGAGGCGTTCCGGCTGGCCGACCGCCTGAGCCCGCGCGCCGAGCGCGCCGGCGCGGTCAACACCCTGAAATTCGAGCCGGACGGTGTCCTCGGCGACAACACCGACGGCGCCGGCCTGGTCGCCGACCTCACCCGCAACCTGAAACGGATGATCGCCGGCCGCCGCAT
>JANJWF010000053.1 GCA_024709685.1 Thiobacillus sp.
GGAGAATGCCGAACTGCCCTTGCGGTTGAAGTCGCCCTCCAGCCCGTGGCCGATCGCCTCGTGCAGCAGGATGCCGGGCCAGCCGGAGCCGAGCACGACGGTCATGCTGCCGGCGGGTGCCGGGCGCGCGTCGAGGTTGACGGCAGCCTGGTGCACTGCCTGACGGGCGTATTTTTCCAGGATGTCGTCGGTGAAGTAAGCGTAATCGAAACGCCCGCCGCCGCCGCCGCTGCCCTGTTCGCGACGGCCGTCCTGCTCCGCGATGACCTGCAGCGACAGTCGCACCAGCGGGCGCACGTCAGCCGCCAGATGGCCGTCGGAACGGGCGACGAAGATCACCTCGTATTCCGAAGCGAGGCTCGCCATCACCTGGATCACGCGCGGGTCCATCGCGCGCGCTTTCTTCTCCAGACGTTCCAGCAGCGTGACCTTCGCTGCGTCATCCAGGCTCGCCAGCGGATCGATCGCCGGGTACAACTGGCGGCCGTCGGCGCGGCGCGCGACGCCGAAGCTGCGATGCTGGCCGGCGCGCGCGATGGCGCGGGTAGCGTCGGCGGCGGCGCCGAGCGCGTCGAGGCTGATGTCGTCGGAATAGGCGAAGGCGGTTTTCTCGCCCGAGATCGCGCGCACGCCGACGCCCTGGTCGATGTTGAAGCTGCCGGATTTGACCTGGCCTTCTTCCAGGCTCCAGCCTTCGGAACGCGAGTACTGGAAATACAGGTCGGCGTAGTCGACGTCATGCGTCAGCAACCGCCCGAACACCGGCGCCAGCTTGTCGGCGTCGAGCCCGTTCGGCGTCAAGAGCGTGGCCTCGGCGGAATGGAACAGCTGCTCGGCGGTCTGGATCGGAACGAAGGCATCGGTGGGGTTCATGGCTGTGTCCTGGTTTATTTGGTTTCGCGCCTGCCGGCCGAACGGCGCTCCGCCACTTCGACTTCGATCTGCTGGCACTGGATGAAGCGGTGCTTGAGCGCCGGCAAGCTCTTCCTGAGGCTGGCCTTGTAGGCCGGATTGATGTTGGCGATGACCACGCCGGAACCGCGCGGCAGGCGGTCGAGCACCACCCCCCAGGGATCGACGATCATGCTGTCGCCATGGGTTTCGCGGCCCGACAAATGATAGCCGCCCTGCGCCGGGGCGATCACGTAAGCGAGGTTCTCGATCGCACGCGCGCGGATCAGGGTCTCGAAGTGCGCGCGCCCGGTGGTGGCGGTGAACGCCGACGGCACCACGATGAGATCGACGTCGGGCATGGCGCGGTACAGTTCGGGAAAGCGCAGGTCGTAGCAGACCGACAGGCCGATGCGGCCGAACGGGCTGTTGATGACGACGACCTTGTCGCCCGGCTCGATCAGCTTGGCTTCCTGGTAGCGCTCGTTGCCAAGATCGAGGCCGAACAGGTGAATCTTGTCGTAGCGCGCCACCCGTTTGCCACGCTCGTCGTACACCAGGCAACTGTTGCGCACCTTGTTCGCCACGCTCGCTTCCAGCGGAATCGACCCGCCGACCAGCCAGATCTTGTGCTTTTTCGCCATGCGCGCCAGGAAGGTCTGGATCGGGCCATGACCTTCAGCCTCGCGTGCCTTCACCACGTCGGCATCCTTCATCGCCATGATGCAGAAAAATTCCGGCAGCACGACCAGGCGCGCACCCGCCTCGACAGCCAGCTCGATGAGCTGTTCGGCCTCGGACAGATTGGACGGCACGTTGGGGCCGGATGCCATCTGGATGGCCGCAACGCGGGCGGTGCCGGCCTGCGGGGCCGTTTTCTTGACCTGCGCGCCCTTGGAGCGCGCCACGCTGGTTCTTGCTGGTTTTTTCGTTGTCATGTAACAGATCCCACGATCAGGGTTCAAAATCCGGTGTTTCGGCTTCGGCCTTGCTCAGCTTTTTGAGTTCGGGTGCCTGCCACGGGCCGGTCACCATGTATTCCTTGCTGACAACAGCCTCCACCGGGTCCCGCAGCAGTTTTTGCGCGGCAAGCGCGCCCACGCCTGCCAGGGGTCCGGCGATCAGGGCGCCGGCTACGGCCACGCCTTCGGACAGTTTAGGGATCACTTTCACCCGCAGCTGCACGTCTTCCTCATTGAGGTCGGCGAGTCCTGACATGTTGACCTTGGCTGCCGGTCCGCGCATCTTGAAGTCGTCGCTGTAGACCACGCCGCGCGCGATGCGCAGCGTGGCGCTGATATCGTCGAAGGCATAGCCTTCCTTGAAGATATCACGGAAATCGAAGATCAACCGACGCCGCAACGACTGCAGGCTCAGCACGCCAAGCAGCTTGCCGGCACCGGGCTCGAACTTGAGAAACTGGCCGCTCTTTGCCTTGAAATCGAGCTGTCCGGCAAGGGTGCGAAAGCTGAAATCGGCAGGCGAGCCTTCCCACGCGGCATTGCCCTGGATCTCCGCGCTGCCGCGGCTCATGGTGTCGGGGTATCCGAAGCGGGCGAGGAACTTGCCCGCATCCATCACCTTGAGGTTCAGTTCCGCGCGGGTTTCGCTCAGGCCCCTGTCGCGCCACTGGCCGCTCATGCCGAACACGCTGTCGGCGTGCGTCAGCAGCAGCTTTTCGATCATCAGTCCCTGTGGCGCACCGTGCGCCGCCAGTTCCAGCCGCCCCAGCACGCGATCCTGCAACCGGAAGTCCTCCACCACGATATCCAGCATCGGAATGTCCGACGCCTTGGTGCTGATGCCTTCCGCGGCGCCGGTGGCGGGTTCATCGGGAGGAATGGTCAACTGCTTGAACTGCGCCGACACACGGGCAGGCGCCTCCCCGGCGGGGCGGTAGGTCAGCACGCCGTTCATCCCGCGCCCGGTGACCTGGGTGCGCAGCTGTCCGCTACGGGTCCGCCCCTGCAGGCGCACATCGTGGTAGCGCCCTCCCATCAGATCTAACGTATCGAAATTCAGGTCGATCGACGACAGCGTCACCCCTTGTTCCCCGCCCGTGGGCCGCAGTGCCGACCAGCCTGAAACATCCAGGCCGCGCCCGTTGCCGGCCAGCCGCAGGCCGGGTTCCCGGGGCATCGCCGCAGGCCCGCCAAAGCGGATCTCGCCACGCTCGAACCGCCCTTCCCGCGTGCGCCAGACCGCTCCCACCGTCTTGCCCACTTGCACCTCGTACAATTGGGTATTGGCCAATGACTGCCGGATCATCCGGACCGGCAGCGGCTGGTCTGCGGCCTTGGCCAGCGGTGCGGGCAAACTGGAACCCAGCCCGACCAGGTCGGACTCGACACGGAGACGCACGCCCGCTGGCTGCCAATCGATCTGGCCGTGCCATGCTGCCTGCCCCGACAGCCGCGCACCGCGCGCCGCGCCAAGCCATTTGGCCATGCCCGTTGCAGTGGCGCGGCCCCGTGCCAGAATCTGGACCTCACCGTCGCGGGCGGTCGTGTCGACGCGCAGCGGCCCCCCCAGAAACTGCGCAGTGAGGGCCTGTGCAGCGAGCGTGTGGCCGGTGAAATCGATCGTGCCGCGCACCTGATCGAGCTGCGGCAGGCCGGACCGGGACAGGGTATTGCCCTGAAACAGCAAACTCCCGGCCAGGCTGGTGTCGTGGGCATGCCGCAGCGGTACCCGCAGTTTCAGCTTCAGTTGCATCGGGCCGCTGCCATCGAGCACTTGGGTAAGGCCGCGCAGCCGTTCGCCGACCGGGCTGGCGTTGGCGAAATGGATGAAATCCCCGGCTGGACCGTTGGCCTCACCCTCGACGAGCAGTTCCTCGTCGTGATGGATCAGATCAGGGATGACAACCCTCACTGGCGCCAGGGCCGTCCCGTAAATCCGGGCCTGGCTGGAAGTCACCTCCATCGCTTTGCCCCGAAAGAGCAGGCGCCCCTGGATGCCTTCGATACGTGGCCAGCCTGGAACGTAGTCGATGACGGCATCCCTTGCCAGAACATCGACACTGAAAACCCCGTTGCCCCGTTCGAATGGAAACTGCGCCAGATCGCCCTTGAGATTGAACAGAACCTTGTCGGAACGCCCTGCCACGACGCCCAGTTTCACCCAGTTGACCGTATGATCACCGACCTTCTTCGGCAGGTAGCGATGCACCGCCGTGCCTTCGGCGCGGGTCAATTGCGCCGTCAGGTCAGCGATCCCGGGATGGCCGGCGATGAGTTCGTAGTGCCCCTTGGCCGTGCCTGCCATGTCGCTGTTGGCAAAGCTCAGCCCTGCCAGCGTCACGCGGCGGCCACGCTGTGTTTTCGTCCAACCACCGCGCGCATGCACGCTGTCGAATCCGAACGCGGGCTCGCGGAACAGCTCGGGCAGACTCAGTACCAGTCCCGCCGAATCGATTTCGAACATGCCCGCGCGCGCGTCCCCCTCGATGCGCCCGGAAAGATTGGCCAGTCCCGGCTGGCGCCCTGCCGCCGTCACGCCGAGCCCGGTGAAGTGTGCCGCAACGCTGAAGTTGTCGATGCCGGGCTCGGTGCCGCGCCAGCGCAGACGCAGGTCATCGAAGCGCCCCTGCGGCTGCAGGGCCTGTAGCCGTGCACGCAGCGCCGCATCCATCGGCAGGCTCGGCAGGATGGATTGCCAGCCGCTCAGGCTGAATGCCTGGGCGGTGATTTCACGCGAGGTATCGCTCCACGCCAGGCCCGCATTGAAAGGTGCGCCAAGAGATGTCCCCGGCTGTGCCAGGCGCAGGTTTTCAAACGCCACGCGCTGGCCGTCCGGTCCTCGCCGCCACCATGCCCGGCCATGCACCCGTGCCAGCCGCAGCGCAGGCAGATCATCGCGGAGCGTCGTCTCGATCGCGCGCAGGTCCATGCCTGCGGCCACGCCGGTCAGCGTGCCACGTGCCACCGCGAATCTGAGGTTCAGCGCGCCCCGGCCCTGCTGGGGCTGATACGGCAGCACCAGCCACTTGGACAGATACGGAAACGACACGCCCGCGACCGCCGCATCGATCGTGCCGCTCCAGGTCCTGTAATCGTCCAGATCGCGGCTGCTCAGCTTCGCCACGACCGTTACCGGCTGGGCGAGTTGGGCGGGTGGCACGGCGCGCAGTTGCAGGTGGTGCGTGCGAAGCCTCCTGTCCAGCGTGAAATCGACCGCAGTCAGGACGAGCGGTGGTGCGTTGCGCACCTCGTCCACCCAGGTGAGGGTGGCATTGCCGACATCCAGCCGTCCCTGCCGTAGCAGCCAGCTGGAAAAACCGCTTCCGGGCGCCGCCGGGTTGATGGGAATGCCGCCGACATAGAAATGGCCATCGCGCGCACGTCTCACGCCCAGCACCAGCCCCTGCAGATCAATCCGGTTGAAGCGCGGCTCGAAGAACAGCAGCGAACGCCAGGCAAACGAGGCCTCGAGTTCGGGCAGATAAAGCGCGGGTTGTCCCTGCTGATCGTACAGCCGCACGCCCTGCAGGCGGAATTCGGGGCGTGTCTGCTGCCATACGCCCGAAACGGCCTCGAGCGTGACCCGCTGTCCCAGCGCGCGCGACATCAGGGCGGCCACCGTGTCGCGGTGGTCGGCGATATTCGGCAATATCCAGAAGAACATCAGCGCCGCTGCCGTCGCAAAGCCCGCCATGGCCAGCACAAGCAGCGCTGCAAGCCAGCGCGAGACACGGCGCAGGAACGACGACAAGACGGGGGAAACGATCATAAATTACGGCTCTCGGACCCCGCATTCTATGCGTTTGCCCGTGCCTTGCGGGGAAAAAACCGGCAGCAGAATGCCGCGCGTTAGTCGCCGGTAAAGCGGTGAATGAGGCGCCGGTCCCGCTTGGTCGGACGACCCTTGATCGCCGCAGCCGGGCTGGCCGCCAGTTTGCGATCATTCACCTGCGCCTGGCGGCGCGCCTGGCTGGCCGCATCTTCCGCGTACAGCGCCTGCGCAACCGGTGCGGGACCACGCTGCATCGCCAGCGCACGCACCGTGATCGTCCACTCGAAGTCGCCAACGTGGAGGTGCAACCGATCGCCCGATCTGACTTCGCGCGCCGGCTTGACGCGCTCGCCGTTCAGCTTCACCCGGCCATGCTCGATGGCCTGGGTGGCAAGGCTGCGCGTCTTGAAGAAGCGCGCAACCCACAGCCATTTGTCGAGTCGCATGGTGACGAGTGGCGTTTTCTCAGCAGGCATCGAGCGCCTCCGCAGGGATCAACAGGATTCTCCGGCAACCGGATGGCTTGCCTCGATTGTGCCGGCTATGCTCAAGGGAAACCACCTCTTCACCGCGCCGTTTGAGCCTCGATACAATGATCAGTTTTTCAGCCCAGGAGTTTCCATGCCCAAGATTCTCGCTTTTTCCGGCAGTATCCGCCGCGACTCGTGGAATCGCAAACTCATCCAGGCGGCAGCAGACGCCGCCCGTGCCGCGGGCGGCAATGTCACGCAGATCGATCTGGCGGACTATCCGCTGCCGCTCTACAACGGCGACCACGAAGACCGATATGGCCTGCCGGACAATGTGCAGCGCCTGAAAGCCCTGTTCAAGAATCACGACGCTTTCCTGATCGCCGGCCCTGAGTACAACGGCTCGATTGCTCCACTGCTGAAAAACACGCTCGACTGGGTATCCTGCGAATGGCAGGGCGAGTCGGGACGGGTCCCATATCAGAACAAGGTCGCGGCCCTCCTGTCGGCTTCGTCCGAAACGTTTGGCGGAATACGCATGCTGCCGCATCTGCGCCAGGTCCTGAGCACGCTGGGCGTGCTGGTGCTGCCGAGCCAGTTCTCGCTGGCTCATGCCGACAAGGCCTTCGACGAAGAGAACGGCGCACTGAAATCCCCGGCGCAGCTGCATGCGATGGTGCTGGAACTGGTGAGGATCACGAAGACACTTGCCAGCTCCGCCGGCTGAATCAAAAAAAACGCCCCGAAGGGCGTCTGCTTCTGCAGAGCAAAGCTTTTCCGTGGTAAGAAATCGCCGTATCGCGTGTTACGCGTGACCTGGCGCGCTACCGGGCGGCATGCGCGCGGGCGGGATCGACATGCGGTGGGATCGGGTTTGTGCCGATTTCGGCCGTTGAGCCTGCCATCGGCTCGCCATGGCTGAGGCCGACGTAGCCCAGGAGAACCGCAACCAGGGCCAGAGCGAGGGCCCAACCGGGGATACAACCGGCTCGATAACAGCAACGGCTGTCGGATGAATGCACGGGAAGCTTCATGGCCACCTCCTAACCCTAGAAAAAATAACAAGATCAGGGCATCAGAGTACCGGCCGTGAAACGGCCTCACTCCATGGCAACCCCGCTATCTTTCAACCATCAAAGACCGGAAGCTTTGCGTCCCCGCCTCACGACGGGTTTGCCCTTTACGACATATCAATAGTAACGTCAGTTGCCGCGCTGACTTGAGGCTCGAGCAAAAAAAATATTGACTTATTTATCATCTGGTTAGCAAATTCCACCACTTCGTCTGGAAAAAAACCTCCCAAGGTATTTGTGGCGCCGCCATCCGACTTGTCTGTAAGGAAGAAATCGTCAGTCGTGGCGACGGTCGTGAAACTTCCATTGATAAACCTGAGTTCGCGGCATCCCCCAGGGTCCTGGAAAGGCTTTAAGGATTTATTCAGACTTCGTGAACATGAAAAGCACCCCTCGTGCCTGCGGTTCGCCCAAGCCATTAGCGACTTGTTTTATATAATTTCAAGCAGGCTCGAACCCACGCGCGACGCGCGCGTCCTGTAAAGTTTTCCGACAAGAAAAAGCGCCCCGGAGGGCGCCTGCGGACGTGACGGGATTCAATACTGCTCAGAATCCCGCATCGCAGCCGCTTACTTCACGGCTTCCTTTAATTGCTCGAGGATCGCCGGGTTCTCCAGGGTGGAGACGTCCTGGGTAATTTCCTCGCCTTTGGCGATCGCACGCAGCAGGCGGCGCATGATCTTGCCGGAGCGGGTCTTGGGCAGGTTGTCGCCGAAGCGGATCTCGTCGGGCTTGGCAATCGGGCCGATCTCCTTGCCGACCCAGTCGCGCAGTTCGTTGGCGATCTTGCGCGCCTCCTCGCCGACCGCACGTGCGCCCTTCAGCACTACGTAGGCGACCACCGCCTCGCCCTTGACGTCGTGCGGGCGTCCCACCACGGCAGCCTCGGCCACACGCGGGTTGGACACCAGCGCGGACTCGATTTCCATGGTGCCGAGGCGATGCCCCGAAACGTTCAGCACGTCGTCGATGCGGCCCATGATCCAGAAGTAGCCGTCCTGGTCGCGGTGCGCCGAGTCGCCGGCGAGATAGGTCTTGCCGCCGAGTTCCTCGGGGAAGTAGGTCTTCCTGAAGCGGTCGGGATCACCCCACAGAGTGCGGAGCTGCGACGGGAAGGGTCGCTGGATGACCAGATAACCGCCCTGCCCCCTCTCGACCGGGTGGCCGTGTTCGTCGGTGACCGCCGCCATGATGCCGGGAAGCGGCAAGGTGCAGGATCCGGGCTTGGTCGGCACCGCGCCCGGCAGCGGCGCGATCATGTGGCAACCGGTCTCGGTCTGCCACCAGGTATCGACGACGGGGCAGCGGCCGCCGCCGATGACCTGGTGGTACCACATCCAGGCCTCGGGGTTGATCGGCTCGCCCACCGTACCCAGCAGGCGCAACGAGGAGAGGTCGTACTGTGCCGGCAGGTCGGAACCGAGCTTGATCAGACTGCGGATCGCGGTCGGTGCGGTGTAGAAGGTGGTGACCCTGTGCTTGGCGATGGTCTCCCAGAAGCGTCCGGCGTGCGGATAGGTCGGAATGCCCTCGAATATCACCTCGGTCATGCCGAGTGCCAGCGGACCGTAGGTGACATAGGTGTGCCCGGTGACCCAGCCGACGTCGGCGGTGCACCAGAAAACGTCGGAATCCGCCTTCGCGTCGAACACCCACTGCATCGTGAGAAGCGCGCCGAGCAGGTAGCCTCCGCTGGAGTGCTGCACACCCTTGGGCTTGCCGGTGGAGCCCGACGTATAGAGGATGAACAGCGGGTGCTCGGCGGAGACCCACACCGGCTCGCAGGTATCGGCCTGCGTCTGGGTGAGTTCGTGCCACCACAGGTCGCGCGCGCCCCAGTTCACTTCGCCGCCGGAGCGCCGGTACACCACCACGCGCTCGACGCAGGAGGTGTCGCCCATCGCCAGCGCCTCGTCGACCGCACGCTTCAGCGGCACGGCCTTGCCGCCGCGCATGGATTCGTCGGCGGTGATGACCAGTTTGGCCTTGGCGTCCTCGATGCGCTCGAACAGGCTCTTGGCGGAAAAGCCGCCGAACACCACCGAGTGGATCGCGCCGATGCGCGCACAGGCCTGCATCGCCACCACTGCCTCGACGCTCATCGGCATGTAGACGATCACGCGATCGCCTTTCACCACGCCGAGCGACTTCAGGCCGTTGGCGAACTGGCACACGCTCGCATGCAGTTCCTTGTACGTGACTTGGGTGACCGCACCGTCGTCGGCCTCGAAAATCAGTGCGGTCTTGTCGCCCCTGGTCGCCAGATGACGGTCGAGGCAGTTGTATGAGACGTTGAGCTCGCCGTCGTCGAACCACCGGTAGAACGGCGCATCCGTTTCATCCAGCGTGCGTGTGAAGGGCTTGTTCCAGCTTATCGTCTGACGCGCCAGCCTGGCCCAGAAGCCCTCGTAGTCGGTCGCCGCTTCCTGGCACAGCGCCTGGTAGGCATCCATGCCCGACACGTTGGCCTGCCTGACGAAAGCGTCCGCAGGCGGGAACACACGGGTTTCGGTCAGAATCGACTCGATGGCTGCCATATGGTCTCTCCGCTGATAGAGTGTTGATGAACGCTCGATTCTAATTCAAAGCAGCCCAATCCAAAGCCTAGCCCCGACCATGAGCCATCCCGCATTCGATCGCGTCGCCCGCTGCTCCCGCTACGGCAACCGCCTGCTGGCGGCGCAGCCGCAACTTGCCGCGGCAGTGGCGGGGCAGCTCGGTCAGCCCTTCGGCCGCGCGACGATGCAGGCTTATCTGGCCGAGCCTCCGTGCAGCGACGAGGCCACGCTGCACCAGCGAATGCGTCAGCTGCGCCAGCGGGTTTGGCTGGCCACCACTGCACGCGACCTTGCCGGCGACGCCGACCTGGCCGAGGTCATGGCCACCTGGAGCAGCCTGGCCGAGGTTTGCATCACGGCCGCGCTCGATTTCCACCATGCTGCATTGGCGGCACGCCACGGCGAGCCGCGCGACGAACAGAGCCGACCGCAGCGTATGGTCGTGGTCGGAATGGGCAAGCTCGGCGGCGACGAGCTCAACGTCTCGTCCGACATCGACCTCATCTACCTTTACCCCGAGGAAGGCCACACTGCCGCCGACGATGCCGTCCCGATCCGCCCTCTCAGCAACCATGAATTCTTCATACGGCTAGGTAGAAAATTGACCGCGGCACTGGGGGAAAACACCGCCGACGGCTACGTATTCCGCGTCGACCTGCGGTTGCGGCCGTGGGGCGACTCGGGGCCGTTCGCGATGGGCTACGCCATGCTGGAGGATTATCTGGTCGCCCAGGGGCGGCCGTGGGAACGCTACGCCTGGATCAAGGCGCGCCCGCTGACCGGTGCCCGCCACGACGAACTGGCGCAGATCGTGCGGCCGTTCGTGTTCCGCAAGTATCTCGACTTCGGCGCGTTTGCCGCGATCCGCGACCTGCACGTGCAGATCCGCCGCGAGGTCGCACGTCGCGAGATGGCGCACGACATCAAGCTCGGGCCCGGCGGCATCCGCGAGATCGAATTTACCGCGCAGGTGTTCCAGCTCATCCGCGGTGGCAGGATCACCGCGCTGCAGCAGCGCCCGACCCTGACGGTCCTCGCCGAACTGGTGCGCACCGGTCTCATCACGGCGGACGCCCAGCAGGAACTCGCTTCCGCCTACGATTTCCTGCGCCGTCTGGAACACCGCATTCAGTACCTCGACGACGCCCAGACCCAGCGGTTGCCGGACGATGCCGAATCGCAGGCGATGCTCGCCGAGGCGACGGGCTTGGCCGAGTATGCGGCGCTCCTTCGGGTGCTCGACCGTCATCGCAACAAGGTCACGCGCCATTTCGAGCAGGTCTTCGCCGCACCGCAGACCGACCAGATGAGCCATCCACTCGCCGTCGCCTGCAGCGGCATCGCGGACGACCCCACGACCGAGACGCTGCTGCAGAATGCGGGCTACGACGACCCGTCGCGCGTCGTGGAAATCCTCGATGCGCTGCGCGACGGCGCCGCGCGGCTTTCCGAATCGACGCAACTGCGGCTCAATGCCCTGTTGCCTCCCGCGCTCGAGATCATCGGCGCCCAGCGCAATCCGGTGGCGACGCTCGAACGTTTCGCCGCGCTGATGCAGGCGATTTCGCGACGCTCGACCTATCTCGCACTGCTCGCCGAATATCCGGCTGCGCTGCGCCAGCTAGCGCGGCTGCTGGCGGCAAGCCCGTGGGCGGCGCAGATGATCACACGGCAGCCGCAACTGCTCGATGAACTGATCGCGCCGCAATCTCTGCTCAGCACGCCCGACTGGGCACAGCTCGCCTCGCAGCTGCGCGATGAACTCGACGCCCACGCAGGCGATACCGAGGAGCAGCTGGACACGCTGCGCCGATTCAAGCATGTACAGACGCTGCGCCTCCTGGCGCAGGACGTGGCAGGGCGGCTGAGCGTGGAAGCCTTGTCGGACCATCTTTCGTATCTTGCCGACCTGCTCCTTGCGGAGACGCTGGCGCGGTGCTGGGCGGGGCTGAAGACGCACCATCGCGAGGAACCGCGTTTCGCCGTGATCGGCTACGGCAAGCTCGGCGGCAAGGAGCTCGGCTACGCCTCCGACCTCGACCTGGTGTTCCTCTACGACGACGACGACGAGCGTGCGCAGGAAATCTACGCGCGCCTCTCGCAGCGCATCAATACCTGGCTCGGCACCGTCACGCCGGTCGGCATCCTCTACGAGACCGACCTCAGACTGCGTCCGGACGGCGCCTCCGGCCTGCTGGTCAGCTCCATCGGCGCGTTTCGCGACTACCAGTTGCATCACGCGTGGACCTGGGAGCACCAGGCGCTGACGCGCGCGCGCTTCGTCTGCGGCGACGCCGCGATCGGCGCGGACTTCGAGACCCTGCGCCGCGCGGTACTGTGCCTGCCGCGCGACGCCGCCAGGCTGCGCGAGGAGGTGCTGGCGATGCGCGAGAAGATGCACGCCGGCCACGTCAACGACTCCGGCCTGTTCGACATCAAGCACGATCGCGGCGGCATCGTCGACGTCGAATTCTGCGTGCAGTACCTCGTCTTGCAGCACTGCGCCGCCCATCCCGGGCTCGCCGACAACCTCGGCAACATCGCGCTGCTGAAGCGCGCGGGTGCGGCAGGCCTCGTCCCCGCCCCCCTCGCCGAAGCCGCAGCCGACGCGTATCGCGAACTGCGGCGCCAGCAGCATGCGATCAAGCTCAGCGGCGAGCGCTATGCGCGCGTACCGCTGCCGGCCCTCGAAGGCGTGCGCGCCACCGTCAGTGCCTTGCGCGCGCACGTGCTGGGCGGCTGACGCACCCGGCCAGGCTGCACGATAGAGCCCGCCCCGCCGCACCAGCGCCTTCTCGATCTCGACCCCGACGAATAACACCGACGACAGCACCGGGGGCAATGCCAATACCGCAAGAGATCGCTGCGCTCGGGTTTTATGGCGGCCAGGAAACGCCAATCGATGGTGCCCGCAGAGATCCGGCCGCTCAGTCCTTGCTGCGGAACATCGCGGCGCGCATCAGCAGCATCGCCGTGACCGGCGAGGTAATGAGGATGAACACGGTGATCAACAGTTCATGGATCACCGGGCGCCCCGCGAGCGCCGACGACGTCAGCATCGAGGCGACCAGCACGCAGCCGGTACCCAGCGTGCTGCCCATGGTCGGCGCATGGATGCGGGCATAGAAGGCATCCAGGCGCAGCAGGCCGAGCGAGCCGACCAAGGTCAGGAGCCCGCCGCAGACGAGCAGCAGCGCCGCCGGGAGCGCCGCCCACAGGGGGATGTCGGCAGGAGTCATGGCTCGATCACCTCGCCGCGCAACAGGAATTTGGCCAGCGCCGTCGATCCGACGAAACCGAACAAGGCGATCAGCAGGGCGATGTCGAAATAGACTGCGGAGCCGGCGCCGATGCCGAGCATGAGGATGGTCAGCATGCCGTTGATGTAGAGCGTGTCGAATGCCAGCACACGATCCTGCGCGGCCGGGCCGCGCAGCAGGCGGATCAGGGCGAAGACCATGGCGAGCGCGAAACAGGCCAGCGCGAAGTGCACGGCCCACGGCAGGATGGCGTTCATTCGAATATCTCCATCAGAGGACGTTCGTAGCGTTGCTTGATCGTGCGCACCCAGGCCGCCTCGTCTTTCAGGTCGAGGACATGCAGCGTCAGCACGTTGCTTTCGGCGTCATGCCCCCCCCACACCGTGCCGGGTGTTCCGGTGATGATGACGGCGAGCATCGCCAGGCCATGCGGATCCCGCATATCGAGCGGAATCTTCATGAAGCCGATCGTGGGCTGACGCCGCGACGCGCCAAGAATGATGCGACCGACCGCCAGGTTGGAGCGCACGATGTCGATGAGGACATGCCCGATCAGGCCGACGGCGACGTGCAGCCGGTGCGGCCACGCCGGCAAGGGGCGCAGCCTGGCGACGGCCAGCGTGATCAGGACGGCGAAGACGGCGCCGAGCGCGATGTGGCCGGGCGACGCGCTGTCGTTGAGCAGCAGCCACATCAGCAGCAGAACCACCGGCAGGACGGGAATCAGCGGACGGCGCTTCATTCCGTACCCCCCGCCCCGGCGCCCGGAAGCACCGCGTCGACGTACGCCTGCGCGTCATGCAGGGAGCGTGCGGTGGCATCGAAATAGGTCATGGCCGGGCCCGTGCCGAAAGCCAGCGCCGTGCACAGCAGCACCAGCGCGGCCGTTGGCGCGGCCTCGATCCACTGCAGACGCGGAGTCGGGCGCTCGGTGTCCCAGAACACCCGGATGCCCAGCCGCGACAGGGCGATCACCCCGGCCAGACTAGACAGCAGAAGCGCCGCGCCAAAGAGGCCGGCGTGCAGAAGCGGCGCCTGAGGCGAAGCGGCGATCGCCGCCGCGATGAGCATGAACTTGCCGACGAACCCCGAGAGCGGGGGCAGGCCGGCCAGCAGCAGCACGCAGGAGAAAAACGCGAGGCCGAGGAAAGCCATCGCCGCCGGAATCGCTGCGCCGGCCATTTCATCCGGATGGTCCGACGACGCTTCCTTGGTCCCGAGTCCGAAGGCCTCGAAGCTGACGGCCAGCAGATCCGCGCTCGCCGTGCGACCGCGCTCGGCCATTTCGATCACCATGAAGAATGCGCCGCTGGCCAGCACCGAACTGACCAGGTAATACAGCGCCGGCCCGGTCAGGGTCGTACCGGTGAAGCCGAAGGCGGCGAGCAGCGTACCCGACGACACGATCACCAGGAATCCGGCCACCCGCACGAGTTTCTGCGCGGCGAGCACGCCGATCGTTCCCACAGCGATCGTCACGATGCCCCAGTAGAAAAGCCAGTCCCCGCCGAATGGCGCGGGTGCGCCGACATCCTGGAGCAGGGTGGCGAAGCGCAGCAAGGCGTAGACGCCGACCTTGGTCAGGATGGCGAACACGCCGGCCACCGGCGCCGCGGCCGCACCATAGGCGCCGGGCAGCCAGAAATTGAGCGGCCAGGCGGCCGCCTTGACCAGGAACACGATGCCGAGCAGCAGCGCGCCCAGATCGAACAGCGCGCGTTCACCGGCAGCCAGCGCAGCGACGCGCTGTGCCAGTTCGGCCATGTTGAGGGTGCCGGTGACACCGTAGATCAGCGCCGCGGCGACCAGGAAGATCAGCGAAGCCACCAGATTGACCACGATGTAGTGCATGCCGGCCTTCACACGCGCGGCCCCGGAACCGTGCAGCACGAGCCCGTACGATGCGGCGAGCAGGACCTCGAAAAAGACGAACAGGTTGAACAGGTCGCCGGTGAGGAAGGCGCCGTTCAGCCCCATCAGCAGGAGCTGGAAGAGCGGCAGATAGTGGGCGCCGGCGCGCTCCCAACGTGCCAGCGAGTAGACCAGCGTGGCCAGTGCAAGCACGGCGGTCAGCACCAGCATGACCGCCGCCAGGCGATCCACCACCAGCACGATGCCGAAGGGCGGGGTCCAGCCGCCGAGCGCGTAGACGCCGATCTCGCCCAGCCATGCTGGGGGGAGGCGTCCGTCGGTCATGCCCAGCAGGACGATGGCGACCGCCAGTTGCGCGAGCGTGGCGGTGAGCGCCATGGCGGCGCGTGCTCGACGCCGCGTCTCGCTGGGAAGCAGCAGCAGCGCCGCGGCGAGCAGCGGCAGCAGCACGGGCAGGATCGGCAGGTGTTGCAGCCAGCTGCTCACGACTTCTCCGATTCGCGGCCGTCGACGTGGTCGGTGCCGCTCAATCCGCGCGACGCCATCAGCACCACCAGGAACAGGGCCGTGGTGGCAAAACCGATGACGATCGCGGTCAGCACCAGCGCCTGCGGCACCGGATCGGTATACAGCGCCGGGTCACTGCCGCGCACCGCGTCGATCACCGGCGGGGCGCCGATCCGCAGGCGCCCCATGCCGAAGATGAACAGGTTGACCGCATAGCCGAGCAACGACAGCCCCATAATGACCTGGAAGGTACGCGGCCGCAGCAGCAGATAGGTTCCCGATCCGGCCAGGGTGCCGATCGCCAGTGCCAGCACGATCTCCATCAGGCGACGCCTCCGGCGAGTTTGCGGTGATGGCCGCGCAGCGACTGGTGGGCGATCGCGATCAGCATCAGCATCGTCGCCCCGACCACCAGCATGTAGACGCCGAGATCGAACACGAGCACGCTCGACAGGTGCACCTCGCCGAGCAGCGGCAGCGTGCCGTGCCAGGCCAGGCTGGTGAGGAACGGCGCGCCCACCCACCAGACAGCCATGCCGGCGCCGGCCGCGGCGAGCAGACCCGCGGTGATCCAGGTCAGCGGATGGATGCGCAGATGGGACTCGACCCACAGCGTGCCGCCGACCACGTACTGCAGGAGCAGCGCCGTGGCGAGGATCAGGCCGCCGACGAAGCCCCCCCCCGGCGCGTTGTGGCCGCGCAGCAGGAAGAACAGCGAAACCAGGATCGCCATCGGCAGCAGCAGGCGCACCAGCACCGCGGGCAGCATCAGATAGCCTGTCGGCAGCAGTGCGGCCGGATCGACCACCGGCTCCGCCCCCGCGTCGTCCTGCACGCGTTGCTGATGCGGCAGCGGTACGCTTTCGGGTGCCGGACGGAAGCGGCGCAGCAAGGCGAAGACGGTCAGGGCGACGATGCCGAGCACGGTGATCTCGCCGAAGGTATCGAAGCCGCGGAAGTCGACCAGGATCACGTTGACCACGTTGAGGCCACCGCCCTGCGCCAGCGATTGCTCGATGAAGAAGGGCGAGATGCCGTCTATGTCCGGGCGGCTCAGCACTGCGTAGGCGACGCCGGCCAGGCCGAGGCCCGACGCGATGGCCAGCAGCACGTCGCGCAGCCGGCGCAGCCGGGTGGCCGCGCCCGAGCCCTGCGCCTGGGCGTAGCGCTCGTCGCGGCGCGGCAGCCAGCGCAGTCCGAGCAGGATGAGCACGGTGGTGACGACCTCGACGGCGAGCTGCGTCAGCGCCAGGTCGGGTGCCGAGAGCCAGACGAAGGTCAGACTCGTCGCAAGCCCGGCACCGCCGGCAAGGATCAGCGCCGCGAAGCGGTGATACTTGGCCTGCCAGGCCACGGCCAGGGCGCAGATCCCGCCGATCAGCCAGAGAATCACGAACGCCGGATCCGCCGGGGTCGCCTGGCGCGTGCCCCACGACACGCCGTTCACCAGAGCGGACAGCGCGGCGCCCCCGAGCGCGGTGGCGATCAGTGCCAGCAGCTGCAACTGCTGTCGTCGTGGCGACAACCGCTCGATCAGGCGCGCTGCGCGGGACGTCAACGCCATCTGCAACCAGTCGAAGATGCGCCGGCCGTCGATGTGCTCGAGCAGCGGCACCGTTTCGCTGGTTCGCCCGAGGAACGCGCGATAGAGAATGGCGCCGCCGACCATGGCCGTCGCACTCATGACCAGCGGCAGGTTGAGTCCGTGCCAGATCGCCAGGCTGTAGGCGGGTGCATCGGCACCCAGAATCGAGTCGGTCGCCGCCCGCAGGAATGGGCCGACGGTGAGCTCGGGGAAGACGCCGATCAGCACGCACGCCGCCACCAGGAGGCCGCTCGGCAGCAGCATCCAGCGCGTCGGATCGTGCGGTTCACGCGGCAGATCTTCGGACTTCGGGCCGAAAAAAACCTGATGGATGAAGCGCAGCGAGTAGGCGACGCTGAACATGCCGGCCACTGTCGCCGCGAGCGGCAGGAGGACGCGCTGCCAGTCCGGGCGGTCGAGAAAGATGGTCTCGGCGAAGAACATTTCCTTCGACAGGAAGCCGTTCAGCAGCGGCACGCCCGCCATCGCCGCCGCCGCCACCATCGCCAGCGTGGCGGTGATCGGCATCGCCCGGTACAGCCCCGACAGGCGCCGCAG
>JANJWF010000138.1 GCA_024709685.1 Thiobacillus sp.
CACTTCGGGCCCGGACAGCAGGGGCATGTGCATGTCGATGATGGCGAGGTGGTAGGCGTGGTCGCCGGATTCGAGCATGGCGAGCGCCTCTTCGCCGTCATGCGCCAGGAAGGTCTGGTGCCCGGCGTGTTCCAGCAGGCCACGGATCACCCGCTGGTTGACCGGGTTGTCTTCCGCCACCAGGATGCGCAGGGGGTTGGCCTGCCCGCTCTGCGACGGGAAGCGGTCAGCCAGAGAGACCACGTTGTAAGGCATGTCGTGGCTGATTACCGCGTGGATGGCGTTGAACAGCAGGGTGGTATTGACCGGCGTCCGCAGCACCGAGGCATAGCCTTCGCGCAGCAGCTCGATGTCGCGCAGCAGAGGTGTGCTGCCGGGGTCGGACTCGATCAGGATGATCGGCAGCGCGACCAGGCTCGGGTCGTCGCGCAGCAGGTGCACGAAGGCTGCGGGGTCGCCCGGCAGCATGCTGCGTTCGACCACCACCGCACCCAGCGGCGCGCCGCCCGACATGCAGGCGGCCAGTTCGGCCGCGAGACGGGCGGTGTTGTCCACCATCACGGTCTCGGCATCCCAGGCGCGGATGACCGTCTGGATCCGTGCCGCCAGTTCGCTCCCCGCCAGAATGGCCACGCGCATCGGTGCGTCGAAATGCTGTTCGCCGGACGCGGCGGCGGGAACGGCCTGCAGGGCAAACGGCAGTTCGAACCAGAACGTCGTGCCTTCGCCCACCCGGCTGTTGAGGCCGATCTCGCCACCGAGTGTTTCCACCAGCTGCTTGGCAATCGTGGTGCCCAGGCCGCTGCCGCCAAAGCGGCGGGTGACTGACGGATCGGCCTGGGTGAAGCTGTCGAAGATGCGCGCCTGCGCGGTCTCGGCGATGCCGATGCCGGTATCGGCCACCTCGAAGCGCAGGCGCTGCGGCTGGCCCTGTCCGACCGGGCGGATATAGGCGTCGACCCGGCCATATTCGGTGAACTTGATGGCGTTGCCGAGCAGGTTGATCAGGATCTGTCGCAGGTGTCGCGCGTCGCCGTGCAGGTGAAACGGCGTCTGCGGCGCGATGTGCGCAGCCAGCACCAGCCCCTTGCCCTGCGCCTGCTTCTCCATCAACGCGACAATGCCGTTGACCAGGCGGTGGAGGTCGAAGTCCTCGGTGGTGGTGCCAATGCGGCCGGCCTCGATGCGCGAGATATCGAGCACATTGTCGATCAGCTCCAGCAGGGTATTGCCCGATGCACGGATGATCTGGGCGAATTCCTTCTGTTCCTTGTCGAGCCTCGTTTCTGCCAGCAGGTCGGCGACGCCGATGACGCCGTTCAATGGCGTACGCAACTCGTGGCTCATGTTGGCAAGAAAACTCGACTTGGCGAGACTGGCCTCATTGGCACGCTTCACTGCCGCATGCAGTTGGCGCGTCAGCGAGGCGGCGTATAAGGGCACGATCACCATGGTGAACAGGATGCCGACGCCAAGCGCCAGGTGGCTGTTCCAGAAGGGATTGAAGGCGAGTACTGTACCGAAGCCGACTGCGGCGAGCACGGTGGAAAAATACAGGTAGGGCACACCGTATCGGAAGCCGTTCCCGAGCGTGACCCACAGGTAGACACCGACCAGTGGCGCCGAGGTTTCGCCACCCATCATCAGTAGGAACGAGGCGGTCGAGAAATCCACGATCGCGCCGAATAAGCGCCGGCGCGGGGATGCGGTGGCCTGCTTCAGGGTTCCGGCCAGAATGAGCGTGGAGGCGGTCAGGAAAAACAGCGCAATGGTATGGATGCTGGAGTAGATGTATTCGGGGTGGTCGACCCAGTTCGAACTGAAGTAGAAGTAGGCTATCGCACCAATGAAGAAGCGGATCAGAGCCTGCTGGAATTCGGTGTCCGGCCGGTTTTTGATCCGCGCCGCCAGCCCTTGCAGAAATCCGGGCATCAGTTTGTGAAGCGCAACCCTCATGCGCCCATCACGATTCCGGATCGCCGAGGTCGCGCATGATGGTCTCGACGGCATCGATGCGCTGCTCGAACGCGCACACGCAGGCAGGATCGAAATGCCCGCCGCTTTCCTGCCTGAGGTAGTCCAGTGCCTCCTGGAACGACCAGGCACGCTTGTATGGCCGCGCGGACATGAGTGCGTCGAACACGTCGGCCACCGCCACGATCCGTGCCGGCAGAGGGATGTCCTCGCCGGCGAGGCCCTGCGGGTAGCCGCTGCCGTCGAATTTCTCGTGGTGGCCGAGCGCGATTACCGCGCCCATCTGCAGGTAGCGCGAGGGGCTGTCGGACAGGATCTCGTGGCCGATCAGCGGATGGCGCCGCATGATCGCCTGTTCTTCCGGGGTGTGCCGCCCCGGCTTCAGCAGCACCTGGTCGGGGATACCGATCTTGCCGATATCGTGCATCGGCGCGGCGGCCTCGATCTCGTCGCATTCCATCGCGGTGAGCTTGAGCTCCTCGGCGACCAGTCGGGCGTACTTCGCCATGCGGATGATGTGGTTGCCGGTTTCCTGATCGCGGTATTCGCCTGCCTTGGCAAGCTTCATCAGGGTTTCGTGCTCGCGCGTGCGAACTTCGCGGGTCGCCTGCATCACCTGCTCTTCCAGCCATAGCGCACGATCGGCGGCAATTCTCTGGCTGCGACGAAGCGCCAGCAGATTGAGGCAGCGGGCGCGGCATTCCTGCGGGTCGATCGGGCGGGTGAGGAAATCGGTGGCGCCGTTTTCCAGGGCCTGATAGCGGATCTGGCGATCCTCCACCACGGTTACGATGATGATCGGCACGTCGGCCAGTCGCCGCATGGCGCGGATGCGGCGGGTGAACTCGATGCCGTCGATGCCGGGCATGCGATAGTCGGTGATGATGAGATCCGGGATGACGAGTTGTATCTGCGCCAGCGCGTCTAGTGGATCGGCATAGCTCTCCACCGTCACGCCCGGCTCGAGCGACCGCGCCAGGCCCTCAAGCAGGCTGCGCGCGGTGCTGCGGTCGTCGACGATGACTACGCGCGCGCCACGCGTACGTGTGAAGTGCTCCGGAGCCGCAGGGGTAAGGGACGGAACGACGCGCAGCTGCTTGGCACTCACTTGTTTCTACCTTGAACGGGTTGATAATCCAGAGTTTTCGATGAATTATCGGGCTTGCGGAACATGAACTTTAACGCGCGGGAGAAGAGAGATGAAGAAAAACATTCTGTTGGGCGCGGTTGCCGGGCTGGCGGCACTTTTTTGCATGGCCGCGCTCGCTGCGGGGGGCGTGGCGGACTACGCCCGCGAGAAGAAATGGGCGGATGAAGTCATACCCGGCCTGGTGGTGGGCGACCCCGTCTATCTGCAAACCCCGCGCGGGCACCACAGGTTCCTGACCCTGTTCACCCCGGTGGCCGGCACCGACAAGGCGGCGATCGTCGTCCATGGCATGGGCATCCATCCCGACTGGGGCATGGTCGGTACCCTGCGCACCGAACTGGCCGACCGGGGCGTCGCCACGCTGTCGATCCAGATGCCGATCCTTGCTGCCGACGCCAAGGCCGAAGCGTATCCGCCGACTTTCGTGGAGGGCGCCGAGCGCATCGCCGAAGCGGTCGACTTCCTCAAGGCCAAGGGCTACGCGAAGATCGCGATCGTGTCGCACAGCATGGGTTCGCGCATGAGCCGGGTGTACCTGGCCGGCAAGCCCGATCCTGCGGTGAAATCGTGGGCGAGCCTCGGCATTTCCCAGGACGACTATCGGGGAGTGAAGCTGCCGGTGCTCGACTTGTACGGCGAGAACGATCTGCCGCCGGTGCGGGTCAACGCCGCCGGCCGCAAGCGGACCCTCGCCGACAAGGCGTCGCGCCAGGTGGTGATCGCCCGCACCGACCACTTCTTCAGCGGGCACGAAGCCGAGATGGTGGCTGCGGTCGCCGATTTTTTGGGTGCAACGCTGAAGTAATTCAGCGCAGCAGTCGCGTCATCGCCTCGCGGTATTTCTCGCTGGTCTTTTCGACGATCCCGGCCGGCAGCGCCGGCCCCGGCGCCTGCTTGTTCCAGCCGCTGGCTTCCAGCCAGTCGCGCACGAACTGCTTGTCGAAGCTGGGCGGATTGCTGCCGGGCTGGTACTGGTCGGCCGGCCAGAAGCGCGACGAATCCGGGGTCAGCGCCTCGTCGATCCATACCAGCCTGCCGGCGTCGTCCAGCCCGAATTCGAACTTGGTGTCGGCGATGATGATCCCGCGTGTGAGTGCATACTCCGCGGCGGCCTTATACAGGGCAAGGCTGACGTCGCGCACCTGGGCAGCGAGATCCGGCCCGATCAGTTTGGCCATCTGGTCGAAGCTGATGTTCTCGTCATGGGCGCCGACCGCCGCCTTGGTCGACGGCGTGAAGATCGGTTCGGGCAGGCGGTCGGCCTGCTCGAGGCCGGCTGGCAGTGCAATCCCGCACACCGACTGGCTGGCCTGGTACTCCTTCCATCCCGACCCCACCAGGTAGCCGCGCACGATTGCCTCGACCGGCAGGGCCTTGAGCTTCCTCACCACGATGGCGCGTCCCGTCACCTGGTCGCGCTCGTCTGCCGCGACCACGGATTCCGGCGCGATGTCGAGCGCCTGGCTCGGCACGATGGCTTTGAGCTTGTCGAACCAGAAGGCCGATACTCGGGTGAGCACCTCGCCCTTGCCCGGAATCGGGGTCGGCATCACCACGTCGAAGGCCGACAGCCGGTCGGTGGTGACGATCAGGAGCTTGTCGTCGCCGACGGCATAGATGTCGCGCACCTTGCCGCGGTGCACCAGCGGCAGCGAGGCGATGCCCGATTCGAGTATGGGTTGGCCGAGCAGGGGTTGGCCGGAAAGCGGTGCGGTCATGGCAGGCGTTGCGGAATCGTGAGAGCCGACATTATAGCTGCCGCGGTAGAGGGCGCTGCTCAGGTAGACGTCGCGCATCTCGCGCAGTGCCACCAGCAGTACCGCCGCCAGCGGCACCGCCAGCAGCACGCCGACGAAGCCGAACAGCTGGCCGAACGCCGCCAGCGCGAAGATCACCGCCACCGGATGCAGGCCGACGCGCTCGCCGACCAGTCGCGGCGTGATGACGTAACTTTCCAGTGCCTGCCCGGCGAGGTAGATGCCCGCTACCCATGCCACGCCGACCCAGTCTGGAAACTGCAGCAGCGCAACCAGCAGCGCCAGGATCATGCCGAGGCCGAAACCGAGGAAGGGTACGAAGGACAGCACGCCGGTCAAGAGGCCGATCGGGAGCGCGTAATCCAGTCCGACCGCCCACAATGCGACGGCGTAATACAGCGACAGGGTGGCCATCACCGCAACTTGTCCCCGCAGGAACTCTCCGACGACCGCATCCATTGCCCGTGCAATACGGGTGGTACGGCCCATCCAGGGTCGCGGCGCCAGGGTCGCAACGCGTTCCACCATCAGGTCCCAGTCCCGCAGCAAGTAGAACATCACCACCGGGATCAGTAGCAGGTTGGCCAGCACCCCGACGATGGCGAGTGCACCGGTTTGCAGGGTGGGCAGCCATGCCGCGCCGTTCTGCGTGGCCTGTTCGGTGGCCCAGGTTTTCAGCGCGGCGAGGTTGAAATCGATCGCGATGCCGAAGGTCTGCCTGAGCCACGGCAGAAAGCGGGTCTGCAGCAGATCGAGTGCGGCGGGCACGCGCTGGGCGAGTTCGATAAACTGCCCCTGAAACAATGGCAGCGCCACCAGCAGCAGCGCGGACACCGCCACGCCGGCGAGCACGATGACCAATGCCGTGCCGGTCGTGCGCGACAGGCCGCGCGCTTCCAGCCGGTCGACCAGCGGGTCGAAGATGTAGGCCAGCAGGGCGCCTGCCAGGAAAGGGGTGAGGATGGGGCCCAGCAGGTAGACCAGCCCGCCCGCGACGAGCAGGACGGCCAGCGCGAGCCAGGGGATGTTGAGCGGCCGGATCGTGTGCATAGGCGGTAAAATAGCGCACTTTTTGATTCTGGAGCCGGGCGTGTCTTCCATTTCCTACAAAGATGCCGGGGTCGATATCGACGCCGGCGATGCGCTGGTCGAACGCATCAAGCCGCTGGCCAGGCGCACCATGCGCCCCGAGGTGCTCGCCGGCATCGGCGGCTTCGGCGCACTGATCGAGATCTCCAAGAAGTACAAGGAGCCGGTGCTGGTGTCCGGCACCGACGGCGTCGGCACCAAGCTCAAGCTGGCGTTCGAGCTGAACCGCCACGACACCGTCGGCATCGATCTGGTGGCGATGAGCGTCAACGACGTTCTGGTACAGGGCGCGGAGCCGCTGTTCTTCCTCGACTATTTCGCCACCGGGAAATTGAGCCTCGACACCGCCGAAGCGGTGATCGCCGGCATCGCCAAGGGCTGCGAGCAGGCGGGTTGCGCACTGATCGGCGGCGAGACCGCCGAGATGCCCGGCATGTATGCCGAGGGCGAGTACGACCTCGCCGGCTTCGCCGTGGGGGTGGTCGAGAAATCCAGGGTCATCGGCGGCCAGTCCATCGTGCCGGGCGACGTGGTACTGGGACTGGCATCCTCCGGCGCGCATTCCAACGGCTATTCGCTGATTCGCAAGCTGATCGACATCAGCCACATGGGCTTCAAGGTCGACTTCCACGGACGTCCCTTTGCCGACGCGGTGATGGAGCCGACACGCATCTATGTCAAGCCGCTCCTGGCTCTGATGGAAAAACTCAGCGTCAAGGGCATGGCCCACATCACCGGCGGCGGCATCACCGGCAACCTGCCGCGCTGTCTGCCGGAAGGCGTCGCCGCGCGTGTCGATCAGTCCTCCTGGACACGGCCGCCGCTGTTCGACTGGCTGCAGCAGGCCGGCAACGTCGAGCC
>JANJWF010000015.1 GCA_024709685.1 Thiobacillus sp.
GAAGCTGCCGCGCGCCAAGTGGCTGGCGCAAGGCACCATCTATCCCGACGTCATCGAATCGGCCGGCGCCAAGACCAAGAAGGCGCACACCATCAAGAGCCACCACAACGTCGGCGGCCTGCCCGAAACCCTGCACCTGAAACTGCTGGAACCGTTGCGCGAACTCTTCAAGGACGAAGTGCGCGAACTCGGTATCGCCCTCGGCCTGCCGCACGACATGGTCTATCGCCATCCTTTCCCCGGCCCGGGTCTGGGCGTGCGCATCCTCGGCGAAGTGAAGCGCGAATACGCCGACCTCCTGCGCCGCGCCGACGCCATCTTCATCGAGGAACTGCGCGCGTCCGGCTGGTACGAGAAAACCAGCCAGGCGTTCACCGTGTTTCTGCCGGTGAAGTCGGTCGGTGTCATGGGCGACGGCCGCACCTATGATTACGTGGTCGCGCTGCGCGCCGTGCAGACCCAGGACTTCATGACCGCCCACTGGGCCGAACTGCCCTACACCCTGCTCGGCAAGGTCTCCAACCGCATCATCAACGAAGTACGCGGCATCAACCGTGTCGTCTACGACATCAGCGGCAAGCCGCCGGCGACGATCGAGTGGGAATGATCCGGCGTCTTTCAGGGTCTATCGGGGTCTATCGAAAAGCGCTGCTAAGTGGTTGTCCAGTATAGCGAGTGCCTGTCGAGATCTATCGACATCTAACGGGAAATCTGACGGTAAAAATCTGACACGGGTACGCTCAAAATTTTTTACCGTCAAAGCCGAGCGGCTGTGACGGTAAAAAAAGCAAGAAATGGGAAGTAGTGCCGTCGGTTATGGTGCAGGAACACCGCAGCGAGTATCAATCGTTGTGGGCGGCCATCGAGTCGATCGCACCGAAGATCGGCTAGTGGTCTGATTCAACCACCACCGGTTGCTGGAATCCATCGGCTATATCCCGCCGGCCGAGGCTGAGGCAAACTACTACCGGCAACTCGCCGAGAGGGCCGAATCACCCGCCTGTACTTAAACCGAATGGCCTCCACGAAACCCGGGGGATTCAATGAGAACGGGACCACAATATACAGCCAGTCAAGGCAATGCCCCACGATGGCACGCATTGTCGGCAGGAGAGGCGGAAAACCAGCTTGGCGTGAGCAGCACGAACGGGTTGACTTTCCAAGAGGCTGCAGCCCGACTTCTGCATAACGGTCCGAACATACTGGAGAAGCACGAAGAGGAGCCGTGGTGGAAAGAGGCACTTGAATCGCTCACTGAACCGCTGCAGTTGCTGCTGATCGCGGTGGCTGCGGTGTACTTCTGGCTGGGTGAAACCGAGGATGCGCTGACCATCCTGGCCGTCATCCTTGCCGTGGCAGCTATTGAGGTTTTCAGCGAGTTACGTGCAAAACGGGCTATCGCGGCACTATCTCGATTAAGTGCTCCGAACGCAACTGTGATTAGAGATGGCAAGGCAACGGAGATTCCTACGCGAGAGGTCGTCAGTGGAGACCTCGTTCTCCTTGCCGCAGGAGACAGGGTGCCTGCCGACGTGCGCCTCGTCGAGAGCGTGGCATTGCGGGTCGACGAATCCAGTATCACTGGGGAGTCGGTACCCGTGCTCAAGCAAGCCGATCTCGAGATTGCTCAAGAAGCGGACCTGGGCGACCGAATCAACATGGCCTTTGCCGGCACCCTGATTGCGGCCGGCAAAGGCAGTGGCCTCGTTGTCGCAATAGGTGCAGAAACCGAAATTGGACGTATCGCGGGCCTGGTCGAAACCGCTCGCGAGCCACAAACACCCTTGCAGGTGGGACTGAATCAACTGTCGAAATGGCTGCTTTGGGTCGCCATTGGATTCAGCCTGCTGGTTCCGCTGCTGGGTGTCTGGATTGCCGGTCAACCCGTGAAGGACATGATTCTTGTCGGTCTGACGCTCGCGTTCGCAACCATTCCGGAAGAGCTACCGATACTGATTACTATCGTCCTTGGACTCGGAGCGTATCAACTAAGCCAGCGCCATGCCATTGTGCGCCGGTTGCGGGTAGCCGAAACGTTGGGAAGCGTATCGGTAGTCGCGACCGACAAGACTGGGACTCTTACCGAGAATCAGATGCACTTGGTTGAAGTCCTTGTGAACGGCGAGGTGTTGGACACTGCGGAAGCAGCATTATCCGCATGCGGCCGAAGGATGCTGCTGGTCGGCGTTATCGCCAATGACGCTCAGGTGGCGGGCGAGGGGAACACGCTGGAGTTCATCGGCGACCCAACAGAGACTGCACTATTGCGCGCAGCACAGAAAAGCGGCCTGGACGTGACGGAAACTCGGCAATCTCTATCCGTGATTGAAGAGTATCCGTTCACCAGTGAACGTGTCCGTATGTCGGTGCTTTTTACCGAGTACGGAGGGGTCACACTAGCGGTTAAAGGCTCACCGGAGTCCATCCTGGCCGTTTGCACTTCGATATGCATCGGTGATGGCGCCAAGAAGATGGATGGCACGATGCGTGAATCGGCGCAGAAGGATTCGGACACAATGGCGGACCGAGGATTGCGTGTCCTTGCAATCGCAGAACGTGCCGGCCTGAGTGCCGAATCGGCGAATCTAACCGTCAGCGAGGTGGAGCAGGATTTGGTGTTCCTGGGGCTCGCCGGCTTGCAAGACCCGCCACGTCCGGAAGTCCGAGGCGCCATTGAAGCGTTGAAATCGGCCGGGATCCGGGTATTGATGGTCACCGGCGACCATCCGGCGACGGCGAAAGCCATTGCAAATCAGGTTGGCATCGACTCAAGCTCCGTAGCGCGTGGAGCCGACTTGGACCAGGCAGACAATACGAGATTATCCGAACTGGTAAAACGCATATCGGTTTTCGCACGGATTACGCCAGAACACAAATTGCGTGTGGTACGGGCACTTCAGGACAGCGGGGAAGTCGTTGCTGTCACAGGGGATGGCGTCAACGACGCGCCTGCTTTGCGTGAGGCTGCAATTGGTGTCGCAATGGGACGCAATGGAACGGATGCGGCCCGAGAAGCAGCTGACCTCATCCTTGCCGACGATAATTTTGCGACCATTACCGAAGCACTTCGTACTGGCCGTGTCCTGTACGCCAACCTGCACAAGGCGGTACGTTACTACCTGGCTGCCAAGGTGGCGCTCGTGACGGCATCGTTAGCTGCCGTGCTGCTCAAGCTACCCGTCCCGTTCGAACCCGTGCAAATCATCGTCATGGAACTGTTCATGGACCTCGGCGCGTCGGTCACGTTTGTCTCGGAACCCGCAGAGCGGGACGTGATGAAGCAGCCACCAAGGAAACCCGACCATCCGTTCATGGATGCTGTCATGCTTCAAGGTATTGTCTTTGGCGGACTGTCGCTTGGGCTTGTCGTACTCGTCTCGTACCTTGGTGTACAGCATTGGGGCGGCGACGTCGTGCAGGCAAAGACCGCGGCCTTTGCGGCATGGATGGTCGGCCATGTCGTCCTGGCGGCACACATGCGCTCTGAACGCGAGCCGCTTCTGGGTAGGAGTTTCTTCTCAAATCGCGCTTTTGTCGTTTGGGCTGTTGCCGCAATCGCGCTTGTAGTCATATCGACGTCGCTACCAATGTTACGAGAGAGGCTGCACCTGTCTTCGCTTACCGCTGACATGTGGTATCTGGTGCTTGGCGCCGCTTTGATACTTCCCTCATGGTGGGAACCTTGGAAGTGGTGGCGGGCACGCCAATCTGAGAAGCACTCTTCCTCTTGAGTCGGGCGTGCAAGGGGAAATGTGGTCGGCGGGTGGTGGAACTTCCGCTTGGCAGCTGCGACCCAACCGGGGCAGCAAGCGAAAATGGCGGTCAGAGGACCGCCGTTTTTCTTGCACCGTCTTGGTGCAACACGCATGCTTCTCTCCATACCGGCGTGCTGGCCACGCGGGTTGGACACAAATTGGACAGGGCTTGGACAACCTCTTCGCTCTGATCCAGGCGACAGCATCCACCGTGGGGGTGTCCCTGCCCAATTAAATGCCTCAATGACGGGGTGGTTGACCGGCCCAGAAAAGGACGTCTATCTTTCCTATACATGCCCGCACCCAGTCAGCCGTTCCGGATCGCTCATATTTCCGACACGCACGTCCTGTCGCCGACCGGCGTCGAGTGGCGACGCGTGCTGTTCAACAAGCGGATCACGGGCTACGCCAATCTCCTGCTGCACCGGGGACGCGTGTATCGCCGCGAGTATCTCGACGCGGTCGTTGCAACTGCCGCGGCGCAGGCCGATCATGTGGTCGTGACCGGCGACATCGCGAACCTGGCGCTGGAGAGCGAATTCGACGAGGCGCTCGCGCTGTTCAGCGATCTCGCCCGCAGCGTGGAGGTGACGGTTGTGCCGGGCAACCACGACATCTATCTTCCGGCTATCCATCGCGAGCGGCGTTTCCCGCATCACTTCGGTTCGTTCCTGCACAGCGATCTGCCGCAATACGCGATCGACCTGCCTGCGGGTCGATTTCCGTGCGTGAAGCTGCGCGGCCCGACGGCGATCATCGCGTTGTCGAGTGCCGTGCCACGCCCGCCTTTCGTCTCGGCGGGCTATCTCGGTGCGGACCAGTTGGATGCGCTGGCAGCGCTGCTCGATCATCCCGAAGTCAAACGCCGCCTGCCCGTCGTGCTCGTGCATCACCCGCCGGTCGATGCGCGGATGCGCATCTTGCGGTTGCGTGACGGACTCGTCGATGCGGCGGCGTTGCGCCGAACGCTCGGCGGCCTCGAACGGGGGATGCTGTTGTTCGGCCACATCCATCTGCGCGTGCGCTGCCGCCTGCCCACGGCCGCCGGTTCGCTCGACGTGATCGCCGCCAGCGGCGCTGCACTCGACCACCCGAGCGATTCGGTCCGGGCCGGCTTCAACCTGTACGAGATCGGGGGCGATGGCCGTATCGTCTCGGTCGAAGCGCATGTCGTCGATGCCAGCGGACGTTCCTTGCGGCGGGTGACGATCGCCGAAACGGCGGGGTGCGCATAAACTATCGTCATGTGCCGCCCGCGTCTTGCTGGCGGAAAACGCGCGAGCGTATGACACTGGTGTTCGCTAGATAGCAGGAAACGAACGATAGTTGCCGAGGAACCCGAGGCGAAACGAAACAATGCAGATCAGCCGCGTTACTGCCGAGCAGACCGGTCAGCCGTTCCCGATCCACGAGAACCTGGTCGACACCCTGCTCGTCGCACACGATGCCCCAACCGGACGCGACCCGACGGTCGCGCACGTGCTTGCCACCTGCGCCGGCTACGCCTACGCGGACGCCGATACCCTCGCGACGATGATGGCCAGGATCGGGCTCGAAGCCAACGCCTGCGTACAGCTCACACAGGTCGTCGATGCGATGTACATCTATTCGACCGTCAGTCTGGTACAAAGCCGCTGTGGTCGCATCGTGATCCTCAGCTATCGAGGCACCGAACTGGCCTCGATCGGCAATTGGCTCGGCGACCTCGATAGCGGCTCGGAAACGCTGCATCTGCTCGCCGGCGACGCAGTCGAGACGCCGCGGGTGCATGCCGGCTTCTACCGCAACTTCCGGGCGACCCGCTGGGCCGTCGACCAGGAATTGAAGGCGGCATTGAAGGCGCGATCGCTGGCCGAACCGCGCCGGCGGCTCAAGTACCCGATGCAGGCGCTGTTCGTGACCGGCCACAGCCTGGGCGCAGCGATGGCCGTGCTGTTCGCGCTAAGCCTGGCGGAACGCGGAGCGAACCCGGCGCTCGACGCGCACCTGCGCGCCGTCTATACCTTCGGCGGTCCGATGGTGATCGGTGAGCCGTTTCCGGCAAAGATCGCGACACGGATCGGCGCCAAGATCCACCGCCACGTGATGACGGATGACCCCGTGCCGACCTTGCCTCCGGTGGCCTGGGGACAATTCGCGCATTTCGGGCACGAGTATCAGTACATGGACGGCCAGTGGCAACGCGCCGAGAACGCGGTCGCACAACTGAGCCGCATCAGCGAAATCCCGAAATCGATGCTGGCTATGCTGGCGGACGAGAAACGCCGGGCCTCGCTGAGCTATACGGTCGCAGCACATGGACCGCACCACTATCTCGCGGCGTTGCGCCCGGCGGGGCGCGTGACCGAATTCGGCGACTACGCGGCAGGGTCGATCTGAACGCATACGATACGCCTACACCGACAGCACGCCCGGCCAGTGCCGCATCCATTCGCGGCGCCGGGCGGCTTCCCGCCAGTGCGGATCCTCGCGATCGATGCGCGTCGATTCGGTGAGCAGCGCGTCGACCCGCGACTCGACCGCTGCGGCGATCGAGGTGTCCTCGACGACCAGCAGCAACTCGCTCTCCCAATAGCCGGCGGTGATGTCCATGTTGGCGCTGCCGACCGCACAGACGCGGCCGTCGGCGCTCATCAGTTTCGCGTGCACGTGCGAACGAATCGAACCGAGCCCCGGTTCCCATCCCGGCCGTGGCGCGACGGTGAACTGGTAGCCCTCGGCACCGGCGGCGACCAGCGCGTCGACGCGCGAATGCACGAATTCGGTGGCGACGGTGCGGGCACTTGACCAGGGGCCTTCGAACGGACGATCGCCGTGCGTCGGCGTCAGATGCCCGGTCAGCACACAGACCCGTACCCCGCGCTCCAATGCGCGCAGCAGCGCGTGCTGGATCTCCAGGATCAGTGGAAACCCGTTCACCACGTAGACGTGCGACTTCGCCGTTTCGATCATCGCCAGGTAGGCGTCGAGCGTGTGCGCATCGCGCAGGCCGTGATGGGTGACGACGCGTGCCGCCGACGAACCGGTCGGCGCACACGCCGCCACCGGCCACGCCTCGCCGCCCGCCGCCCGCCAGGCCTCGAGAAATCCATGCTCGAGCGCCGTGACCGCGGGCCCCTCGACTCGCGCGCCGGCATCCAGCCACGGCACCTCGCGCCACATTGACTGTGCCCCGAGCGCGACCTCGTCGAATCCTGTGTAGTACTCGTGCGATACATTGCGCCCGCCGAGCAGCGCCAGCCGGTTGTCGAAGATGACGACCTTGCGGTGATCGCGCTGCTTGAGATCCTCGAGCGTGGGCACGCCACTGATCGGCTTGCCGACCCGCAGTTCGACCCCGGGACATGCACCGAGACGTTCGAGCAGCGGATTTTGTGCGCCCAGCGAGCCGTGACGACCGTGCAGCGAATCGACCAGCAGACGCACGCTCACTCCGCGTGCCGCCGCCTGCACGAGCGCCGCTTCGATCAGGCGTCCGATGTCGTCATCGGCCGCCATGTAGGTCTGAAAGTGGATGCGCCCGACGCTCTGGTCGATCGCTGCGAGCAGCCAGTGGCGCGCCTGGACGTTGTCGAGTTCGATCTCGATCCGGTTGCCTGCAAGAACCGGCGTGCCTGTCATGAGGTCGAGCCGGTCGGCCAATGAGACCGGCTCACCCGGAAGCGCGACCGCAGGCAACGACACCGCACGCGTCGCGACGATCTCAGCGGCCCGCAATGCCGTGAACCCGATCGTCGACGGCGTCTGCGCGCCGCGGTGCACGATCGCCAGGATCGGGAAGCCTGCCACGCGCATTCGCGCGGCCACGCGTGCCAGGCGCACCGCGTTGGCCAGCTCCGACACGTCGAGCGCGGTACCTTCGTCGAGCACCACGCTTGCGTCGACGACGCGCGCCGCCTGGCCGGCCGCCCGCAGGCGTGCGCGGATCGACCGGCAACTGCGCACCGGCCGCAAACGGACGGCCAGCAGCTCGGGGCGGCTGTCCGTCTCCTGTGCCGCGATACCCTGCAAGGCCGACAACTCCGCATCGGCCAACTCCGCGTCGAACAGCACCAGCGGCACCGATCCCGGTCGCAGGACGGCCAGCTCCAGTTCGACCGCGGCCAGCGGCCGCGAGGCGTCGCCGCCCTCGATGCGGAACACGCCGTAGGTTTGTGTGCGGCCGTCGTCGGGCCAGTGCGTTTCACCGTCGCGAGCCCCGAGTTTGGCGACCACCCTGCCACCCGATACCAAGGCCAGCGCCTGGTCGGGAACAGGTGTACGGCGGCCGATGCCGACCGCATATTCGAAACGCGTGCGCAACGGCCCGCCGAGGGCAACGAGGTCCGGCCCATCGAGCGCCAGTTCGGTCAGCGGGCGTCCGACCGGTGGCGGTGGGGGCAGCACCAGGCACGGCACGCTGGACTCTGGGCTCAGCAGGCGTGCCAACGGCAGGTGCGCAAACACCAGCAGATCGATGGTATTCGCCCGTATCCGTTCTTCGATCCATTGCGTCCGTGAGGCGCCTGTCGCAGCAACCAGTTCGACCGCTGCCCGGATTCCGGCAACGTCGAGCGCCGCAGACAGGTCGCGCGGTACCGCCGTGCCCGGCAACAGCACCGTAACGTGCTGCGCGGGGTCACCGTGGTCGCGCAGGAATGCGGCGACCGTTACGCTGGCTCGCCGGCCGATCGCCACGCAAACCAGCTCGGTCGCCCGCCGCTGCGTAGCGGGCCCAGCCGGGTCCGGAATCGCGCTACCCGGCACCCAGAGCAGCGGAAGCGAGCGTCGCTTGCGCAATTCCGTCAAGATCGAAATGCCGCCCAGCGGCAGGGACGCGCCGAACGAGAACGAGCCGGCGACCAGCAGGTCGATGGCCGACGCGGCTGCGAATTCGTCGATCGCTTCGACGTCGGGATCGGGTGCGAGCCGGACGTCGACCGTTGCTGCCACATCCGCTGCCTCGGCACGCAGCGTATCGAGGGCGGCATGGGCCGCGCGCTCCATGTCGGGCGGCGCCTCGTGGCCAAACCAGCTCAGCTTGCGCATCGGCAGGCAGGCCAGGACGATGAGCAGCTCGGCGCCGGGCACTGTCTGTCGGATTGACGCCAGCACACCGCGCGAATCTGCGGCAAGGTCGGTGATCAGCAGGATGCGGCGGTACTTCACGGGTCGGACATGGCTGTGGTGGGGATTGCGGACGGTAAATCGGCTAGTGTGAGCCGATTACCGTTCGAGCACGAACCGTGCTGGCTCTTGAAGAATCGATTCTAGTCCAGCTCTGAGAAAGGGGTTGGAGGGATGATCCGCTCGCAGATTGCCGGGCCTTTGGCTAGGGAAGAGGCCCCTTGCCGGGGGAGCGAGGGAATCACGAGGAAGACGCGATTCAAAGAAGAACGGACGGAGAGCGTTTAAGCGTTTACAGCGCCTGGCCTGCCCGGAACATCTGCGAGTACAAGCCCTCGCCTTGCACCAGCGCCTCATGGGTTCCGCTTTCGACGATCGAACCCCGCTCCATGACAAGGATCCGGCCGGCATCGCGGATGGTCGACAGGCGGTGCGCGATGATGAAGCTCGTCCGGTTGGAGGTCAGCGCCTTCATCCCGTGCTGGATGAGCACATGGTGCTGCTGTCGCCGCTGGTGCTGCTGTTCGTGAACGTGCTGGTCCTGGTCATCAGTGTGAACGCAACCGCGACCGCGCCGATGATGGTGATCGACAGGGTGTAGATCTTTGCGCAGCGCCAGGTCCACGAAGCTCGAGACCTGCTTCACGTCATTGACGTTGCGCGTGACCAGGGTAGAGGTCGACCGTCAGGTCGAAGCGAAGTGCGACGGTTGGACGTAGAACACATACAGATCAAGGGCGTAGATAACTTGTAGCGGCCCATTCTTCGTGACGGTAAGATTCCCCGGAGAGGAGGGACTGCCGATGCTGTTCGATGACATGCTCCGGAGCATCAAGCCCCGGGCCACCACCTTCAAGATCGCCGACCGGGGCGGGATGTACGTGCCCCCCTGCGGGGTGCGCCCATTCCGCGCCTATCGAGCGCCCACTGAGCGCTGCTGAGTGTCCGTTGAACCGGGCCGCATGAAGGCACCACCGGGCCGCGCAGGCGCGGTACCCCACGCCGCCGCCTCCGGGTCCGCACGCGGCGATCCCTCTACGCTGGACGTCGCCGACGTCGCGCGCATGCTGGAGGCCGACCTCGAGAACGGCTTGAGCAGCGGCGAGGCGGCTCGCCGTCTCGCACGGGATGGGCCGAACGTGTTGCGCGCGGTACCGCCGATCCCGCGCTGGCGGCGTATTCTGGCCCAGTTCCAGGACCCGTTGATCTATCTGTTGCTGGGCGCGATCGCCATCGCACTCGTCGCGTGGCTGATCGGGGGCCGTGTCGGCTGGCCGGTCGACGCGGTCGTCATCGCGGCGATCGTCGCGCTGAACGGTCTGCTCGGGTACGCGCAGGAGGCCAAGGCGCGCAATGCCGTGGCTGCGCTGTCGCGAATGACCGCGGTCACCTCCGCCGTGCTGCGCGACGGCCGGATGCAGCGGGTCCCGAGTGCGCAACTGGTGCGCGGCGACCTGCTCGTGCTTGGCGAAGGCGACGCGGTCGGCGCCGACGCGCGCCTGGTCGAGGTGGCATCGCTGCGCGTCCAGGAGGCGTCGCTCACCGGCGAGAGCGAAGCCGTGCTGAAGGACGCGGCGACCTTGCCCGGCCCGGCTGCGCTCGGTGACCGGCTCGACATGGTCTTCAAGGGTACGGCTGTCGTTCAGGGCACCGGCCGCGCGGTGGTCACCGCGACCGGGATGGCGAGCGAGATGGGCGCTATCGCCGAGATGCTCGATGCCACTGCCGAAGAACCGACGCCGCTGCAGAAGGAGGTCGCCAGGGTCGGACGCATGCTCGGCATTGCCGTCGTCGTCATCGCGGCGATCGTGGTCGCAACGGTGTTCCTGATCTACGAGGTACGCGCCGCTTCCGACGTCATCAGCGTGCTGCTGCTTGGCGTTTCGCTCGCCGTGGCCGCGGTACCAGAGGGACTGCCCGCGATCCTGTCGGTGGTGCTCGCGCTCGGCGTGCAGCGGATGGCGAAGCGCAATGCGATCGTCAAGAACCTGTCCTCGGTGGAGACACTGGGTTCGGCCACGGTCATCTGCACCGACAAGACCGGCACCCTGACGCGCTCGGAGATGACGATCGAACGGCTGATAACCACGTCGGGCGCAGCCCAGGTCACCGGCGTCGGCTACGACCCGCAGGGTAAGGTCGAGGTCGACGGTGCACCGCTGCAGGATGAGGCGCTTCGCACCGAGGCGATCCTCGTACTGAGCGGCGGCAGCCTGGCCAGCAACGCGCAATTGCGCCAGACGGCCGAAGCCGGCTGGGAGATCCAGGGCGACCCGACCGAAGCGGCCTTCCTGGTCGCCGAACGCAAGCTCGGTGTGCACGCACGGCGGGAGCAGCGTTTCGAGCGCGTCGGCGAGATCCCGTTCACATCCGAGCGCAAGATGATGTCGACGATCGCAATCGATCACGAGCACGGCGACGAACGCGTCCTGATCGCCAAGGGCGCGCCCGACGTGCTGCTCGAACGCTGCACACGCGCGCGCATGGGCATGGAAGTTGTGCCGCTCGACGATGGGCTGCTCCGGCGCATCCTCGCTGATGTCGATGCGCTGACCGATGCCGCACTGCGCACGCTGGCGGTGGCCTATCGCCCGCTGCGCGCCGACGAGGACATCGATCCGGCACACGCCGCACAGCTCGAACGCGACCTCGTCTTCGTCGGAACGGTCGGCATCATCGACCCGCCGCGCGAGGAAGCGGCGCAGGCGATCGACGAAGCGCACCGCGCCGGCATCCGGGTCATCATGATCACCGGCGATCATCCACGTACCGCGGCGCGGATCGCTTCCGACCTCGGCATTGTCGAAGCGGGCGCTGTGGCGCTGACCGGCACCGAGCTCGACCAGCTCGATGCTGCGGGATTTGCCGAAGCGGTGCGCACGACGTCGGTATTCGCCCGCGTGGCGCCGGCTCACAAGCTGCGGATCGTCGACGCTTTGCAGGCCGACGGCAACATCGTCGCGATGACCGGCGACGGCGTCAACGACGCGCCGGCGCTGAAATCAGCCGACATCGGCGTGGCGATGGGCGTCGCCGGCACCGAAGTCACGAAGGAAGCCGCGCGGATGATCCTCGCCGACGACAACTTCGCGACGATCGTGCAGGCGGTGCGCGAGGGACGCGCGATCTTCGACAACATCAGGAAGTTCCTGCGCTACCTGCTGTCGTCGAACATGGGCGAGGTGCTGACCGTGTTCCTCGGCGTCGTGCTGGCGGGCGTGATCGGTCTCGGCGGGGCCGATCACGGCGGCGCCGTGGTGCTGCCGCTGCTCGCCACGCAGATCCTGTGGATCAACCTCATCACCGATTCCGGCCCGGCGCTGGCGATGGGCGTCGATCCCGAAACCGAGGATGTCATGGCGCGCCCGCCGCGCCGGGCGCAGGAACGCGTCATCGACGGCCGGATGTGGGCCGGCGTGCTCGCGGTCGGCGCGGTCATGGCGGCCGTTACGCTGCTGACGCTCGACATGTACCTGCCGGGCGGTCTCATCGAGGGCACGCACGAACTCGCCAATGCGCGCACTGCCGCATTCACGACGCTTGTTTTTGCGCAGCTGTTCAACTGCTTCAACGCCCGTTCCGATACGGTGAGTGCTTTTCGGCACCTGTTCGTCAACCCGTGGCTGTGGGGCGCGATCGCGCTGTCGGTCGTGCTGCAGGTGGCCGTGGTTCATGTCGGGTTTCTGAACACCGCATTCGGCACGGTGCCGCTGGCGCCCGAACAGTGGCTGGTATGCGTGGCGATGGCGAGTGTGGTGCTCTGGTTCGACGAGCTGCGCAAGTGGCTGGCCCGCGTGGCCGGATCGCATCCGTGACATCGCGCAGCGGCGCCGACACACGACTCGGCCAGGCCCTGGCGCCGCTGCTGCGGGCCCATCCCGACCGCTCCGGCGTCGTTACGCTGCGGGACGGCGGCGATGCGTTCGCTGCCCGCGTCCTGCTCGCCGACGCGGCACAGCGCACGCTCGATGTGCAGTACTACATCTGGCACGCCGACACCTCCGGCACTCTGCTGCTCGACGCCTTGCGCCGTGCTGCGGCGCGCGGTGTCCGTGTGCGCCTGCTGCTCGACGACAACAACACGAGCGGCCTCGACGACACGCTCGCGGCGTTCACTGCACTCCCCAATGTCGAGGTGCGGCTGTTCAATCCGTTCAAGACCCGCATCTGGCGCGTGCTCGGCTTCCTCGTGGATTTCGAGCGACTGAATCGCCGCATGCACAACAAGTCGTTCACCGCCGACGACCAGGTCACGATCGTCGGCGGCCGCAACGTCGGCGACGAGTACTTCGGCGCCGCAAGCGAGCTGATGTTCGTCGATCTCGACATCCTGGCCGTCGGCGCGATCGCCAGCGACGTGTCGCAGGACTTCGAGCGCTACTGGAACAGCGCCGCGGCATGCCCTGCCGCCGCGCTGCTTCCCCCCGCGCCGCCCGAAGCGGGTGCGGTGCTCGACCGGCAACTGGCGTCGCATCGGGACGATCCGGCTGCCCGCCGCTACGCGCAGGCCCTGGCCGCGACGACCTTCGTCGCCGACGTGCTCGCGGGCCGGCTGAGGTTCGACTGGACCCGCGTTCAGCTCGTCAGCGACGATCCGGCGAAGATTCACGGCAAGGCCGAAAAAAACGAACTGATGTGGCCCCGCCTGCAGCGCATCGTCGCCGGGTCCCGATTCGAACTGACCCTGGAATCGGCGTATTTCGTGCCCGGTGCACGAGGCGTTGCCGACCTCGCGGCGATGGCCTCGGCCGGCGTCAGGATCACCGCGCTGACCAACTCGCTCGAGGCGACGGACGTGCCGGCCGTGCACGCCGGCTATGCCAGGCGCAGGGTCGCGCTGCTGCGCGCCGGCATCGCGCTCTACGAGTTCAAGCGCGGTGTGGATCCGCGTGCCGGCAGGACGCACGGGCTGCACGGCTCGGGCGGCTCGGGTCGACACGGAGCACCCGGCAGCTCGAGTGCAAGCCTGCACACCAAGGCGTTCACGGTCGATGGCGAGCGCGTCTTCGTCGGGTCGTTCAACTTCGATCCGCGCTCGGCCCGGCTGAATACCGAGATGGGGCTCGTCATCGACTCGCCCGCGCTCGCGCAGTCGATGATCGAGGTGCTGGATCGGCACCTGGCGGAGGGCGCGTACCGCGTCCGGCTAGGCGATCGAGGCAAGCTGCAATGGGTCGAAATGCTCGACGGCGGCGAAGTCGTCCACGACACGGAGCCGGGAAGAACTTTCTGGCGCCGGGTCGGCGTATCGATCCTGTCGCTGCTGCCGATCGAATGGCTGCTCTGACGAAGCGTATCTCCGGACGCGTACTGTGCGCCGTTGCCGGTTCTCGACGCGCTGAACGACGCCTTCGTATTCGGGCTGTGCAGCTTGTCCGTCAAGCGGAGTCGACCTGCGTCTTGCGGAAGGGCAACTCGTTGCTAACATGAATTCTCTAGGCCGAAAAAGGGGGGCGTCATGGTGACCAGCGAGTCTTTGCAGGACGGCATACTTCGGGATCTGAAGCGCAACTGGGGCTGGATCGTCGCGCGCGGCGTTGTCGCGGTGCTGTTCGGCGTCCTCGCATTCATCTGGCCCGCCGTGACGCTGACGGTGCTGGTGCTGCTGTGGGGCGCATACGCGCTGGCGGACGGCGTGCTGGCGCTGCTCGCCGCATTCCGGGTGCGCGATCACGGCAAGCCGTTCTGGGCGTTGCTGATCGTCGGCGTGCTGGGGATCATCGCCGGTATCCTGACCTTCTTCTGGCCCGGCATGACTACGCTGGTGCTGCTCGTATTCATTGCCGCCTGGGCACTGGCGATGGGTGTCTCCCAGATCGCCGCCGCAATCCGGTTGCGCAAGGCGATTCAGAACGAATGGCTGCTGGCGCTGTCCGGCGTGCTGTCGGTGATATTCGGCGTACTGATGTTGTGGAGCCCGGGCGCCGGGGCGCTTGCAGTGGTATGGGTCATCGCCTCGTATGCGATCGTCTTCGGTATATTGCTGATTGCGCTGGGCTTCAGACTCAAGCGGGGTTAGCCATCGCGCAGAGTCGCGCCGAAGTCAGCGTCGCCATGAACCACGGCGTCGCGGCAGCAGCCGGCGATCCCCGTAGCGCGCATCGCAGATACGTGCTCGCCCTCGGCGTGCTGTTTGCGGTGCTGTGGATCGCGCTCGCGATCAAGCCCTGGCACCGCCAGGACTGGGCGCTCGAAAATGCCCTGGTGGCGGTGGCCATCATCGTCCTCGGCCTCACCTGCAAGCGGCTACCCCTTTCCCGCGTGTCGTACACGCTGATCTTTCTGTTCCTGTGCCTGCACGAGATCGGCGCGCACTACACTTATGCCGAGGTACCGTACGACGAGTGGTTCAAGGCGGTGAGCGGCGTCACGCTCAACAGCGTGCTCGGGTGGGAGCGCAACAATTTCGACCGGGTCGTGCATTTCCTGTACGGCCTGTTGATCGCTTATCCGGTGCGCGAGATGCTCCTGCGCGTGGCGGCGGTACGGGGCTTCTGGGGTTACTTCCTGCCGCTCGACCTGACGATGTCCACGTCGATGATGTTCGAGCTGTTCGAGTGGGCAGCGGCCGAACTGTTCGGCGGCGACCTCGGCGTGGCCTATCTCGGCACCCAGGGCGACGTCTGGGACGCGCATAAGGATATGGCGCTGGCAAGCCTGGGCGCGTTGATCGCGATGCTGATCACGTACGGCATCAACCGCGCGCTGCAACGCGACTTCGCCAAGGAATGGGCACAGAGCCTGGAGGTGAAGGAGCCGCGGCCACTGGGCGAGTATGTGCTGGCGCGCATGCTCAACCGCCGCAAGTGATTCGGCATGCTCGATGCCATTCGTGCGCCGCTGCGCCCCTGAACCCGTGATCGACCTCGCGGCGCCCTGTATCGGCGGGCGCCCAGCGGAGACCGTCAGCGGGCGTCACGGCTTCATCGCCGGGTCGCGGGCGGACGTGGCGGCGCTAGCCGGCGTCGTCGCGGGTGCGTCCCAGCCGCCACCGAGCGCCTTGTACAGGGCCACCAATTGAATGGCTGCGCTCGTCTCGGCGCGTGCGGCCGAACTCTCGGCCTCGTGCAGGCTACGCTCGGCCGCCAGCAATTCGACCAATGGAATGTCGCCCGCGGCATAGCGTGCCCTGGCGTGGCCGTGGCTGGCGCGTGCCGCATCCAGCGCCGTCCGGCGGCGCTCGGCCGTGTCGAGTCCTGCCTGGTAGTCACCCAACGCGCGCTCGGCGTCGCCCAGTGCTGACAGCACGGCCTGCTCGTAGGCGAGTGCGGCCCGCTGCTCGGCCGCCTCGCGGGCACGAATCTCGGCGCGCACGCGCCCGCCGTCGAACACGCGCCAGGAGATGAGCGGCAGGATGGAAAAGCGCGTGCTGGACGGATCGAACCAGTCGCCCGCACTGAGTGCCTGAAACCCGCCGCCGAGCCCGATGGAGAGCTTGGGAAACAATTCGGCCGTGGCCACGCCGATATCGGCCGTGCTCGCCGCCAGGCCCCGCTCCGCAGCCAATACGTCGGGGCGTCGGCGCAATATGTCGGCACGTGCGCCCACGGGGAGCATCTGCAGCGTGATCGGCGTGAAGGGGCCCGCCAGCAGTGCAAGCTCGCGTTCGGGTGTCGCACCCAGCAACACGCCCAGGCTGAGCACCGCGGCCCGCTTGCGTGCCTCGATATCGGGCAGAAGCGCGTTGAGGGCCGCCCATTGCGCATACGCCGTATCCACATCCGCGGCGGCTGCGTCGCCCAGCGAATACCGCAGACGGACCAGCTCCAGCGTCTGCTGCAGTGTGTCTAGCGAGGCCTGCTGCGCCTGCAGTTCATGCTCTGCACCGACGACGGTGAACCAGGTGCGCGCAACCTCGGCGACGATGCGCATGCGCACGCCCTGTGCCTCGATTTCAGTGGCTTGCAGCCGGGCGCTGGCGCCTTCCAGCGCGCGCCGCTTGGCGCCGAAGAGGTCGGCTTCCCAGGCCGCGTCAAAGCCGGCGTCATAGATGGTCTGTGTGGCGTCGAGGCCGGGAATGGAACCAATTGGCAGCGGCCCGTTCTCGCTTTGCCGGCGCCGGTTGACGCTTGCGCCGACGCTGGCGGTGGGCAGCCGCTCGCCAGCCACCCGATCACGCAGGGCGCGCGCCTCATCGATACGCGCCATAGCCTGGCGCAGGTCGAGGTTCTGTGCCAGAGCCATGCCGATCAGACGATCGAGTACCGGGTCGCCCAACGCAGTCCACCAGTGGGCGAGCTCAGCCGAATCGGCTTCGCTTGCCAGCGGCAAGGTCCAGCCGCTGCCGACATTGACCTTCGGTGGTTCGCGGTAGTCGGGGCCGACGGTGGTGCACGCGGCCAGCAGCGCGCAGGACAGGGCCAGCGCGAGCGGGCGCAGGCGCCCGACGGGCAGGGCCATGGCGGTTTTGCGGGAGAGGGGAGTGCGGGTCATGGGTCTCATTGCAGGCGTCCTCGGACGAATACGGTGGCCATCGTCAGCGTGACCAGGGCGATGAGTGCCAAGGGCCAGAGGCTGGCGAGAATGTCGCTCGCCGGCATCGCCTTGAGAAAGCTGCCTTCGACGATGATCAGGAAGTGGGTCAGCGGAATGGCCTGGGCCAGCCATTGCAGAAACACGGGCATGTTTTCGACCGGTGTGGCAAAACCGGACATCAGCACCGCCGGCACGCCGACTGCGAACGCGCCCAGAATGGCCTGCTGTTGCGTCATGCTGACCGCGGAAATCATCAGCCCGATGCCGACCACCGACAGGATGAACAGCATCAGGCTGGCGAGCAGCAAGCCAAACGAGCCGGTGAAGGGGATGCCGAACAGGAACACGCCGGCGCTGACCATGAACAGTCCCAGCAGGGTGCCGATCGCCAGCGCCGGCAGCGACTTGGAAATGATGATCTCCGGCGTCGAGGTGGGCGATACCAGCAGTTGGTCGAAGGTGCCCAGCTCGCGTTCGCGGGCAATCGACAGCGAGGTGATCATCAGGGCGCTGAACAGCGCCAGGATGCCGCTGAGGCCGGGCACGATGAACCAGCGGTAGACCAGGTTCGGATTGAACCAGTGGCGCACCACCACGGGCGTCGGCGCCTGCGCCTCAGGGATCACCTCGGCGCCGACCTCGGCTGCAATGGTGGACAGGTAGGCCACGGCGATCTGGCCAGAATTGCTGCGTCGGCCATCGACCAGCACCTGCGCCAGGCCGCTGCCGCCGGCGGCAATGGTGCGCGAGAAGTCCGCCGGGATGGCGAGCGCGGCGATCACCACGCCCCGGTCGATCAGTTCGTGCAATTGCGCCCTGTTGTCGATGTGCCGCACGCGGGTGATGAAGTCGGCACTGTCCAGCCGCTGCACCAGTTCGTGCGACCAGCGCCCCGCGTCCTGGTTGTACACCGCGATATCGACATTGCGTACTTCGAGCGTGGCGGCAAAGGCGAAGATCAGCAGCTGCAGGATCGGCGGCACGAACACCACCATCCGGCTGCGCGGGTCGCGCAGGACGCTGAGCACTTCCTTGATGAACTGTGCGCGCAGGCGGACAAGGGCAAAAGTTCCAAATCGTTGCGACATGCTCAGCCCTCCAGGTTCTTGCGCGTGGCCCGCTTGGCCAGCATGAAGAACACCATCCCGATTACCGCCATGGCCAGCAGATTGGGCATGAACACCGCCCAGATGTCACCGGCCAGGAACACCGTCTTGAGCGAGTCCACGAAATAGCGTGCCGGGACCAGCAAGGTAATGGTCCGGATTGGCGTTGGCATGGCATCGATCTCGAACAGGAAACCCGAGAGCATGAATGCCGGCAGGAAGCCGGAAAACAGCGCGATCTGCGCCGCCAGAAACTGGTTGCGCGCGAGTGACGAGATCAGCAGCCCCTGGCCGAGTGCCGGCACCATGAACACCGCCGACAGCAACAGCAGCGCGGCGAGCGATCCCCGCAAAGGCACGTCGAAGACGAAGATCGCCAGCAGCGCGGACACCAGCGTCGACACCATGCCGAGTACGAAGTAGGGCAGCAGCTTGCCGATCAGGATTTCCGCCACCGACGCAGGCGTGGACAGCACCGCCTCCATCGTGCCGCGTTCCCATTCGCGCGCCACCACCAGTGCGGTCAGCATGGTGCCGATGATGGTCATGACGATGGCGATGGCGCCCGGCACCAGCGCGCGACGACTTTCCAGTTCGGCGTTGAACCAGTAGCGGGGCTCGAGCACCACCGCCTGGGGCGGCGCCCCGACGTCGAGCCCGGCGCGCCAGGACAGCACCACGCCCTTCGCGTAGTTCTCGACGTAGTTGGCCGTGTTGGGGTACGAGCCGTCGGTGACGATCTGCACCAGCGGTTCGCTGCCCCGCAGCGCCAGGCGCTGCTCGAAGTCCTGCGGGATGACCACGTAGCCGCGCAGCGCGCCGGATACCAGCTTGTCGGCCACCTCCCGGCGATCATGGGCAAAGCTCGCATCGAGATAGTCGGTGGCGGAAAAGGCTGCCGCCAGCGCCTGGGCCGAAGCCCCCTGCGACTCCTGCACCACGCCGATGCGGACATTCCTGGCGTCCAGCGATACCGCATACGCGAACAGCAACAGCAAGACCACCGGCAGCACGAAGGCGATCAGCAGTGTCGAGGGGTCGCGCAGCGCCTGCAGGCTTTCCTTGTAGATCAATGCCCGCAGGCGTTGCAGGTCGAAGCGCCGCATGTCCGTCGCGGCTGCCGCATCCCTCTCCTTGCGTGGTGTGGTTGCGGTCATGCGTTCGCCTCGTCGTCCTGGTCGGCCGACTCGACCAGATGGATGAAGGCATCCTCCATGGTCGGGTCGGGTCGCTCGGCGCTGGCGGCGGCCCGCTTGAGCGTGTCGGGCGTGTCCAGCGCAATCAGCCGTGCACGCGAGAGCATGGCCACGCGGTCGCAGTATTCGGCCTCGTCCATGAAATGGGTGGTGACCATGATGGTCACGCCCTTGCGGGCCAGGCCGTTGATATGGGTCCAGAATTCGCGGCGTGTGATCGGGTCGACGCCGGAGGTCGGTTCGTCCAGGAACAGCACCGGCGGGTGATGCATCAGCGCGCAGGCCAGCGCCAGCCGCTGCTTGTGCCCCAGGGGCAGCGAGTCCGGGGCCGCAGACAGCCAGCCACCCAGGTCGAAGGTGTCGATCATCTCCTCGATGCGCTCGCGTCGAGTCTGTCCTTCCAGCTGATACACGCCGGCCGAGAACTCCAGGTTCTGGCGCACCGAAAGCAGGCCGTAGAGCGAGAATTTCTGCGCCATGTAGCCCAGCCGGCTCTTGGCTGCGCCGGTCGCCCGACGCAGGTCGTGTCCCACCACCTGCGCCTCGCCCGCGGTGGGTTTGAGCAAGCCGCACAGCATCTTGAAGGTGGTGGACTTGCCCGCGCCGTTGGGGCCGAGCAGGCCGAAGATTTCGCCTTTCTGCACCTCGAAGGTGACGTTGTCGGTGGCGGTGAAATCGCCGAAGCGCTTGGTCAGATTGCGGCATGACACGGCAATGTCCGAACCGAGCTCGACCGGCGGCAGGCGCTCGGCCAGACGCGAGGTGCCGCTCGGGCCTCCGCCGAGCAGATCGATGAAGGCGTCCTCGAAGCGTGCGGGTACCGGCGCCAGACGCACCTGCGCGCGATCGGCCAGCGCCTGGATCTGCTCCGTTTGCGCGCCTTCGCGCAGCACCACGCGCACGCCCGCCCCCTGGATCACGCCATCGCTCACACTGTCGAGATCGAGGGCTTCGGTCAGGATCGCGCGGCGCTCGGCACCGACGTCTTCCATACGAAAACTGCGGCCTTCAAGCTGCGCAGTCAGTTTCTGCGGCGGGCCGTCGAACAGGAGCTGGCCCTCGTTCAGCAACAGCACGCTCTCGCAGCGCTCGGCCTCGTCGAGATAGGCGGTGGACCAGACCACGGCCATGCCCTCGTCGGTCAGCGCCTGCACCATGCGCCACAGATCCTGGCGGCTGACCGGATCGACGCCCACGCCGGGCTCGTCCAGCAGCAGAACCTTGGGGCGCGCCATGAGCGCACAGGCGAGCCCCAGCTTCTGTTTCATGCCGCCGGAGAGCTTTCCGGCCAGGCGTTTGGTAAAAGGGCCGAGCCGCGTGAAGTCGAGCAGCTCGTCGAACAGATCGGTGTTGCGGTTGGCGTCCATCCCGCGCAGCTGCGCGTACAGGCGCATGTTCTCCATCACCGACAGGTCTTCGTACAGGCCGAAACGCTGTGGCATGTAGCCGCTGGCGACATGAATGGCGTCGTTGTCCTGCACCACATCGTACCCGGCCAGGGTGACGCGGCCGGCGTTCGGCACCAGCAAGCCGGTGAGGATGCGCATCAGCGTCGTCTTGCCAGCGCCGTCCGGGCCGACCAGGCCGGTCAGCCGTCCGTAGTGGATGCGTGCGCTCAGACCCCGCAGGGCCTGCACGCTGCCGAAACGCTTGTCCAGATCCTCGATGACGACGGCAGCGGCATCGGCGTTCGTGCTTTGCGGCGTGGCGGCGACGGCGGCACTGGCTGGCATCTCAACGCTTTCCTGTATGCGATCCGGCGTCAGCGTTCGTATCGACTTCGATCGTCACCGGCATCCCCTGGCGCAGCCCCTGGTCGCTGTCGGCCGCATCGATGACGATGCGCAGGCGATACACCAGGTCGGTGCGCAGATCGGTGGTCTCCACCGTCTTCGGCGTGAATTCGGCGCGCGGCGAGATGAAGCCGATCTGGCCGCGATAGACCTTGTCGGAAGCGTCGCTCATGACCCGCACAGGGGTGCCGGGCGCGATGCGTCCCAGGTCCGGCTCGCCGACGTAGGCGCGCACGTACACCGGCTTGTCCAGGCTCAGGCTGTACACCGTGCTCTGGCTCGCGACCATGCTGCCGGGCTCGCGCACCCGTGCGATCACGGTGCCATCGCTGGGCGCGCGCAATTCGGTGTCGGCAAGCGCGGTGGCGGCTTGTGCCTGTGCCGCCTGTGCGGCGGCGAGGCGTGCCTCGCCAGCGGCGATGTCCTCCTTGCGGAAGCCTTCGGATGCCTGCGACAGGGCAGCCTTGGCGGCCTCGACCCCCGCGGTCGCCTGGTCGCGTGCCGTGCGTGCGGCGTCGACCGTGCGCTGGCTGCTGGCGCCCGAAGCGAGCAGGCTGCTTTGGCGTTGATAGTTGCGCTCGGTGTCGGTGGCGGCGGCCTGCGCCTGCTTGAGCGCCTCCCGTGCCTGGGTGATTTCCTGCGGGCGCAAACCGCGGCGCAGTTTGGCGAGGTCGGCCTGTGCGACCTTCACCGAGGCCTGCGCCGATGCCAGGGCGTCACGATACGGCTGTGCGTCGAGCGCGGCCAGGCGCGCACCGGCGGAGACGGAATCGCCCTCGTCGAAAGCCATTTCCGTCACGCGCCCAGGCTGACGGAAAGCCAGTTGCACCTCGCGGATGTCGACGTTGCCATAGAGGCGCAGCAGTCCTGCGTCGCCGTTGGTGCGCGCTCGCCACACATACGCGGCGCCGATGCCCAGAATGATAACGACGATGACGATCGCCAGTTTCGCTGTACGCGAGGAAAAGATTCTGCTCATTGGACGGTCCCTATGCTCGATATGAGTCCTGTGGTTGATGCGACGGCCATACACCGAAAGCGCGGAGGTTTTTCATCACGCCGCCCCGATACCACGACGATAGATGGCATAGGCGGCGGGTGCGTCGCGGCGAATTCGGCTGACCTTGCCGGCCAGCAGCGACTGCATGACCAATCCCTGGATGGTGCCGATGAACAACACGGCGGCGGCATCCACGTTCAATTCCGCGTCCAGTTCGCCCTGTGCCTTGCCCGCTTCCATCAGGCGGTGCAGCCGCTCTTCGTACTGACGGATCGATGTCTGCACGATCCGCTTGGCGAGCGTTTCGTCCGAGCGTTGCAACTCTCCGAACAGCATGCGTGGCACGCCCGGATGCCTGGCCACAAAGTCAATATGGATCATGAACATGGCTTCGAGCGCGGCCGAAGGGGACGCCGCGCCGGCGGCCGCCTTGTCCACGCTGGCCAGCAGGCGTTCGCCGACCCAGGATATCGCCGCTTCCAGGATGGCGTCCTTGGTGGGGAAGTGGCGAAACAGCGCGCCCTGCGTCAAACCCATCCGCTCGGCGATCGCCGTGGTCGTGATCTCGGCCGGGTTTTTCTCGGCCGCCAGGTCGACCACGGCTTGCACGGTGGCGGCCCGCCGCTCTTCGGCAGTCAGGTATTGAGGACGTTCATTCACTGGCTGGGTTCCCGGAAAGTAAGTGACTTGTTACTATCCTAGCATAGGGATTATTTTTTTTGCCAGGCTTTTTCATGCTCGGGTTTTCCACCAGCCGCTCCGGTGACAACTGGAGTGCGGGGTTCCGGTGCGGTGGGATGGCGCGGATCAAGTCAAGGTCGGCGTCAGCTTCGTGATGGCTGGGCAGGGCACGCCAGGCGCGCCGCGCATCGCGCATGAGAACCCGAACGCCGTTGGAAGGAGGCCGATGCGAAGCGGAAATCGATCCGGGGAGGGCGCTCGAAAATACCGTAGCGTGGCACCGGCTTCCCGGGGGATACCCGAACTTCCGCCTCCGCTTGCATTCCTATAAGATAGTAATCAATAACTCACTGTTTGAGCCGGGCGCTCTCCCCATGAAAAACCTGCCTCTGCAACGCCGTACCCTCGGACTCGTGGCTGTTCTCGTCCCCTTGCTCGGGCTCTTCGTCTATGTCGCCTTGCGCTCCGGGCCGCTGGCGCCGGTGGCGGTGACGGTGGCGACGGTCAAGGACACTTCGATCACCCCGGCGCTGTTCGGCATCGGCACCGTCGAGGCGCGCTACACGTACAAGATCGGTCCCACGTTCGCGGGGCGGTTGCGGCGGCTGGATGTGCACGTGGGCGATGCGGTGAAAGCCGGGCAGGTGCTCGGCGAGATGGATCCGGTCGACCTCGACGACCGGGTCCGCGCCCAGGAATCCGCCTTCAGGGGCGCGGAGGCGACCGTGCGCGAGGCGGAGGCGCGGCAGGCCTACGCCGCCTCGCAGGCACGTCGCTACGAACAACTGCTCGCCGCGCGCGCGATCAGCGAGGAGGGTTATGCGACCAAGCAGCAGGAACAGCAGATTGCCGACGCCGCGCTCGCCGCAGCGCGCTCGGCCCTCGCGCGTGCCCGCGCCGACCGCGAGGCGCTGGTCGCCACGCGCAGCAACCTGCGCCTGATCGCGCCGGTCGACGGCGTGGTCGCCACCCGCGACGTCGATCCCGGCACGACCATCCTCGCCGGCCAGGCGGTGGTGGAAGTGATCGACCCTACGAGCCTGTGGGTCAACGTGCGCATCGACCAGGTCAGGGCGGCGGGGCTTGCCGCCGGCCAGCCGACGCGCATCGTGTTCCGCTCGCGCAATGGCGATGCCTTGAATGGCCGCGTGCTGCGGGTCGAGCCCAAGGCCGATGCGATC
>JANJWF010000180.1 GCA_024709685.1 Thiobacillus sp.
GATCCGCAAGTACGTCGAGTTCGTGCATCGAGGTGCGCGGCTGCCAAGCGTGTGGACGCAACTGCAGGGGCAGATCTATCTGGGATCGGAAAACTTCGTCCAGAACATGCAGGCGCTCATCGAGAAGAAGCCGGCACTGGATGAAATTCCGCGCGCCCAGCGCCGTGCGTTGACGCAATCGCTGACGGATTTCGAGCGACGCCACGATCGCAACGAAGCGATAGCGCGTGCATATTTGTCTGGCCAGCATACGATGGCAGCCATCGCTGCTCATTTTGGCGTTCACTACACAACCGTGAGCCGGCTGGTGAAGGTTTATGAAAAAGCGGTGGGAGGTTGATGTGATAATGAAAGACCTGACCCTGACTTGTGACCCTGACTTGCTGACTCTTTTGGGCTTTGTATGCAGAGGAGAAAACCATGCCGGATACCCTAAGCCAGGCCGTGCAGCGCCTGAACAGCCAGTTGCCCCTCAAGGATCGCCATGATCGGCTCAGCGAGCCGCTCAAGGCCTTGCATCGGGAAGTGATCAAATCCCTGGTGATGCATGCGCGTCCGCTGACCCGGCCGGAGGTCGCCGCGCTGGTCGGAGAAGGCGAGGTGGATGCCGCCATCGCCCGACTGGGCAAGGACGATCTGGTCGTGCTTTCAAAAGACCAGCGGCAGATCGTGGGCGCCTACCCCGTCACCTCGGAAGCAACCCCCCATGAAGTGCATGTCAACGGCCAAATCCTCTACGCCATGTGCGCCCTCGATGCCCTGGCGGTGAGCCCGATGTACGAGGTCCCCGTGGAAATCCGTTCCCGTTGCCGGGTGAGTGGCGATACGGTGTGCATCACGCAGGACGGTATGCGCATCATGGAGGCAAGGCCACCGACCGTGCGCGTAGGGGTACGCTGGCAGATGCCCTCAGGTGACCACGCCGCTCACAGCATGTGCATGGAAATGGTGTTCCTTAGGGACGATGCCACCGCCGCAGCGTGGCACGGCGGCGACCTCGACCACCATAGCGTGTTCACCCTCGATGAAGCGATCCCGTTCGGCGCCCGATTCTTCAAACCACTTCTTGCGTGACATAAAGCCCGAGCCCGGCGTCGCCAAGTTGTCGCCTCCGGCCCGTGGGTTCGGTGACGGCAGGCCTCCATCCAGACTCGCTGGTTCATGCCCAGCCCCTTTACAACAATAGGGGCCAGCTCAGTCTGTCCCCCATAGAAAAAAACTCACGCGCCAATGCTTGCCGGCGACAGTTGCGGCTGTGGTGGAAACAAGGTTGCCGCGCGCAGTTGCTGCAGGCTGCTCGGCTCGCTGAGAAAACGCATCCAATCGGCGAGCGTGAGGGGCGCATCGCCGAGGGCGAGTCGCTTGATCTGCTCGCGCCGCATATGGCCGCGCAAGCCGCGCGAGGTGCGGCGCGGGCCCATTGCGGCGCAGACCAGCGCACATAGCCGAGAGTCGCCCAGCAAAGCGGGCCACGCGGGCACTCTGCTCGGCAGTTGTGCATGGTCCCTGGCGCGACGCAGGACGGAAGGCCGCCACGTCTCTTCGGGGATCAGCAGCAGGTTGGCGGAGCGAACACGCTCGCCGAGGCCCGAGCGGCTCGTCAACACGGTAAACGGAACAGCCAGAAGCAATGGCAAGCCAACCGGGCTCATCCACACTAAGGCGGGCGGGTGGATCAGCGCCAGCACGGCGGCGATCGCCAGCACGGCCAGTCCGATCGGCGCAAAGCGCTGGGCGGCTTCGCGCCAGGATACGTCGCTGGCCTCACGCGGGGGCGACTTCCATTCCAGTTTCCAGCCGATCAGCGCGCCGACGACGAACAGTGTGTGCGCCACCATGCGTAGCGGGGCCTGCAAGGCGGACAAGCCGATTTCCAGGAACGCGCTCCTGGCCAGATTGGCTCCTCCGCCGTAGAAGCGTTGCTCGCCCTTCAGCAGCACCGCCAGTACGCCCAGCACCCGCGGCAACACCAGCATGATGAGGGTGCCTGCCCAAAGGCCAAGGATGCCGAGGGTGAAATCATCTTCGGGCGTGAAGAACACATTGCCGCCGACCCACCACAGCAGCGCGCCCAGGATCACATAGAGCAGCCACAAGGGTGCAGACAAATAAGCCATCGCGCCCGTGAGCAGCATGCCGCGATGGACTGCATGAAACCCAGGCTCAGCGATCAGGCGCGCATTCTGAAGATTGCCCTGGCACCAGCGGCGGTCGCGCTGCAGCTCGGCCAGGATATGCGGGGGCTGCTGTTCGAAGCTGCCCACCAGATCCGGCACCAGCCACACGTGGTAGCCCGCGCGACGCATCAGTGCGGCCTCGACAAAATCGTGCGACAGAATCTCTCCGCTGAGTCTGCCGTTGCCCGGGATCGGCGCCAGCGCACAGTGTTTCATGAAGGGTTCGACGCGGATGATGGCGTTGTGGCCCCAGTAGTGAGCCTCACCCAGCTGCCAATACTGCATGCCCACCGTGAACAGCCGTCCTGCCACGCGCGAAGCGAACTGCTGCGCACGCGCATGCAAGGTGTTGTGACCGCAGGCCTGGGGTGCCGTCTGCAGGATGCCGGCCGTGGGGTGCGTCTCCATCAGCCGCACCAGGGTGACCAGGGAGTCGCCACTCATCACGCTGTCGGCATCGAGCACGACCATGTAGCGGTAGTTGCGTCCCCAGCGGCGACAGAAGTCGGCCACATTTCCGGCCTTGCGCTTGGTGCGACGCTGGCGCCAGCGGTAAAAGATGCGGTCGCTGCCGAGGCTGCGGCGCAGTTCGGACCAGGCGGCGAGTTCGGCGGCACGCAAGGCCGGGTCGCTGCTGTCGGACAGGATATAGACATCGAACAGGCGTGCTGCGCCGGAACTGGCCAGCGACTCGCAGGTGGCACGCAGTCCGGCGAACACCGTATTCACATCTTCATTGCAGATCGGCATGATGAGGGCCGTGCGGGCGCTGTCGTCCAACGGGCGGTTGCTGGCCGTGTTTTTCGACAGCATGTGTTTGTCGCCGCGCAGCAACACCACGAACCCCATGACGGCGGTGATGCACCCTGCCGCCACCCAGGCAAACAGGAGTGCAAACAGACCGATCTGCACCTGCTGCAACACGGGATACTGATAAGTGGGCTGGGCGTACGACAACACGGTAGTGGCGACCACGGTGGCCAAAACGATCAGCGCCATCAACGCGCGGCGACGCCAGCGTGCGGCACGCTCCCAAGGCGCTCTCCCCCCTGCGGTGTCGGCGATATGGCGCGGGCCGCGTCCGATCACCGGATCCGCCAGACCGCGGGTAAGGCCGCGCCAGGGTTGCGCCACCATCGCACCGCGCACGATGGCTGGCATGCTGGGAACGGCGGCTGCACTCCTGGCATGTTCTCGGGTATTGCTCATTGGGGCGGTATGACGTGGGTCCATGTTTCGCTCAGCGTGTCCTTGCCGTGTTGGAGGAAGGCGCGCAACTCGACGGGTTGCGCGGCCTGGCGTTGCTTCACCCGCAGCGTCATGCGCCAGGTGCCGTTTGCCTCATTGCGATACGCATTGCGCTCGACGATCTCGCCGTTGGCGTTGGCGGTGAGGACGGCTTTCACCACCGCGTCGGCTGGCAGCGCGTCAAGCGATGGGCCCGTGAAATCGACGACGTACTGGTGTTCATTGGGCGCCAGCGCATCGAAGCCTCGGCCCACACGCGATTGCGTGACCCAGGCCCCCGGCGGGCGCTGCTGCTGCTGACCTTGCCAGCGCATCTGGTAGGACAGGCTCAGCGGCTGGCCTGGCGCGGGCACCTTGTCGGGGACCCAGTAGGCGACGATGTTGTCGTGGGTCTCGTCCGGCGTGTGCAGCTGCACGAGTTCGACCCGGCCCGGACCCCAGTCGCCGCGGGGCGTGATCCATACGCTCGGACGCCGGTCGTAGCGCGCTTCAACGTCTTCGTAGCTGGCGAAGTGACGGTCCCGTTGCATCAGGCCGAAGCCGCGCAGCGACTTCATCGCGAACGAGGTGGTCAAGGTCTGCCTGGGATTGATCAATGGGCGCCACAGCCATTCGCCCTCGCCGGTGGCGACCATCAAGCCGTCCGAGTCGTGGACCTCCGGGCGAAAATCGGTGCGATGAGGCTGGTTCTCGCCGAACATGAACATCGTGGTCAATGGGGCGATACCGAGGGTGGCGACGGGGCCGCGCAGGTAGATCTGCGACGTCACTTCCGTCACCGTCTCGGCACCTGGCTTGACTTCGAACCGATAGGCCCCCGTGGCGCGCTGCGATTCCATCAGCGCGTAGACCACCAGCGAGGTCGCGTTGGCGTTCGGCCTTTCAATCCAGAACTCGGAAAAACGCGGAAACTCCTCGCCTTTCCCGCCCACCGTGTCGATGGCCAGCCCTCGGGCCGAGAGACCATAGTGCTGGTCGGCGCCGATCGCACGGAAGTAGCTGGCCCCCAGGAAGACGATCACCTCGTCCTTGTAGGCCGCAGCGTTGATTGGATAGTGCGCGCGAAAGCCCGCGTAGCCCACGTCGCCCCAGGTCCCGGGTGACAGCTTGTTCTTGCCGTAATCGAAGTCGTCGCGCTGGAAGACCAGAGGCTTGATCTCGCCTTGCGCGTCGACTTCGTTAATCCGCACGGGCTGGACCTGGAATTTGCCCAGGTGAAAAAACATCAGCTCAAAAGGCAGCTTGTCCTTGCGCCACAGCGCATGGTCGGGCTTGAAGCGGATGTCGCGGTACTGATCGTAGCTAAGTGCCTTCAAATCGGCCGGCAGCGTCGACGTCCCCGCCCGGTAAGGCTTGCTCGCGAGTTGCTGGGCCCGCGAGGCTATATCGCCAAGGTCGAAGGCATAAGTCGGGCCGGTGCCGACCAGCAAGGCGGCACCGACCAGCAGCCAACCCAAGGCATGGGTTGTCGGACGGTTGCGGCGGTATCCGGTGATTCGCATTCGTGGAGCCGTCAAAAGAAATATGGCTTCTAAGCAATACCCATGCCATTTCCTTTAATCTCTTATTAATCAATCTGTTAAACTGAACATTTGACAGCAAATACGTCGTACGGCAGGGAAAATCGTCGGGGAAAAGCGACAACACCTGGGCTTTTGACTGCAGGTAATTGATCAGAAAGAGAGAATGCTGTCGCAATTCAGCGACAAGATAAACGCGAGAGAAAGCACGCGGTGGGCGAGTGCTACGGGTAGGGAAGGAGAAAGCGGGGCAAAAGGCAAGACCTCGTACCTTCCCTGACACCCTACGCCTGCCGCTGAAAAATTGCCCTCAACATTCCTGCAGATGGGCCGCTAATGGACGGGTCGTTTGCAAACAATAACTACAGATCGTAGCGGACCGTATCGGTCCGCACGCTTTAAAAAAATAACAGCTGCCGTGCCGAGCCATCCTACCTTGATCCGCACTGCTACCCCGGCACACGCCTTGCTGCCGGGCGGCGGGTTCCGCGCCTGTCTGGGGCAGCCGGAAGTCTGACATGCCGACCTTTGCCTACGTCGCTTTGCTGCCAACCGGGGTGCGTGTCCGCGAGGAGGCGGTCGCCGATTCCGAAGATGCGCTGCGGGCCGATCTCGCCGGGCGCGGCCTGCTGGTGCAGTCGGTCAGGGCGGGGCGCACCCGCATCGGGCTGCGCGCCGGCCGCGTCAGCCCGGAAGAATTCGCGCTGTTCAACCAGGAGTTCATGGCGCTGATCCGCGCGGGACTGACGGTACCCGATGCGCTCGCGCTGGCGGCGAAGCGCCCTGACAGCCCGGCACTCGGCCAGATGCTGGCGCGGGTGCTGCACGACGTGCAGAACGGCGCGCTGCTGTCCGAGGCCTGCGCCCGCCACCCCGAGGCCTTCGAACGTCTCTACGTCGCGGCCCTGTGCACCGGCGAGAAGACCGGCGACCTGTTCCTGGTCCTCGGGCGCTACCACGACTACTTGAAACACCGCGTCGCGCTCCGCAAGAAGCTGACGCAGGCGCTCGCGTATCCGCTTTTCCTGCTGGCGGCACTAGGGGTGATCCTGGCGGTGCTGTTCGTGTTCGTGATGCCGCGCTTCGTCGCCATGTACGCCGACCTCGGCACCGAACTGCCGCTCGCGACCCGGGTACTGATGGCGCTGGTCGAGCGCGCCTATGTCGTGGTACCGCTGGTGATCGCGGCCGTGGCGGTTTGCGTGTGGGGCTGGCGCCGCTGGACCTCGACGATCGATGGGCGCCGTCAGGTCGACCAAATGAAAGAGAAGCTGCCGTATCTGGGCGAACTGCAGCGCATCGTCTCCGCAGCGCAACTGGCGCGTTCACTCTCGACGCTGCTTGCGGGCGGCACGCCGCTGGTCGACGCACTCCGTACTGCGGCCGGCTCGCTCGGCAACCAGGTCCATCTCGATCGGCTGGAGGCGGCGACGCAGCGCGTCGTCGGTGGCGAGAGCCTCAACCGCGCGGTGCGCGCGACGCGCCTGTTGCCTGAAACGGCGGCGCGCATGGTCGAAGTCGGCGAGGCCAGCGGCAGCCTCGACACGATGCTTGCCGAGGTAGCCCAGTTCTACGAAGACATCCTCGATGCACGCCTGGCTCGCTCGATGGCGCTGATCGAGCCGCTGCTGATGCTGCTGATGGGCCTGATCATCGGCGGCATCATCATCGTCATGTACCTGCCGATATTCCGCATGGCGGAGGTGATCAAGTGAGGCATCCATTCCAGCCGCGTCCGCTCGCGCACATCCTCACCGAGCGCTGCGGCGTCGACCAGGCGCTGCTCGAGCCCGCCGGCGACCTGAACGAGCGCGAACTCGGCGAGCGCCTGGTGCGGGAGCAGGTCATCAGTGCCGAGCAGCGCGCGCAGGTGCTGGCCGAGCAGTTCGGGCTGCCGTACGCCGACCTGCACGACTGGGTGATCACGCCCGAGCTGTTCGCGCGGCTGCCGGCGGCGCAGGCGTACCAGCTCGGCGTAGCCCCCTACCAGTTCGCCGGCGACACGCTCAAGGTCGCGGTCGCCGACCCCTACGACCTGACGCTGCAGGACCGCCTGGAGCGGATCAGCGGGCTGCGCGTGGATCTGCTGCTGGCCTCGCCCGAGGCGATCCAGACAGCGTTGAAGCGTTCGCAGGGCAGCGGGGCGGTGCTCAAGGACCTGTCCGAGGGCTTCCGCTTCGTCGTCGTCAAGGAAGGCGAGGAGGCGGGCAGCGAGCAGACGGTTTCCCTCGAGAACATGGGCGACACCGCGAGCCCAGTGGTGAAACTCGTCAATACGATGCTGCTGGACGCGCTCGCCAAGCGGGCGAGCGATGTCCACATCGAGACCTTCGAGAAGGGGATCTCGGTCAAGTACCGCATCGACGGCGTGCTCTACCCGGCAATGAATGCGATCGACCGCCACCATCACGGCGCGCTGGTATCGCGGCTGAAGGTGATGGCGGAGCTCGACATCGCCGAGAAGCGCGTGCCGCAGGACGGCCGTTTCAAGCTGCGCCTGGGGCAGCGCGACATCGACTACCGGCTGTCGATCATCCCGGCCGCGTTCGGCGAGGACGTGGTGATCCGCGTGCTCGACAAGTCCGCGGTGACCGAGGGCCTGCGCGGCCTGCGCCTGGAAAGCCTCGGCATGGTGCCGGAGGTGCTGAAGAAATTCCGCCGCAGCGTGCGCGAGCCGTACGGCATGGTGCTGATCACCGGCCCGACCGGAAGCGGCAAGACGACGATGCTGTACGCCGCGCTCTCGGAGCTCGATGCGGGCGAAGAGAAGGTGATCACCATCGAGGATCCGGTCGAGTATCAGCTCGACGGCATCGTGCAGATCCCGGTCAACGAGAAGAAGGGGCTGACCTTCGCGCGCGGCCTGAGGTCGATCCTGCGCCACGACCCCGACAAGATCATGGTGGGCGAAATCCGCGACGTCGAGACGGCGCAGATCGCGGTGCAGTCGGCGCTCACCGGCCACCTGGTGTTCACCACGGTGCACGCCAACAACGCCTTCGACGTCATTGGCCGCTTCACCCACATGGGGGTCGACGTCTACAGCTTCCTGTCGGCGCTCAACTGCGTGATGGCGCAGCGCCTGGTGCGCGAGATCTGTCCGCGCTGCAAGCGTGAAGCCGCGCCCGACGCGGAACTGCTCGAGCTCTCGGGCCTCGACACCGGCGAGTACGCGGGCCGTGTGTGGTACGAGGGTGCCGGCTGCACGCACTGCCACGGCACCGGCTACTACGGGCGCGCCGCGATCACCGAGTTCCTCGACCTCACCCCAGGCCTGCGGCAGATGATCCTGGACCGCCGCCCGGCTGCCGACCTGCAGGCGGCCGCGATCGCGGAAGGCATGATCACGCTGCGGCGTTCGGCGCTGATGAAGGCGTTGAGCGGCGAAACCACACTCAAGGAAATCAACCGTGTTACGTTCGTTGAGTAGCCGCCTGCTGGGAAACCGGCACGCGGCCGGGCTGATGATCGGGCGCAGCCGGGTGGGCTTTGCGTTGGCCGACCGGATAGGGCGGATCACGCGCATCGACGAAAAGACACTCGACGTTCCGCTGTTCGGCGGCCAACCGGCCGAATCCACTGCGGCGGCGCTGGCGGAGGCGCTGCGCGTGCTGGCGCCGGAGGCCGTGCGCCGTTACCTGCCGCTGCATGTGTCGGTGCCCGGCGCTGCGGTGCAGATAGGCGTCTTCCCCCTGGACGCGCTGCCGAAGCGCCGCGCCGTCCAGCGCGACCTCGCCCGCTGGCATTTCATGCAGGCCGGCGGCGGCGGCGAGCAGGCGCCGGCCTGCGATTGCGAGCCGCTGGGGATGGACGACGCCAGACATCTGCTGCTCGGCTTTGCCATGGACCCGTCGTGGCACCGCTGCATAGCCGACGCGTTGACGCGTGCCGGCATGACCGCCTGGAGCCTGAACGCCGACATCTGCCGCCAGTTCAACCACTTCCACGACCGACTCTGCGCGGACGAGCAGGGCGGCGCGCTGTTCGCCGCCACGACGGAAGCCTGGTCGCTGCTGGTGTGGGACGAGGCGGGGCGCACCCGCTATTGCGGTTCGCGCTGGCGCAACGGGGAAGCGGACGAAAGCGATCGTGTCGCGGCCGAGGTCGAGCGGCGCATCCTCGCCTGCGTGCAGAGCCTTCCCGGCATGCGGATCGAACATCTCTACGCGGTGTCGGACAGCCAGGACGAGGGACTTGTGGCGGCGATCGACGCGCGCCTGCGCGAACCCTGCATCCGGCTTCAACCTGAAGCTGCGCTTGCCGAATCGGGCACCGGCTCATTCGCGCCCATTGCGGCGGCGCTGCAGTCATGAGGATCAAGGGAAACCTGCTGCAGGGCGCGCGGCCCATCCCCGTGCATTTCGTTGCGCCGGGAGTGTGGCTGCTCGCCGCGGGCATGGGGGTAGCCGCGATCATGCTCGGGCTGGCCGCGGCCGACCTGCGCGCGCAGCGACCGCTCGACGAGGCGCGTCTGTCGCGGCTGCAGGCGCAGGAAACGGCCGCGGCCGGTGAAGCGAGCATGCCGGCCCGGGCGGAACTGGAAGCGATGGCGAAACGGGTACAGGCGCTGAACGCCATCGCCGGAACGCGCGGCGTGGATCCCTCAGAACTGCTGGTCTGGTTCGAGCAGCGGCTGCCCGACGATGTCCAGCTGGTGCGCTTGCACCACAAGACGCGCGAGGGCGAGACCCACCTCGTCGCCGAGTCGGCCGCAACCGAAGGCCTGGCGAAGCTGCTGCGCGCACTGGAACAGGAACCGCGTTTTGCCGAAGTGCTGCTCGTGCGCCAGGGAACGCGCAGCGTCCAGGGCAGGGCAGCGGCGGTCCAGTTCGAGATCAGGATCAAGTACAAGACATGAGCGCACGATTCGCTCCCTCCCGGATCGGCTACACCCTCGGCCATCCCCACGTGAAGGAGGGTGCGGTCGCGTGCCTGGTTGGCGCGGCTGCGCTCGCGGCGGCGGCGCTGGCGTGGTGGCCCGCGCACCGCGCGGACACGGCGCTTGCCGACCGGCTGGTGGCCGAGCGCCACGCGCTGGTCGAGGCGCGCCAGGCCGGGGAGCTGGTGCGCCTCTATGCACGCAGCCTGCACGATGTCCCGCAACTGGAAAGGAAGCTCACGGCGGCGGTCGACCAGACGCAGATCGTCGACGGGCTGGGACGCCTCGCCCGCACGCACAGCATCCGCATCGTGAACCAGAGCTATTCCGAGCGCCGCGGGCAGGCGAACGGCGGGCTGGTCGTCGAGCTCGCAGTCGAGGGGCCCTACGGGTCCGTTCGGAACTTCATTCATGGGCTGTCGACGCTGCCGGTCTGGATCGAGCTGCACGAGGCGCAGCTGGACCGATCCGGCGATGCGGGCGGCGTGAAGGGCAGGCTGCGGATGGTCAGCTTCCGCGGGAGGGGAGCGTGATGCGGCGCTCGTGGCTGGCGGCTGCCATCGTGGCGCTGATCGTGCTGAACGTCTGGCGCTGGTGGCCGGCGGATGCGACGGCGAAGCCATCCGCCGATACACGCCAGGCGACGGCGAACGCGCAAGACCTGCGGCTCGCGGTGCGGACGTCAGGCGATGAGTCCATGCCGCGCATCGAGCGGAACATCTTTCAGGTGCGCAGGCCGGTACCGCTTCGGGTCGAACCCATGACCGTGCTGTCGCGTGCGGCGCCACCGGCGCCTGCGGTGCTGCCGCAAACGCTGCAGCAGGACCCGCCGCCCAGGACGCCCGAGGAAATCGACGCGGAAATGGCGCAGGCAGAGCTTGCACAGATCAAGCTGGTCGGGGTGATCTTCCGCGATGCCAAGCCGCGCGCGTACTTTGCCCGAGGCGATCAGACCTACATGGTGTCGCTGGGGGATACGGTGGAGCGGTTCACGGTGACGGAGATCACCGCGGAGCGTGCGAGGCTGCACGACCCCCGCACCCGGATCGGTCGCACGATACCGGTGCTGGGTAAATAAATAAAGATCAGACAGCCAGCGTGCTGTTCAGGGAGAAGAAGATGCTTAGGGAGTTGGGGGCCATTGCGGGCATGGCGCTGCTCGTCGCCGGTTGCGCGGGGACGGTTGAGCGGGCCGATGAATATGCCGCGGGTGGCGAATGGACGAAGGCGGTTATCGAATACCGCAAGGCGCATGCGAAGCGGCCGCGCAACGTCGAATACAAGTCCCGTCTCAAGCAGACGGAACTGCAGGCCGCGGAATTCTATTACCACCAGGGCGCAAACCGGGTGGCGCTAGGCGACCTCGACGGCGCCATGGTGCAGTTTCAGCAAGGGCTGTCGGCAATGCCTGAACACGGCAAGCTGCAGCAGGCGATGGCCGATGCGCTGGCCCGCAAGGAGGCACAGGTCCACTACGCGGAGGGAAAACTGCTCGCTGAGGCCGGAAAAACAGCGGAGGCGGCAGCCAAGTTCAAGCATGCCCTGGAGGTTCACCCGAACCACAAGGAAGCCGGCGCCGCCCTGGCGCAGTTGCACAAGGACCTGCAGAACGGAGAGGAAGAGGAGGGCGTCGTGCTCAAGTCACGTGCCCCGGTCACGCTGAACTTCCGCCAGTCCGATCTCAGGCAGGCGTTCGAGTTTCTCGGCAAGTCCTTCGGGGTGAACGTAATCTTCGACGAAGCGGTCCGCGGGACGCCGGTGACCTTGTTCGCGCAGGATGTTTCGTTCGATCAGGGGCTCAACCTGCTGTTGAGCGTGACCAACACCTTCTACAAGAAGGTCGGCCCCACCACGATCCTGATTGCGCCCGACAGCAAGGAAAAACGCGGCCAGTATGAAAATCATGTGGTGCGCACCTTCCAGCTCAATTCCGTGAAGGCCAAGGAGATGGCCGACATTCTCCGGGGACTGATGACCATCAAGAAGGTCATCGTCAACGATTCTCTGAATTCCATCGTGGTGCGCGACACGCCGGAGATCATCAAGGTCGCAAGCCGGATTATCGAGAACAACGATCGCAAGCCGGCCGAACTGGTCCTCGAGGTGGAGATTCTCGAGGTCAACCGGACCAAGGCGGAAAAACTCGGGCTCGACCTGGGCACCTACCAGATCGCGGCGGTGGTCCCGACTTTCAACGTAGGCACCGCGTTTCGTGAAGTCAGGGATGCAACGACGCTGACCATGCCGTCCGCAACCCTGCGTTTCTACAAGCAGGATGTGGATGCCAAGACGCTGGCCAATCCGAAGGTGCGCGTGCTCCATGGGAAATCGGCCAAGATCCATATCGGCGATCGCGTCCCGTTGCGCGCCGCAACCATCCAGGACGCGACCGGCCAGGTACGGACCACCTTCGACTACCGTGATATCGGCATTCGCCTGACCGTGGAGCCCGATATCCATGTGGACAACACGACGACCGTCAAGCTCGCGCTTGAGGTCAGCTCGCTCGGCGAGAACCTGGGTACGGTGAACGAACCCGCTTACCGCATCGGCACCCGGAATGCGGAAACCATCATGCTCCTGCGCGATGGAGAGACCGCCATTCTCGGCGGATTGATCCGCGACGAGGAGCGCAACACCCGTGTCCGGCTTCCCGGACTGGGCTCCATCCCGGCCGTGGGCTCACTGTTCACCTCCTACGACGATTCGGGCGGGCGCACCGACGTGCTGCTCACCATCACGCCGCGGGTCGTGCGTGGCTGGGACGCACCTGCGGCCAAGTCATGGGAGTTCTACTCCGGGACCGAAAATGTCTTCACGACCAGACCGACTTTCGCGGAGGTGGATGGCGCGGCTCAGGTGCGAACGATGTCCGATACACCCGCTGCATCGCAAAGCGGCGCAACATCGGAAGCTGCACCCCCGGCAAGCTTGCCTTCGACTGGCCAGGCTTCGCCCGCGGCGCCTGAGGCTGGCGTGGCGGCTGCGCCGCCTGTTCTGGCTTTCTCCGATACCGGCTACGAGGTCGCCAGCGGCCAGGAGGTGAGCATCGGGCTCGTCGGCACCAACCTGGCCGGAGTTTCCGACCTGAGTGCGAACGTGTTGTACAACGCTCAGGTGCTCGGTTTCGTTCGCGGCGAGCGGGGCGATGCCGGCGCCGAAACGTTCAACGTTCAAGGAGGCACGGCACCGGGGATGGTTCAGGTCGGGGTGGGGTTCGGGCCCAATGCAACGCGTTCTTCCAATTCACCCTTTGCACGTCTCATCCTGAGCGGGCGCCAGCCGGGAGTGTCGTACCTCGTGTACCAGACCCCAACACTCAAGGGCAGCGCCGGAGAAATGATCAATGCGCAACTGCGGGCATCGCGGATTGTCGTCAAGTAATCGGGCGGGCGCGCGCGGCCTGAGCCTGATCGAACTGCTGGTCACGCTGGTGATCGTTTCGATCCTGGCTGCTGCCGCCCTGCCGTATGCGGAAGCGACGGTCCGGCGCGAGAAGGAACTGGAACTGAGGCGGGCGCTGCGCGATATCCGCTGCGCAATCGACCAGTTCCATGACGATTGGCAGGCCGGACGCATGGCGAAGTCTACGGATGGCGCAAGCGATGACGGCTATCCGCATACGCTGCGTGTGCTGGTCGAAGGCGTCGACAGCGGCGATGCCAAAGGAGGCAAGCGCAGGTACTTGCGGCGGATTCCGCACGATCCTTTGGCAGCGGACCCGAAACTGGATCCTGAACTGCAATGGGTGCTGCGCGGCTACCAGGATGAGACGGACGCCATCGTGTGGGGCAGGAAAGATGTCTATGACCTTAAGTCGGGCAGCGAGGCGACAGCGCTTGATGGGACACGATACCGTGACTGGTAGGGCCACACGCGGCCACACGCTGATCGAGCTGCTGCTCGCCCTCTTCATCCTGGCGCTGCTGGCAGGCCTGGTCGCACCGATCGTGACCGGCGGGGTTCACCGAGCCAAGGAATCGGCGCTGAAGGAGGACCTGTACCGAATGCGCAAGGCCATCGATGACTATTACGCCGATACGGGGGCCTATCCGCCCGAACTGGAGGAACTCGTCAGAAAACGTTACCTGCGGAGCGTACCGGCCGACCCGCTTACAGAAAGCCGGGAGTCCTGGAGACTGGCCTGGTCGGAGGAGGCTGACGACGCACCCAGAGGGATCATCGATCTCCACAGTGGGTCGGACGCCGTCGATGGAGACGGCATTGCCTACGCAGAATGGTAGTGAGTGCAATTCGGCAGCTGGCAGCTGGCACCTGGCTGCCGGGTACCTCGCGTTTTTAAAGAGTAATAAGGGTAATGGGGAGGCACATGGGGGAATTCATTTCAATTGACGGTCGTTTGGGGAGACGCCGTATGAGCAGACGGGAGGGCGGGTTCACCCTGATGGAACTATTGATCGTCCTGGTCATCGTCGGCCTGCTCGCTGCATTGGTGGGGCCGACGCTCTACCAGCAGATCAAGCCGGCGAAGCAATCCGCCGCGCGCGCACAAATCGAGAATTTCGCGACCGCCCTCGACAGCTTCTTTATCGACATGGGACGCCACCCGACGACGCAGGAAGGTTTGAGTGTGCTCCGCACCAAGCCGGAAGGCGATGGGAACTGGAAGGGGCCCTATCTCAAGAAGGAAATCCCCAGAGACCCGTGGGGGGCTCCTTACGTATACCTTTCACCCGGGCGTAACGGCGGCTACGAAATAATGGCCTACGGGGCGGATGGGCGCGAAGGGGGCGAGGACGATAATGCGGACATCACCAGCTGGGAAAACGGCAAGTAGCCAGCGCGGCTTCACCTATGCCGCGGTGCTCGCCGCCGTGGTGATCGTCGGGATCGCCGCGGAGATCACTTACCTCAGCACGGCACGGATCGTCCAGGCCGACCGGGAGGCGGAACTCCTCTTTCGCGGCCAGGCGTATTCCCGTGCAATTGCGAGCTATTACAAGGTCAACCGATCGTACCCGCGCAACCTGGATGACCTGCTTGTCGATCCCCATTCCCCGTCGAGGCGTCACATCCGCGCCCTGTACCAGGACCCCATGGCCGACGAGCCGGGACAAGGCTGGTTGTTGATCCGGTCTTTTGACGGGGGAATTGGCGGGGTGGCGAGCCGCGCAGACGGAAAGCCCATCAAGACGGCAAATTTTCCCGTAAATCTCAACAAATTCAATGGCGCCAAGACGTATTCCGAATGGGTTTTCGAATATGTCCCGCAGCCTCCGGCCACAGCTTCACGGCCCGGGGGTTGAGTTCGTCAGTTTTTTCCCTGTGTTGTCGCTGGTTTTACTGAAAATGGTTTACTGAAAATGGCTTAGCCTGAGTCGGGGAATTTGTTCGGTGCGTAAGGAAAACCGTGGTCTTATTTTCAAACCAACAAAATGGAGGAGTAATGAAGGCATTACCGGCTTTATTGATGGCTGTGTTCCTGATGGGCGGATGTGCGGCGATGAAACCCAATCCTGAATTCAGCAGTTGCAGTAACAAATGTACCAAGAAGCAGGATGCATGCATGGTCAACGCATCGACGTCGGATGATGTCGCCCGCTGCAATGCCGCACTCGATAGATGTGTGGCGTCGTGCGAGGCGAAGTATCCGCGCTGGATTAAACCTTGATATCAGGAAGCGATTTCATGAACTATAAGACGTTATGTGTGGTGTGTTTGGCACTGTTCGTGGCAGGGTGCGGCATGGCCGAATACGCCCCACCCAAGGAAAACGAGGCTCATGCCTTGTTGAAATTGAAATACAAGTATTCGGCGGTACGGCCAGGTACGCTTGGTGCCAGGATGCATATCCGACACGACGCCAAAGATGATGACGATCGATTTTCTGTAGCCTTCAACCAAAGCTACGGGAGCGTAAGCGACAAGAACACGAGCCCGGATATCCCGATGACCGCGGTGAAAGTGTATCCCGGCAAGAAAGCCGACGTTCGCATGGCGGTCTACTTCTACTGGTACACGACCCAGAGCCATATGGTGATGGTCGGCAAGACGCAGCAGATGCAAACGACACAGGTTTACCATGAAGCTGCATGCACGGTGCAGACCAGTTTCGTGCCGGAGGCAGGGAAGACCTATCTGCTGGACTACAGCAGTCCAAATATCGACAAGGACTGTATCGCAAACGCCTACGAACAAACCCCGCGCGCAGGCGGCACCTTTAAGTTGATGAAGGTCGGCACGTCGAAGACTCTGTAAGAGCGCCCGCGCATAGGGGACAAGGGAGAAGCAATAGGGGACAGACCACGGGAGAAACAAGAGGAGCAGACCCACGGTTTTACAAAAATGGTTGAGCCTGAGTCGGGGAAGAGTTCGGTGCGTCGGGAAAACCGTGGTATCTCCCCCGATTGTTCCGCCCCTTGCTCGTCGATCCCCATTCCCCGTCGAGGCGGCATATCCGCACCCTCTACCCGGATCCCATGGCCAAGGGGGCCGCGCAAGACTGGTTGTTGATCCCGTCTGCCAACGGGGGATCGGCGGCGCGGCCAACCGCTCGACCGCCAAGCCGATCAAGACGGCCAATTTTTTGGTGAATCTCAACAAATTCAACGACGCCGAGACGTATTCCGAATGAATTTTCGAATATGCCCCGTCAACTGCAAACCTAAGATCCAAGCCAAAGTCTTGAAAACCTACCAGCCACCGGAATGGGTTGTCGCCATTCGTCACTTGCTCTATTTTTTAGTAAAGGCGTTCGAGTCTTTGCAGATGCCGGGGAGTGGTGACCCCGGATTGCGGAAATGCCTCGCTAAACCGACGGCAGATCATGCTAATTTAAACCACGTACAATCATGCAGTTAAAGAAGTAATTTAATCTATTTTGTGTAAAACTTTCCCGCACAAAAAAGGATGAACCGTTACTCAAGGTGGCGCTATGTTGGTGACATTTACATGTAAAGCCTATCCCGATATCACAATGTTTGGTGACGTCGCCCTAAGCATGCTGAAAATGATGGGACACAGCGAGACGGTCCCTGGCGCCATCCTGGCCGAGGATGTGCCTGCGGCGCTCGAACGCTTAGAGCACGCAATCAATGCGACCCCGGCGCAAAGCGAGCCCAGACCCCGGGACGACGACCCAGATGAGCAACCTGTAAGCCTGACGCACCGGGCATTACCATTGATCGAATTGCTCGGAGCTGCTGCAAGGGAAAACTGCGATGTGATGTGGAAGTAAGGGCCAGACGTTCATAAATCAGCCAACTGTGTCACTTCGCATAATGTATAGCTTCGCAAAATCATACGGTTACACGATCCCCCTCCATTTTGTAAAGACTCGACAGCTAACCCATTGACTGGAAACGATTTCAACGGTGGGCAAATCAAATTTGCGGCAATTTTTGCCATGCTAAGACCTCCTGAGGAATAGGACAAGGCCAGCGGCGTGCTGGCGTCGATGCTTCGACCGCTGGGGGCGGTCTCGGGGACGGCTGAGGGGTGCGGGCTTTCACACCGGGGAACGGTCAGCGGACGGTGCGCGCCAGCGCAGCGGTAGCAAGGAGCCAGCGGACGGCACGGGCCGGCAGCTACGGCCCGCCAGGTGGGAGCAGCAGCGCGGCGGCCTGCGGATGCGGCACGGGATAGCGCCAGAACACCGACAGCGGCAGCGGCGGGCAGCGCGTGCGCCGGCTGCGCCGTCTCCCGGCTCCTCCGCCTGCTGGCCGTGCAGGCGATCATGCTGCACCCCCTTGGCGGCTTTCGCGATAGCGCCGGGCAAGGCTCACCACCAGCTGCAGGTGCTGCAACTCCCACGCATGGAACGTGCGGCCGTCCGGCGTCACCAGAGCGCCGTCACGGGCATAGCGCCAGCCATCCCACCCCGGCACATGGACGATGGCCCCTGCGCGCATCCTGATGAGCTTAAAAGCCGGGTAGGGGATCCGGGTCAAGCCGTGTTCCCAGTTGAACAACGTGCGCCGGGTGACCCCCAGGTATTCGCAGGCCTGCAGCTGCGTCAGACCGGCGGCCATGCGCTCGGCATAGAACCGTTCCGGGTCGGCCCAGACAAAGTGCGGGTGACGCCGTGGGTGCTTCTTGCGGCGGTTTTTCTCGATCATGGCAAGGCCTCCGGGAACGGGCAGGAAGCGACCAGCTCATCGAGACGCTGACGCAACACGTAGGCCGTAGCAGACAGCCCCTCGGGCTCTTCGACGCATTGCAGGACATGGCCGAGGGCATCGGCGACGATCGCCAGGTCGAGATGCCAGGCGTTGAGGCGGTCCCAGTCGTCAGTCATTCCGCACCCCCTTTCCGAAGCAGGCGCAGGCTCTGCGGGCTCAGGAAATCAAGCGCGAGCTTGGCAGGCGGGTAGATAATCCACTTCTTGGTCAGCACATGCCTGCGGGCGCCGATGACCTTTCCGGCCTGGCACCACCTCAGCAGGCAGCGTTCGGAGACGCCGATCCGATCGGCGAAACGGCGTAGGGAAATTCCGTCCTGTTGGCTCATGCCGCACCCCCAAAAACGGTTTCAATGGGTTTGCGGGGTGTTTTGCCGTGCCAGCCCAAAGCTGGCGCGGGGGTGTGGGTTTCGGGTTTGGGTGCAAAAATCTCATCCATGAGACTAAAGTCGGGTATTACAGATAACCCGACTCCGAAGATCGAGCGACCGAAAACCGACCTGGGGAACGGTCGGGTTTTCGTGACAGTCACGGGGCTGTTTTTCGTGACAGTCACGGGGCGGAAATCCACGGGCAAGGATTGCCCATTTCCGTTATCGACTTCGCATAATGTATATTAGCGGTTTCTGATATACCACTCTTTGGAGTAACGCGCTAACTCAAGCCTGCTGCGGGTTCCGCAGCATTCAGACTGGTTGTCTCCATGTCCCTCGTTAAACCTGGGGAGGGATATGATCAAGTTCACTGTACTGAGTACGAAGGGCGGGGTCGGCAAGACGACTTTGGCAGCAAATCTTGGCGCACTCATGGCGGACATGGGGCTGAGAGTTCTGCTTGTCGACGCCGATGTGCAGCCAGCGCTCTCGAAATATTACCGTATAAAACGCGAAGCTCCGTTTGGGCTCACAAAAGTCATCACCACCGGGTATGTCACAGAGGATTGCATCTCTCAGACGGTAATC
>JANJWF010000021.1 GCA_024709685.1 Thiobacillus sp.
CCGCTGGAGGTCATCCTCAAGCGTTTCGACTCCGCCGGGATGTCGCTCGGCGCGCTGTCGCCGGAGGCGCACGAGGCGCTCGCCGAGGGCATGAACCGCATCGGCGGCCGTTCCAACTCGGGCGAAGGCGGCGAGGACCCGAAACGCTACGGCACCGTCAAGATGTCCAAGATCAAGCAGGTCGCATCGGGCCGCTTCGGCGTCACCGCGACCTACCTGGTCAATGCCGAGGTGCTGCAGATCAAGATCGCGCAGGGCGCCAAGCCCGGCGAGGGCGGCCAGTTGCCGGGCGACAAGTGCTCGCCGCTGATCGCGTCCTTGCGCCACTGCAAGCCGGGCACGCCGCTGATCTCGCCGCCGCCGCACCACGACATCTATTCGATCGAGGACCTGGCGCAGCTGATCTTCGATTTGAAGCAGGTCAACCCCGCCGCTCTGGTGTCGGTGAAACTGGTCGCCGAGCCCGGCGTCGGCACGATTGCAGCGGGTGTGGCCAAGGCCTACGCCGATCTCATCACGATTTCCGGCTACGACGGCGGCACCGGCGCGAGCCCGCTCTCGTCGGTCAAATACGCCGGCACGCCGTGGGAGCTGGGCCTCTCGGAGGCGCAGCAGGTACTGCGCGCCAATGGCTTGAGGGGCCGCGTGCGGGTGCAGACCGACGGCGGCCTCAAGACCGGTCTCGACGTCGTCAAGGCGGCGATCCTCGGTGCCGAGTCGTTCGGCTTCGGCACCGGTCCGATGGTCGCGCTGGGCTGCAAGTTCCTGCGCAACTGCCCCCTCAACCACATCGCCACCGGCAACGCCACGCAGAACGAAAATCTGCGCCGCGAGCACTTCATCGGCCTGCCCGAGATGGTGGTGAACTACTTCAAGTTCGTCGCCGAGGAAACGCGCGAGCTGATGGCGAGCCTTGGCATCCGCAGGCTCACCGACCTCATCGGCCGCACCGACCTGCTCGACGTCTCGGCCGGCGACACGCCGCGCCAGGGGCGGCTCAAGCTCGACGCGCTCCTGAGCCAGGGCGACATCCCGGCCGACGCGCCGCGCTTTGCGCAGCAGGAACGCAATCCCTCGTTCGACAAGGGCGAGCTCGCCGAAAGAATGGTCGCCGACGCGATCGGCGCAATCAAGGCCGCCACGCCGGTCAAGCTCGCGTACGAAATACGCAACGTCAACCGCTCGATCGGCGCCCGCCTGTCGGGCGAGATCGCCAGGGCACACGGCGCCCACGGCCTGCCCGACGACACGATCCGCATTCAGCTCACCGGCTCGGCCGGCCAGAGCCTGGGCGTGTGGAACCACAAGGGCCTGACGATCACGCTGGAAGGCGACGCCAACGACTACGTCGGCAAGGGCATGGGCGGCGGCCGCCTGGTGATCTACCCGCCGCGCACCGCTACCTTCGAGGCCCACCGCAACACGCTGATCGGCAATACCTGCCTGTACGGCGCCACCGGCGGCGAACTCTACGCCGCGGGCATGGGCGGCGAGCGCTTCGGCGTGCGCAATTCGGGTGCGCTGGCGGTCGTCGAGGGCATCGGCGACCACGGCTGCGAATACATGACCGGCGGCACCGTCGTCGTGCTCGGCGACACCGGCCTCAATTTCGGCGCGGGGATGAGCGGCGGCATGGCCTTCGTGGTCGACGACGCCGGCGACTTCGTGTCGAAGACCAACAAGGAAATGGTCGAGCTGACCCGCATTACCAGCGTCGAGACCGAGCCCTACCGGATGTTCCTCAAGGCGCAGGTCGAACGCCATCGGGCGCTCACCGGCAGCGCGCGCGCGATGGCGCTCCTGGCCGATTTCGACGCCACGCTGGCGAAGGTCTGGCTGGTCAAGCCGAAGCGCATTTCGATTGAAGACCTGGTCGAGGATCTTCCCGGCCAGTCACGTGAAGCGGTGGAAGCATAATGGGTGACGTATTCCAGTTCCTGAAGGTGCCGCGGCGCGACGGCAAGAAGACGCCCGCCGACGTCCGCAAGCATGAATTCCACGAAATCTACGCGCTGATGGATCCCGCGCACGCGCAGGAACAGGCCGACCGCTGCCTCGGCTGCGGCAACCCGTACTGCGAGTGGAAGTGCCCGGTGCACAACTACATTCCCAACTGGCTCAAGCTGGTGGCCGAAGGCCGCCTGTTCGAGGCCGCCGAACTCAACCACCAGACCAACAGCCTGCCCGAGGTGTGCGGCCGCGTATGCCCGCAGGACCGCCTGTGCGAGGGCGCCTGCACCCTCAACACCGACGGCTTCGGCGAGGCTGTCGGCGGCGGCCCGAACGTTGGGGGCTTCGGCGCGGTGACGATCGGGCAGATCGAGCGCTACATCACCGAGGAGGCCTTCAAGGCCGGCTGGCGTCCCGACATGTCGAAGGTGGTGGCGACACGCAAGCGGGTCGCCGTCATCGGTGCCGGCCCGGCGGGGCTCGCCTGCGCCGACGTGCTGGTGCGCAACGGGGTGAAGCCGGTGGTGTACGACCGCTACGACGAGATCGGCGGTCTGCTCACCTTCGGCATTCCCGAATTCAAGATGGAAAAGAAGGTGATGACCCTGCGCCGCGAGATATTCAGCAACATGGGTATCGAGTTCCGCCTCAATACCGAGATCGGCCGCGACGTCAGCATGCAGAATCTGCTCGACGAGTACAACGCAGTGTTCATGGGTATGGGCACCTACACTTACATGAAGGGCGGCTTCCCCGGCGAGGACCTTCCAGGCGTGCTGGAGGCGCTGCCCTTCCTGATCTCCAACGTACGCAAGTGCCTCGATCTCGCCAGGCCGGGCGAGGTCTACCATGACATGCGCGGCAAGCGCGTGGTGGTGCTCGGCGGCGGTGACACCGCGATGGACTGCAACCGCACCAGCATCCGCCAGGGCGCAGGCAGCGTCATCTGCGCCTACCGCCGCGACGAGAAGAACATGCCCGGCTCCAAGCGCGAAGTCGCCAACGCCAAGGAAGAAGGCGTGCAGTTCCTGTGGAACCGGCAACCGGTCGAGATCGTCGGCAATGGCAAGGTCGAAGGCGTCAAGCTCGTCACCACCGAACTCGGCCCGCCCGATGCACGCGGCCGCCGCACCCCGGTCGTCGTTCCAGGTTCGGAGGAAATCCTGCCTGCCGACCACGTGATCGTCGCGTTCGGCTTCCGCCCGAATCCGCAGCCGTGGTTCGAGCAGCACCAGATCGCCGTCGACCCGGGTGGCCGCGTCATCGCCAAGGGGCAACAGCACGCCTTCCAGACCGTCAACCCGAAAGTGTTCGCCGGCGGCGACATGGTGCGCGGCTCCGACCTCGTGGTGACCGCCATATGGGAAGGGCGCGAGGCGGCCAAGGGTATCCTCGCCTATCTCGACCTGCTGTAAGCGCGCCAGGGGTGCGATGGCAGCGACGCTGTCGCCCCCGCACAATCGGGGTATGCTGCAAAATCGTCACCCCCCCCGCGTCCGGATGCCGCCTGTCTCCTACTACTATCCCCGCTCGTTCACCATCCTGGTCATCATCGCCATGGGCGTGCTGATCCTGCCGCTCGCCAGCGGCCTGATCAACGCGGTGCACGTGCTGCAGGGCGTGGTCGACACCCAGCGCCAATTCGCCCGCAACAGCCTCGCCGTCACGCGCGACGTACGGCAGATCGTCGAATCCGTGAGCCAGGTGCAGCGCGCCGCCGGGCAGTACCATCTGCTGCAGGATGCCGAGTTCGGCCCCGCCCTCAAGATGCGCTTCGACGAACTGGAAGACCGCCTGGCGCAACTCGACGGCCGCCTTGCCGACGTTCCGTCGCGTGCCACGCTGTCCGCGCTGCAGGTGCGCAGCCGCAGTCTGTATCGCCAGCTGCGGCCCGGCTCCTTTCTGGACAGCGAGCGCTTCCATGCACTCGGCCCCGCATTCGACGCCATGCACGCAGGCGCACGCACCCTGCTCGTCGAGGCCGACGCTGCGGTACAGCGCGAGCTGCAGGCGCTGGAAGCGACGCTACAGAGTACCCGCCAGCGCCTGATCGGACTGGCGCTGGCGCTGATCCCGCTGACGCTGATCCTGGCCGCGGTGTTCTCGTGGATGATCAACCGGCCCATCAGGCAGCTCAAGGCCGCGATCCAGCAGCTCGGGCAGGCCGACCTAGGCCCGCTGCCGGCGATCAACGGGCCGCAGGACATCGTCGAGCTGGGACGCGAGATCGAATGGCTGCGCCAGCGCCTGCAGGCGCTCGAAGAGCAGAAGCAGCGCTTCCTGCGCCACGTGTCGCATGAGCTGAAAACCCCGCTCGCTTCGCTGCGCGAGGGTGTGGCGCTGCTGGGCGACGAACTGGCGGGCAGTCTCAACGCGCGCCAGCGCAGCATCGTCGGTATCATGGACGGCGGCAGCCGCGAACTGCAGAAGCGCATCGAGGACCTGATCCGCTACGGCGGCATGGTGCGCGACGCCGCCCAGCCACCCGCAGCGCCGCAAGCGCTGGCCGAGGCGCTCGCCAGCGTGCTGACGCGCCAGCAGCTGGCGCTCGACGCGCACGCCATCGGGGTCGAATCGCAGCTGGACGCCGCTACGGTCTTTGTGGATCGGAGCCAGTTGGAAACCGTGCTCGACAACCTGTTGTCCAATGCGGTCAAATTCAGCCCTGAAGGCGGGCGCATCCTGGTGAAGAGCGCACCCGCCGATGGCGGGGTCGCGGTATGGGTGTGCGACCAGGGTACTGGCATCCCGAGACCCGAGCGCAACCGTGTCTTCGAACCGTTCTTCCAGGGTGCCAGCCAGCCCGCCAGCACGATCAAGGGCAGCGGCCTGGGGCTGTCGATCGTGCGCGAAGCGGTGCTCGCTGCCGGGGGCAGCGTCGAAGTGGTCGATTGCCCTCCCTGGTCGACCTGTTTCCGTTTAACCTGGCCTTCGCCACCATGACGTTCAAATTTTTTCGTGTGACCGGGCTGTTGCTGTTTCTGAGCGCCTGCATCGTCCCCCCCGAGTACCAGGCGCCTCTCTTGCGAGTCGAGCAGGGATCACCCGTGTTTCTTGCCGAGCTGGCGCGGGTGGGCGAACTGACCCCCGAACAGCGCCGCCGTGAAGTGGCCGAGCTTGAGGGCACGCGCCGCCCCCTCGACGAAACCAGGCGGTTCCAGCTGGCCGCCCTGCTCGAACGCGAGGAAAGCGTGGAATCGCTCGAACGCAGCCTCAAGACCCTCAACGGTCTGGGAAAAGCGGATGCCCGCACGCAAGCGCTGGTCGACCTGATGAAGAAATCGATCAAGAGCCGCATTGAGCTCAGGCAGCAGGCGGCCCGCACTCAGGAATTGCAGGACAAGCTCGAACAGATCAAGGCACTTGAAAAGTCGCTGCAACAGCGCACTGTGCCCCCGGGAACGCCATGAAGAAGCCGGTCATTCTCGTGGTCGACGACGATGCAGCGCTGCGCGAGCTGATCACCCTGCGGCTGGAAGCCAACGGGTTCAGGGTCGAGACAGTCGGCAGCGGCGAAGCTGCGCTTGCGCAACTGGCTCTGGCCCGTCCTGACGCCGTGCTGACCGACATGCAGATGGCGGGCATGGACGGCATGGCGCTGTTTCGCGCCATCCACGCACGCGACCCGGCGCTGCCGGTCATCGTGCTGACCGCCCACGGCACCATCCCGGACGCGGTGGCGGCCACCCAGCAGGGGCTATTCGGGTACCTGACCAAGCCTTACGACGCGCCCACCCTGATCGACCTGCTGAAGCGCGCCACCCGGCTCGCCGGCAGCACCTCCGATACGGGGGATGACGAGTGGCGCAGCGAGATCATCACGTCCAGCCCCGCGATGGACGCCTTGCTGGCCGAGGCCCGGCTGGCCGCACGTAGCGATGCGGCGGTCCTGATCCAGGGCGAATCGGGAACCGGCAAGGAGCTGCTGGCACGCGCCATCCATCACGCCAGCCCACGCCACGCCCGGCCGTTCGTCGCGATCAACTGCGGCGCGATCCCGGCCGAGTTGCTGGAATCGGAACTGTTCGGTCACATGAAGGGTGCGTTCACCGGAGCGGGGCGTGACCACCCCGGCCTCTTCCTCAGCGCCGAGGGCGGCACTGTGCTCCTCGACGAGATCGGCGACATGCCTGCGCCGTTGCAGGTCAAGCTGTTGCGCGTGCTCCAGGAAGGCGAAGTGCGGCCGGTCGGCGCGACCGAAACGCGGCCCGTCGACGTGCGCATCCTGTCGGCCACCCACCGCAACCTGGAGGAGGCGATCGTCGCCGGCGAATTCCGTGAGGATCTTTATTACCGCCTCAATGTGGTGACCCTGACGCTGCCGCCGCTGCGCGAGCGGCGCGAGGATATCCCACTTCTGGCAGGGCATTTCCTCAGCGTACTGACCGAGAAGTACGGCCGCCGGATCCACGGCTTCGCCCCCGACGCGCTGGAAATGCTTGCTGCGGCCGACTGGCCCGGCAACATCCGCCAGTTGCACAACGTACTCGAGCAATGCGTCGCGCTGTGCACCACCGCGACGATCCCGGTCAGCCTGGTGGCACGCGCACTGCGCGACAAGCCGGCAGAAATCCTGCCGCTTGCCGAAGCGCGCAACGCCTTCGAGCGGGACTACCTCATCACCCTGCTGAAGCTCACCCACGGCCAGGTCAGCGAGGTCGCGCGGCTGGCCAGGCGCAACCGCACCGAGGTCTATCGGCTGTTGCAACGCCACGGCCTGACGCCCACTCTGTTCAAGGACCGCGACGACGCGACCTGAAAGCCGCGTACACACGTCCGGCGGCAAAAAAAGCTCGGCAGTTGTCGCCGGAAACAGACAAATAACCGGTGTAAAAACAAGACCTTGACAACGTTCCGGCGAGGCGGTCGTCTGTTAGCGACAAAAACGGCCCGTTCAGCCGCCTCGCAATACTTGGCCCCTCTGGGGGGCGTCTATCTATCTCATTGATTACATTACGATAACCAGATATGGCACGGTCTTCGCTAGATGGCTTGTGAGTGCAACTGCATTCGCTTTTGTCATCACAGGAGATAGATATGAAGTATTTTGGCCGCAGTCTGCTGAACCCGCCCCCTGCAGCCGTTCCGGGCACGTTCGCCACTGAAACGTCGCCGGGCGAGCCGCCATCGACCGCCATGCCCTTCAGTTCCAGCCGTCTTGACCGCAACGGCGACGGCATGGTGGGCCAGGGGGAATTCTGCCTCCTGGACGGCAAGAAGCCAGCCTCCCGCAAGGCCCGCGTCAAGCAAGGCCGCTCTTGAGCGCCGCCTCATCCATATATCGAACCACTCTCAGGAGATAAACATGAACCCCATCAATCGCAGCTTGCTGAACCTGACCCTTGCAACCGTACTGAGCACGCTCGCCGTTGGAACGGCTCTGGCCCAGTCTGCAGCGAAAGCCGAACCGGTCAGCTTCAAGGACTACGACGCCAACCGCGACGGCATGGTAAGCCAGGAAGAATTCGGCGCGCTCGGCGGCAGTGACCAGACGTTCCGCAAGGCAGACGCGAATAGCGACGGCATGCTGAGTATCGAGGAGTTTGCCAAGATCGGCGGGGCCCGCTCGTGAGCGGCTCCATCCTGTCGAATCAGCCTCAGGAGAGGCGGAGAAAATCACCCGCGGCATCGAAGGCGGCAAGTTGGTCAGCAACGACCTTCGGGTCCAGCCTTAAACCAGCCATATCCCTTTCAGCCAACTCAAGGAATCTGAGCGATGAAAATGAGCAGCAAACATCTGAACGACGAACACATGCGCATGTATGAGTGGAGCGAGCTGAACCAGCATGCGGCCGGATTCGCGGCCCGGTCGAAGCGCACCCACAGCTGGCATGCCTCCTACAGCGTGCTGGCGGCACTGACCACGCTGCTGATCCTGAACGGCTGCGACACGGAGACTACGGCCGAACAGGCAAGCGAGCGGGTCGGACAGGCGGCGGAGGCAAGCCCGTCGCAGCCGTTGTTCGACGGCGCCGGCACACAGCCGGCGCCTGCCGAAGCGGCCGCACTCGTAGCGCCGGAAAGCACCGGCGAACCGGCGCCGGCCGGCACGAGCGGATCAGCCGCTGAGAATGCCGGGCAGCCCGGCGAAGCGCCGCAACAGCCTTGACGTCCGAAGCCCTCTGAGAGGGACGCCGTGCAGCAAAAAAGGCCGGGAGCAGACGCCCCCGGCCTTTTTTCCGCCGTTCTCGGACAGGCGTCAGAACTTGTGGCTGTACATCAACTGCCAGTTCACCTGGCTGTGCTCGATCGTGAAGCCGGTATTCTGGGGGCCCGTTCCCACGACCGTCACCTCGGGCGCCACGCTCAGCGCGAAGTTGAGCTCGGACTTGGGGGTGAAGGCATAGCCGAATCCGGCCGTGTAGTGGTCTTCCATAATCGCCGGCCAGAGGTAGTTCACAAGCTCGTCGGGGATCGGGTTCGCGCCATGGTTGTAGCCGACGCGTCCGGTCAGGGCCTTGCTCAGCTTGTAGGAGAGGCCGAGGGACAGCACGGTCTGGTCGTCCCAGTCCTGCTGAAAGGGAACCACCAGACCCGTTTCGAGATTGCGGATCGTCACCGTATTCATGCTGCTGCCCCACATCACGTCCTTGACGTCCACTGCAAGCATGAGCTGCTCGGTCGCCTGCCAGGCGAAGCCCAGCCCGACGACGGGCGGCATGTCGAAGCCCTCGACCTTCCAGGCGCCATCCTTGAGGTCGGGAAGGTTGCTCGCGGTCTGGTACACGCCACCCACAGTCAATGCATCGCTGAGCTTGTAGGTGAACCCCAGCTTGGCCGCCAGGCTGTAGCCCTTGGCTTTGCCGGTGAAGTCGCTGCTGTCCTTGAAGTCGATTTCCTTGGTAGCCGGGATCATGTCCAGGTTCGCAACCAGGTCCATCCCCCCCCACACGACATCGACGCTGCCGCCGATGTTGAAGCGCTCGTTGACGGCGTAGGCTGCCGGGAAGATCACCCGACCCACGCTCACCTGCGCCATGTCGCCGTTGGCGTATTCGGTGCCCATGCCGCCCTGGCCGTAGATGCCGACGCCGTAGGCCAGCTTGTCCTGCTTCTTGACGTAGCCGATCGCCGGCATGTAGAAGGCATCCGCCTCGGAAGCTCCGAGCGGCCCCATGGGCGATTGGGGGACGGTCAGGTCCGGCCCGACGAAGCCGAGCATCACGTCGACGCGGCTGCCGTTCGCCATCAGTCCCAGGGTGGCAGGGTTGTTCGCCATCGCGGCGGTGCCATTGTCATAGGCCATGGAGGCGCCGCCCATTCCTGTGGCGATTGGGCCGTAGCCCTCCATGATCATGCCGTTGGTGGCGAGGGCGGTGGCGGGCGCGACCAGTCCCACCGCAAGCGTCGCCGCGAGTTTGTTGAGTTGCATCGGAAGTCCTCGAAGAAATTAGTTGGTATTAGAAAACGCGAAAATTCTAACCTATTAACGCACTTTATTGCCCGGCCTGAAGGCATGCGAAAGAAACTTTTTCCCATGTTTGCGCGCCGCGATCGCCGTTACATTGCGTTACACCTCGTTACCCCCTACAAACATCCCGCTTACACGGCGCCCCTACAGTGCGGGTGTCCGCTGCCACAACGCGGCGGCGGCACCCAACCACTAAAAGGAGTCCCTGATGAAAAGCGTCTTGACGAAAAGAACCCTCGGAGTGCTCGCGCTGGGCCTGGTCGCGACCGGCGCACAGGCGAGCTGGGATCACCACGAACGCGCTTACGACCGTCACGCCTACCAGCAAAGCCAACGGTTCAGCCAGATGATCGACGCGCGCCAGGATCGGCAGATGGAGCGGATCATGGACGGCATGCACCAGGGGCACCTGACCCGCGGCGAATTCCGCAGGCTGCAGCGGGAACAGCATGACATCCGCGCGATGGAACACCACTTCCGCGCCGACGGTGTGATCGATGTGCGCGAATTCCAGCGCCTGGACCGCGCGCTCGACGTCGCCAGCCGCAACATCCAAGGGGAAAAGCACGACCGCCTGGCGCGCAGCCCCTACGGCAACGGTTACCGGTTCAATTGAGCCGAAGCGCGGATTTGCCGCTCAAGCAAGCCGGCATCGATCCGCTAAAACATGATCGCGATACTTTGGAGAAAACCATGAAGCTCCCCGTCACCCTGGCATTGGCCGCACTCGTGGGCACCGGCCCGGCTTTCGCCGACCCGCCCAGCCACGCCCCCGCTCACGGCTATTACAAGAAACACTACAAACACGATGATGACGACCGCGGGTCCTACCGGACGGTCCGCTATTACGAAGGCAAAAGCGGCGTGGCGTATGTCCGCGATTACGGCATATCCGGCGGCCGTTGCAACCGGGACGAAATCGGCACCGTCATCGGCGGCGTGACCGGCGCGGTCATCGGCGGCCAGGTTGCCGACCGCGACAATCGCGCGGTCGGCATGGTGGTCGGCGGTGTATTCGGCGCGGTGCTGGGGCATGCCATCGGCGACAGCATGGACGACGGCGACCGCGCCTGCATGGGACACGCGCTGGAGCTCGGCCGCCCCGGGGTCCCGGTTGTCTGGCACAGCGACGGTCATCGCTACCGCTTCACGCCGCACGACGACGCCCGCGGCGGCTGCCGCAACGCTACGCTGATGGTCGACGGGCGCAGGCCGCGTGACGTGCTGGCGTGCCCGTCGGGGCGCGGCGAATGGACCTTCCGCCGCAGCTGATCTTCCCGTGTCTCGGGGCCAGCGACGCCGAGCCTGTTAAAATACCGGCTTTGCGTCCTGGCCCGTCCCATGTCTGCCCTCAAGAACGATACCTTCCTGCGCGCGCTCGAACGCCAGCCCACCGACTACACGCCGCTGTGGTTGATGCGCCAGGCAGGCCGCTATCTGCCGGAATACAATGCTACCCGCGCACGCGCCGGCGACTTTCTGACCCTGTGCAAGACGCCTGACCTCGCCACCGAAGTGACGCTGCAGCCGCTGGCCCGCTACCCGCTCGACGCCGCGATCCTGTTTTCCGACATTCTCACCGTGCCCGACGCCATGGGTCTGGGCCTGTATTTCTCGCACGGCGAAGGCCCGCGCTTCGAACGCCCGCTGCGCAACGAATGGGAGGTGCGCGACCTCTCCGCCCCCGATCCCACCGACAAGCTCGGCTACGTGATGGACGCGGTGCGCTCGATCCGCCGCGCGCTCGACGGCTCGGTGCCGCTGATCGGCTTTTCCGGCAGCCCTTACACGCTCGCCTGCTACATGATCGAGGGCGGTAGCTCCGACGATTACCGCCACATCAAGACCATGCTCTACGCCCGCCCCGACTTGCTGCACCGCGTCCTCGAGGTCAACACCCGGGCGGTGACGGACTACCTCAATGCGCAGATCGAGGCCGGCGCCCAGGCCGTGATGATCTTCGACTCGTGGGGCGGCAGCCTCACCCCGCACGCCTACCGCGAATTCTCGCTCGCCTACATGGAGCGCATCGTCGCCGGTCTGATCAAGCAACGCGAAGGCCGCCGCGTGCCCAGCATCATCTTCACCAAGGGCGGCGGCAACTGGCTGGAGGCCATGGCCGGCATCGGCGCCGACGCAGTAGGCCTCGACTGGACGATCGACATCGGCGACGCACGCCGGCGCGCCGGCGACCGCGTGGCGCTGCAGGGCAACCTCGATCCCTGCGCGCTGCATGGCACGCCCGACAGCATCCGCACCGAGGCGCACCGCATCATCGATGCCTTCGGCAACCACCCCGGCCACGTGTTCAACCTCGGGCACGGCATTTCCCAGTTCACCGACCCCGACAACGTCGCCGTGCTGGTCGAAGCCGTGCACAGCCGAAGCCGTGCCGTTCGCGCATCAGGCGGAAACTGATTTCTTCTTTGGAAGAATCGAAAATTTCGAATGGTCCAGGTATAAAAAACGACTTTTCAGCGCCTCCCGCTGTGCGCCACCATAACCAGTCTCGTCGATCTAACGGAGCCTCCTTGTGAAAAACTTCCTCATCAGCCTGTTTGCCGTCTTCATCGGCATGAGTTTCTTCATGCACGACGCGGATGCCCGCCGCTTCGGTGGCAGCAAATCCTTCGGCATGCAGCGCACCGCGCCTGCCAAGCAGACTGCCGCACCCGCCTCGCAGCCCAAGCAGCCCGCCGCCGCGCCCGCCCAGACCGCCCCGCAGAAGCGTAGCTGGATGGGCCCGATCGCCGGCCTCGCTGCCGGCCTCGGCTTGGCAGCGTTGTTTTCCCACCTCGGCATGGGCGAGGAGATGGCGAGCTTCCTGATGCTGGCGCTGCTGGCGATGGCCGCCTTCATGCTGTTCCGCTTTTTCATGCGCCGCAACGCGCCGGCGCCTGCGATGCAGTACGCCGGAATGCCGCAGTCCGCGCCGGCCGCCTTCGACGCGACCCCGACCGCAGGCGGTGGTCATGCCTCCCGCGCCTTCCCGCCGGGGTTTGACGCCGACGCCTTCGCACGCGAGGCCAAGCTCAATTTCATCCGCCTTCAGGCCGCCTACGACGCGGGCAACCTCGACGATCTGCGCGCCTTCACCTCGCCTGAAGTGTTTGCCGAAATCCGCATGCAACTGGCCGAGCGTGGCGATGCCGCCCAGACCACCGACGTGGTGTCGATCAATGCCGAGGTGCTGGAAGCCGTCGACGAGGGCAACCAGCATGTCGTCAGCGTCCGCTTCACCGGCCTCATCCGCGAGGACGCCGAGCAGACCGCCGCACCGATCGACGAGGTCTGGCACCTCACCAAGCCGACCAGCGGCCAGGGCGGTTGGGCGATTGCCGGGATTCAGCAGCAATAAAGTCCGAACAAACAAAGGCTTGCGCATCCATAAGATGCGCAAATGCCCGGATTTGCGAGAATAGAAGCGTTGACTTATACACAATGGCGATTGAGGTGAGAACTTTTTTCGTGTCAAGCCTTGACAGTCATGCCATGTTTATAAGTCTTTGATACTTAATCATTAATCAATTTTCCCGCTTTTTAGCCGGTGGCGTCCCAGGCGTCTGGATATGGGCGATGCGGGGCGGTCGACACAAATCGCCCACATAATTATCCACAGCTTGCGTGGACAACGGCGAATTAGGCTTTCGCTACAGCGACTTAGTACGTTTTTCCAGATACCCGCCCAGGATTCGCAGCTAACCATGCCGTCCATTCTTCAGGTCGCGCTCGACACGCCGCTTCACCGGTTGTTCGACTACCGCCTGCCGGACGGCCTCGGCACGGTGCAGCCCGGCAGCCTGGTCGAAGTGCCGTTCGGCCGCGCCCGCCAGGTCGGCGTTGTGCTCGCCCGGCAAACCGACAGCGCGATCGGGACCGACAAGCTGCGTGACGTGATCCGTGTATTCGACGATCGTCCCGCACTGTCTCCCGACATCCTGCGACTGGCGCAGTTTTGCGCCGACTACTACCACTTTCCGCTGGGAGCCATCCTGCTGGCCACGCTGCCGCCGCGCCTGAAGAACGCCAGCCCGTTTGCCGCGGACACACCCTGGCTGGTGGTGACCGCCGCCGGGCGCGCAACTGAGCCGCCCGCCCGCGCCCGGGCGCAGCGCACCCTGCTCGACGCCTTGCGGACGGCACCGCTGGGCCGCGAAACCGTACGCGCACACAGGCAGAGCCGTCATGCGGCGGCGCTGGTGCTCGCCGGCTGGGCGCAATGGGCCCGCCTGCCACCCCCTCCAGCCGAACGCCCGCAGACAGCCTCAGCCCCGCCTGCCACCGCCGAGCAGCAGGCCGCGCTCGACACCCTGCTGCCCTCGTTCGGACAGTTCGCCGTCCACCTCATCCACGGCGTCACCGGCAGCGGCAAGACCGAGCTGTATCTGCGCCTGATCGACGCGGTGCTGGGAAAGCAAAAGCAGGCGCTGGTGCTGATCCCCGAAATCGCACTGACGCCGCAGCTCGAACAACATTTCCGCAACCGCTTTCCCGGACGCCGCATCAACACCCTCCATAGCGGGCTTGCCGAAGGCGCACGCACCGAAAACTGGCTCACCGCCCCCGACTGCGACGTGCTGCTCGGCACCCGGCTGTCGGTTTTTGCACCATTGCCGCGGTTGGGGCTGATCGTGGTCGACGAGGAGCACGACGGCTCGTTCAAGCAGCAGGATGGCCTGCGTTATTCGGCGCGCGATGTCGCGATTGCACGCGCCAAGCAAAGCAAGGTGCCGGTGGTGCTCGGCTCGGCAACCCCCTCGCTGGAAAGCTACGCACAGGCGCTCTCCGGGCGCTACCGTCTGCTCGAGCTTGCGCAGCGCGCGGTCAGCCAGGCGCAGTTGCCGGCGATCGAACTCGTCGACCTGAAACACATCCCTCTGGACAACGGTCTCACCCGCCCCGCCTTGCAGATGCTGGCCGATACCCTTGCGCGTGGCGAGCAGAGCCTGGTTTTCCTCAATCGGCGCGGCTACGCACCGGCGCTGTATTGCCCGAGCTGCGCCTGGGTGTCGCCCTGCCCGCGCTGCTCGGCGCGCCTGGTGCTGCACCGCACATCGCACCGGCTGAAGTGCCATCACTGCGGCTTCGAGACGCGCATCCCGGCCGAATGCCCGAACTGCGGCAATCCAGACCTCAAACCGCTCGGCCAGGGTACGCAGCGGCTTGAGGAGACGCTCGCCGCGCTGCTGCCCGCCGCCCGCATCCGCCGCATCGACCGCGACAGCATGCGCCCGCGCGCCTGGGCCGAGCTCGGTGAGGCGGTGCATGGCGGGGAGGTCGACGTCCTGGTCGGCACCCAGATGCTCGCCAAGGGCCACGACTTTCCCAACATGACGCTGGCGCTCATTCTCGACACCGACGGCGCGCTCTACAGCCCCGACTTTCGCGCCACCGAACGCCTGTTCGCCCAGCTGATGCAAGTGGCCGGACGCGCTGGGCGCGCCGACAAGCCCGGGCGCGTACTCATCCAGACCGCCTTCCCCGACCATCCCCTGTTCCGCTACCTGCAGCGCCACGACTACGCCGGCTACGCGCGCGTGCTGCTGGCCGAACGCGAACAGCTGGACCTGCCGCCCTTTACCCGCCAGGTGCTGGTGCGCGCCGAGGCGCCCACTATGGACGCCGCGCTCGCCTTCCTGCACCGCGCAGCGATGCTTGCGCCGGATCACCCGCAGGTCAGCGTATTCGGCGCCACGCCCGCGCCGATGGCGCGCGTCGCCAACCTGGAGCGCGCCCAACTGCTGGTCCAGTCCGCTTCGCGGTCCGCGCTGCAGGCCTTCGTGCGCGACTGGAGGCCGCAGTTCGACAACATCAGGCCGCGCGTGGTGCGCTGGTCGCTCGACGTCGATCCGCTGGTGTTTTGAGGCCCCGGGCGCGGCGCTTATAATCGCGGGCTACCTATTCGACACTGAGGACGCGCACGCTGTCCCGCCCTCTTTGTAACCGCCCTGCAACCATGCCCAGCACCCATCCGCTCAAAGACCAACTCGCCCTGCTGATCGGCGCCGCCCTCGAAACAGTGGCGCCGGGCGCGCCGGTCAGCCTCGAGATCGAACGCCCGAAGAACCCCGGCCATGGCGACTTCTCCAGCAATGCCGCGATGCAGCTGGCGCGCCCACTGAAGAAAAACCCGCGTGAACTGGCGCAGTTGATCGTGGCCGAACTGCCGGTGTCGCCGCTGATCGCCAAGGCCGAGATCGCCGGCGCCGGCTTCATCAATTTCCATCTCACTCCTGCAGCCTGGCACGGCATCGTGCCGCAGATCCGCGCCGACGGCACACAGTTTGGTCGCGGCGACGCCGGCACAGGCCACAGCGTGCTGGTCGAGTTCGTCTCCGCCAACCCCACTGGCCCGCTGCACGTCGGCCACGGCCGCCAGGCTGCGCTGGGCGACGCCATCTGCAACCTCTACGCGGCGCAGGGCTGGGAGGTCTATCGCGAGTTCTACTACAACGATGCCGGGGTGCAGATCGCCACGCTCGCCACCAGCGTGCAGGTGCGCGCGAAGGGCCTCAAGCCGGGTGACGCCGCCTGGCCGGAAGCAGCGTACAACGGCGACTACATCGCCGACATCGCGGCGGACTTTCTGGCCAGGCAAACGGTGAAGTCGGACGACCGCGAATACACCGCATCAGGCGATGTGAACGACCTCGACTCGATCCGCCAATTCGCCGTCGCCTACCTGCGTCACGAGCAGGACCTCGACCTCAAGGCCTTCGCGGTGCGCTTCGACAACTACTATCTCGAGTCGAGCCTGTACACCAGCGGTCGCGTCGAGTCGACGGTGCAGAAGCTGGAAGACGCCGGCAAGACCTACGAGCAGGACGGCGCGCTGTGGCTGCGGACGACCGACTACGGCGACGACAAGGACCGCGTGATGCGGAAGTCCGACGGCACCTACACCTACTTTGTGCCCGACGTCGCCTACCACATCGCCAAGTGGGAGCGCGGCTTCGAGCGCGCGATCAACATCCAGGGCACCGACCACCACGGCACCATCGCACGGGTGCGCGCCGGGCTGCAGGCGGCGGGCGTCGGCATCCCCGCGGGCTACCCCGACTACCTGCTACACACCATGGTGCGCGTGATGCGCGGCGGCGAGGAGGTGAAGATCTCCAAGCGCGCCGGCAGCTACGTGACCCTGCGCGACCTCATCGAATGGACCAGCAAGGACGCGGTGCGCTTCTTTCTGCTGTCGCGCAAGGCCGATACCGAATACATCTTCGACGTCGATCTCGCGCTCGCCAGGAACACCGACAACCCGGTGTACTACGTGCAGTACGCGCACGCACGCATCTGCCGCGTGTTCGAGGAGTGGGGCGGGCAGACCGCCGCGCTCGACAGCGCCGACCTCGCGCCGCTGACCGCGACACATGAACTCGCGCTGCTGCAGCGTCTCGCCGAATACCCGGAAGTCGTCGCCACCGCCGCGCGCGAGCTGGCGCCGCACCTCCTGGTGCATTATCTGCAGATGCTGGCGGGTGATTTCCACGCCTGGTACAACGCCGAGAAGTTTCTGGTCGACGAGGCGGCAACCAGGCTCGCCCGGCTCGCGCTGGCCGATGCCACCCGGATTGCCATCGTCAACGGCCTGACCTTGCTCGGCGTATCCGCCCCGGAGAAAATGTAGCCATGGCAAAACCTGGATCCCGCAACAGCGGCCGCTCGGGCGGCAGTTCCATTTTCACCGGCGTGATGATCGGCCTCATCGTCGGCGCGGTGCTTGCCGTCGGCGTGGCGCTGTGGGCGACCGGCCTCAACCCCTTCAAATCCACGGAGCCGGCCGCCGGGAAACCCGCGCCGGCCGCGCGTGCCAAGCCGGACCCAGCACCCAGCTTCGACTTCTACAAGGTCCTGCCGAGCGACCGCCCCGGCGAACTGCCCGCGACCGTCACGCCGCGCGCACCCGCGCCGCGCTATTATCTGCAGGCAGGCGCTTTCAGGAGCCCGGCCGATGCCGACAATCTGAAGGCGCAACTGGCGCTGCTGGGCGTCGAGGCCGTGATCCAGACCAGCGAAGTGGCCGGCAAGGGCGTATTCCATCGCGTGCGGGTCGGGCCCTACCTCGCCGTGGCGGAAGCGAACCACACCCGCAGCCTGCTGACGCAGAACAATATCCCGACCACGCTGGTCAAAGAAATTCCCACCACCCAGGAGACGCCTTGATGCTTGCCCGTGCTTTGGTTTTTTTGGCCGTGACCGTTTTTTCCCTGCCCGCTTTTTCCGCCGCAGAAGAGATCTTCGAGGGACACGATTACACCCGCGTGAAAAATCCCCAACCGGTTGCCACTGGCAACAAGGTCGAAGTACTGGAGTTCTTCTGGTATCGCTGCCCGCACTGCTTCCAGCTCGAACCCGCTCTCACCGGCTGGCTGAAGACGCTGCCCCCCGACGCCCAGGTTCGCCGTGTACCCGCGGTGTTCCGCGACGACTGGATGCCCGGCGCCAAGCTGTACTACACGCTGGAGCAAATGAACCTCCTCGGCAAGCTGCACGGCAAGGTGTTCGATGCCTACCACGTGGAAAACATCAACCTCAACAATCCCGCCGTGCTGGGAGACTGGGTCACCAAGCAGGGCGTCGACCGCAAAAAGTTCGAAGGTATCTACCGCTCCTTCTCGGTGCAGTCAAAAGCTTCGCAAGGCGCACGCCTGGCTACCACCTACGCCATCTCCGGCGTGCCGGCCTTCGTCATCGACGGCAAATACACCACCTCGGTATCGATGACCGGCAGCCCGCAGCGCCTGTTCGAAGTACTGAACCAGTTGATCGCCAAGGCACGCGCAGAACGCGGCGCCAAGACAGGCGGCAAATAAGCGCTTGGCCGGCCCCCGCCCCGCAGATCCGAACCGACCTCCGCGGGTGTTCATCACCGGCGCCAGTTCCGGCCTCGGAGCAGCGCTGGCGCGCCACTACGGGGCGCTGGGCGCACAACTGGGACTGGCGGGCCGCCGGCTGCAAGGCCTGCAGGACACCGCCGTCGGGCTCGACGCGCGGCTCTACCTGGCCGACGTGCGCGACGCCGCCGCCATGCAGGCGGCTGCCGAAGCGTTCTTGCGCGACGCTGGCACGCCGGACATCGTTATCGCAGCAGCGGGTATCAGCGTCGGCACGCTCACCGAGGCGGCCGAGGATGCCGCGGTGTTCCGCGCAGTGATGGACGCCAACGTGCTCGGACTGGTGCATACCTTTCAGCCCTTCATCGGTCCGATGGCGGCCGGGGGCGGCGTGCTGTGCGGAATTTCCAGCGTGGCCGGGGTACGCGGTCTGCCGGGCGGCAGCGCCTACTCAGCCTCGAAGGCCGCGGCCACCGTCTACCTTGAGTCGCTGCGGCTGGAGCTGAGGTCTCGCGACATCGCGGTGGTCTCTGTCGCCCCCGGCTACATCGACACGCCGATGACGCGGGTCAACCCCTACGCCATGCCTTTCAGGATGGCGGCAGCCACCGCTGCCGCCAAGGTGGCGCACTGCATCGCGCGCCGCCACGCGTATGCCGTCATTCCCTGGCAGATGGCGTGGGTGGCGCGGATGCTGAAATGCTTGCCCATTCCGGTCTATGATGCACTATTCGAGAAGGCGCCGCGCAAGCCACGTGGCCTGCCTACCTGAACTGGAGAAGTGATGCCTGCCCCCTTGAACATTATCCTGATCGACGATCACCCCTTGCTGCGCATGGGGGTGGCCGGCTACATCCAGCAGGAGCCGGACATGAAGCTTTCCGCGCAGTTCGCCAATGCCGCCGAGCTGCGCGACTGGCTGGCAGCCGGAAACCGGGCCGATGCCGCGCTGCTCGACCGCTCGCTGCCCGATGCTGACGGACTGGACCTCGTCTCCGACCTGCGCGATCTCGGCATCAAGGTCATCATGCTCACCATCGCCGATTCCGACGAGGAAATTTCCGAGGCGATTTCGTCCGGCGTCGACGGCTACGTCATCAAATCCAGCGACCCCGACCAGGTGCTGGCCGCCGTCCGCAGCGTATGCGAAGGCCAGAGCAGCTTCCCGCTCAACATCATGCAGCGGATGGCTCGTGGCGAGCTCGGTAGCAGCGCACTGTCGGCGCTGACCGCACGCGAGTTGGAGATCGTCGACCATGTCAAGGAAGGGCTTTCCAACAAGGCCATCGCGTACAAAATGACGCTGTCGGAAAACACGGTACGCAACCATCTGCGCAACATCATGGAAAAGCTCGGCCTGAGAAACCGCGTGCAGGTCGCCACACTGGCACTGAAGGAAGACCGCAAGCGGCACTGACCATCAGCCGTTCGCAAATGCAAGCGCGCGGCCCGGGGCCGCGCTCTTTTTTTTCGTGCCGACCGGCCACGTCTACTCGACGGTGACCGATTTCGCCAGGTTGCGTGGCTTGTCGACGTCGGTGCCCTTCTGCAGGGCCGCGTGATACGAAAGCAGCTGTAGCGGCACCGTGTGCAGGATCGGCGACAGTGCACCGTTGCCGCCGCCGGGCAGCTTGATCACGTGCACATACGCGGACTCCTCGAGCTGCACGTCGCCGTCGGCGAACACATACAGTTCGCCGCCGCGCGCGCGTACTTCCTGCAGGTTCGATTTCAATTTCTCGATCAGCTGGTCGTTGGGCGCGATCGCGATCACCGGCATGTCCTCGTCGACCAGCGCCAGCGGGCCGTGCTTGAGTTCACCTGCCGGGTAGGCCTCGGCGTGGATGTAGGAAATCTCCTTCAGCTTCAGCGCGCCTTCGAGCGCGATCGGATAATGCACGCCGCGACCGAGGAACAGGGCGTGGTGCTTGTTGGCAAAGCGCTGCGCCCAGGCCTCGACCTGCGGCTCCAGCCCCAGCACCTGCTGCAGCGTGTTGGGCAGGCTGCGCAGCGCGGTGAGGTAGGCACTTTCCTGTGCGGGGGTGAAGCGTCCTCGCAGCTTGGCCAGCACCAGCGTCAGTAGGAAGAGGCCGGCGAGCTGGGTCGTGAACGCCTTGGTCGAGGCGACACCGATCTCGGGTCCGGCACGGGTAAGGAACCTGAGGTGCGAAGCGCGGGTGAGCGCCGACTCGGGCACGTTGCAGATGGTCAGCGTCTTGTCCTGCCCGAGTGCCTTGGCATGGTTGAGCGCGGCTAGCGTGTCGGCGGTCTCGCCCGACTGCGAAATGGTGACGATCAACGCATCGGGATTGGGTACCGAGGTGCGGTAGCGGTATTCGCTGGCGATTTCCGCATGCGCCGGAATGCCCACGATCTCTTCCAGCCAGTAGGTGGCCACTTTCGCTGCATGGAAGCTGGTGCCGCAAGCGAGAAAGGTCACGGCATTCACTCTGGCGAGCACCTCGGCGGCATCGAAGCCAAACCATTCGGGCTGGACGTGATCCTGCGTCACGGCGATCTGCAGCGTATCGGCCAGCGCACGCGGCTGCTCGTGGATTTCCTTCTGCATGAAGTGGCGGTAATTGCCGAGTTCGGCCATGTCGGACGACAGCTCGGATACGTGCACGCCGCGGTCGACCTGCTGCCCCGTGGCGTCGTAGACCGTCACCCCCAGGAGCCCGACGTCGGCCACATCGCCCTCCTCCAGATACATCACGCGCTGGGTCACCGGCAGCAGCGCCGACACATCCGAAGCGATGAAATTTTCCTCGATGCCGAGCCCGATCAGGAGCGGGCTACCCTTGCGCGCGCACACCAGTCGGTTGGGGGCATCTTCACTCACGACGCCGATGGCATAGGCGCCCTGCAGTTCGGCCACGGCCGCACGGGTGGCGGCGAGCAGATCGCGGGACTGACGGTAATGCAGCGCGATCAGGTGGGCGATGACCTCGGTGTCGGTCTCCGAGGTAAAGGTGAATCCGGCGGCCTTGAGCCGGGTGCGCAGCGCTTCATGGTTTTCGATGATGCCGTTGTGCACCACCGCGAGGCCGCCGCTCACATGCGGGTGGGCATTGGCTTCCGACGGCGCGCCGTGGGTGGCCCAGCGGGTGTGCGCAATGCCGAGGTGGCCATGCACGTGTTGCGCCGCGCACTCCGCCGCCAGCGCGGCGACGCGGCCGACACTGCGAACCCGCTTGAGGCCGCCGTTGATGGTGACCAGGCCCGCCGAGTCGTAGCCGCGGTATTCCAGCCGCCGCAGGCCTTCGAGCAGGATGGGAACCACGTTACGCTGCGCAACCGCGCCGACGATGCCGCACATGATCAGCCTTCCTTCTTCTGTTTGAGCGGCCGCTTCCAGCCGTTGATGGTGAGCTGCCTGGCCCGCGACAGGGTGAGTTCGCCGGCGGGCGCGTCGCGGGTCAGCGTCGTGCCCGCGCCCAGGGTGGCGCCGCGTCCCACGGTGACCGGCGCCACCAGCTGGGTGTCGGAGCCGACGAACACCTCGTCCTCGATGACCGTGCGGTACTTGTTGGCGCCGTCGTAATTGCAGGTGATGGTGCCGGCGCCGATGTTGACGTGCTTGCCCATGGTCGTATCGCCGACGTACGACAGATGGTTGACCTTAGAGCCGTCGTCGATCTGGCTGTTCTTGATCTCGACGAAGTTGCCGACGTGGACGTCGCGCGCAAGCCGGGTACCGGGACGGATGCGCGAAAACGGCCCCAGCCGGTTGGCCTCGCCGATGGCGGCGTCGTCGATCAGGGTGAATGCGTCGATGCGTGTGCCCGCCGCTACGGTCACGTTGCGCAGCACGCAGTTAGCGCCCACTTGCACGCCATCGCCCAATTCTACGCGGCCTTCAAACACGCAATTAACATCGATCGTCACGTCGCGGCCGCATGCGAGCATTCCGCGCACGTCGAGCCGCGCCGGGTCCAGCAGCGTTACGCCGGCGTCGAGCAGTCCCTGTGCGATTTCGTTCTGGTGAATGCGCTCGAGTTCGGCCAGCTGCGCCTTGCTGTTTACCCCCAGCACTTCCCACTCATGCGCCGGCTGATGCGTCTCCACCGCCACGCCGTCGCGCACCGCCAGTGCAATGACGTCGGTGAGGTAGTACTCACCCTGAACATTGTCGTTTTTCAGCTCGCTTATCCAGCGTTTCAGATGGCGGGTCGTCACCGCGAGGATGCCGGTGTTGACCTCCTGGATCGCCCGCTCAGCAGGCACGGCATCCTTGTGCTCGACGATGCGGACAACCCGACCGTTTTCGCGCACGATACGGCCGTAGCCGTCCGGGTGCGTCAGGTTCACCGTCAGCAGCCCCAGCTTGCCTGTTTGCGCAGCCGCTACCAGGGGCTGCAGGGTCGCGGTACGGGTCAGCGGCACGTCGCCGTACAGCACCAGCGTGACACTGTCGTCGGCAAGCCGGGGCAGTGCCTGCTTCACCGCATGGCCGGTGCCGTGCTGTTCGGCCTGAAGCACGAATGTCAGCCGCGCGTCGGCCATCGCCTGTGGCACCGCCTCACCCCCGAATCCGTACACCACGCAGGTCTGCACCGCACCGAGCGCGTGGGCGGTATCCACCACGTGGCCGAGCAGGGGCTTGCCGGCCAGCCGGTGCAGCACCTTGGGCAGATCGGAGCGCATGCGGGTGCCCTTGCCGGCCGCGAGAATCAGGATTTCAAGCTTGGATGGAGCGGTTGTCATTCTGGCTGGTTGATTGCAGCACGTGCTGCCTTTGAGGTTTGCCCGTCAAGTATAAAGCCTCGGCCTGGCCGCCGGATACAAAGCCGCCAAACCTGCCGGCGCACACCGGGGCGGCGGCCGCCCCGGCGATAAAAAACGGGGACTCGCGTCCCCGTTCTGATGCAGGCGGTTTGCTGCTTTACTGGATCGCCACCAGTTCGACGCGGCGGTTCTTGTCCCGGCCCTCCGCGGTCGCGTTGTCGGCCACCGGGCGGGTCTCGCCATAGCCTCGTGCGAACAGACGGTTTGCCGCAACGCCCTTGCCGATCAGGTACTGGCGAACCGTCTCGGCGCGACGCTGCGACAGCGCAAGGTTGTAGCTGTCCTTGCCGACGCTGTCGGTATGACCGCCGATTTCAACCCGCACATCGCCCCATTCCTTCAGGGTGGCGGCCGCTTCGTCAAGCGTCGCGAACGAGGACGCCTTCAGGCTTGCCTGGTTGTTGTCGAAGGTCACGCCTTCAAGGACCAGCTTCTTCGGCGCGGCTTCCGGGCAACCGTCCGCCGTCTTGGCGTAGACGGTCGGACATTTGTCGGCGCCGTCCACGATGCCGTCATTGTCGCTGTCAAGCTCGCAGCCGTCCGCGTTGACCTTGCGGCCCGCCGGGGTGTTCGGGCACCTGTCGCTGCCGTCGACCACGCCGTCGCCGTCGCTATCGAGTTCGCAGCCGTCCGCGTTGACCTTGCGGCCTGCCGCGGTATTCGGGCATTTGTCGCTGCCGTCGACCACGCCGTCGCCGTCGCTGTCGAGTTCGCAACCGTCCGCGTTGACCTTGCGGCCCGCCGGGGTGTTCGGACATTTGTCACGGCCGTCGACCACGCCGTCACCATCGCTGTCCACAGGCGCGGCGGCCAGCTTGGGGCACGGTGCATCGAGCAGGCCACGCCCCGGGCAGCCGATCGTGAGGAACAATTCATGCCCCACCGTCTTGCCCGATGCACTGGCCGCATTCGACGGATTGTAGTAACTCGCGCCTTCTGCCGCATGGGCGGTAAGCGCGCCGGCGGACACGAGGGTTGCTCCAAGGATGCTGAGGATCAGGGGGGTGCGCATGCGTAAACTCCTACGTAGATGGAAGTGTAAAACGGGATTGATCAGTTTTTTTCGTTCGCGAAGGCGCGCGATAAGCGCCCAGCTCACGCTTCGGTTTTGGATATTCAGTTTTTTGTGATGGTAACGGGAGGGAGGGACCCTTTTCTATAAGGGGTTCTCCGTATTGTCTTTCCCCCGGCAATCTGATGTTTGGCGATGCTCGAGCACGTCCAACCGCTCACCGTGCCCGGGCAAGAAAAAAGGCAACCCGACAGGTTGCCTTTTCATCGAGGGCACGCGCGGATCAGACCCGCTTGCGCAGTTTCTGGATCGCAGCCAATTGCGCAACGGCTTCCGCGAGTTCGGCCTGCGCCTTGGCGTAGTCGATGCTGGCTGCCTTGTCTTTCATCGCCTCTTCGGCGGCACGCTTGGCTTCGAGGGCTTTCGCCTCATCGAGGTCGGCGCCACGAATTGCCGAGTCGGACAAAATGGTCACGAGGTGTGGCTGAATTTCCAGGATGCCTCCCGAAACGTAGACCAGTTCCTCTTCCGTCTGGTTCGGCACTTTGATGCGGATCGAACCGGGCTTGAGAGTGGTCAACAGCGGTGTGTGCCGCGGGTAGATGCCGAGTTCGCCGCGCTGGCCGGGGGCAATCACCATTTCGGCGGTGCCGGAGTAGAGTGATTTTTCTGCGCTGACAATGTCGACGTGGATGGTCATGGCCATTTTGAAACCTCGGGTTTAGGGGCTAGGGATTAGGATTTAGGGGCTAGGGAAAGGCGCGCAGCGCACGTCACCCCTAACCCCTAGCTCCTATCCCCTCGTCCCTCAAAATTACTGAATCGTCTTCGCCTTTTCGACGGCCTCTTCGATCCCGCCGACCATGTAGAACGCCTGTTCCGGCAGGTGGTCGTATTCGCCCTCGACGATCGCCTTGAAGCCGGCAATGGTTTCCTTCAGCGAGACGTACTTGCCCGGCGCGCCGGTGAACACCTCGGCGACGAAGAAGGGCTGCGACAGGAAGCGCTGGAGCTTACGTGCGCGGGACACCGCGAGCTTGTCTTCCGGCGACAGTTCGTCCATGCCCAGAATCGCAATGATGTCGCGCAGTTCCTTGTACTTCTGCAGCGTGCCCTGCACCTTGCGGGCGACCGAGTAGTGTTCTTCGCCGACAACCTGCGGATCGAGAATACGCGAGGTCGAATCGAGTGGGTCCACCGCGGGGTAGATCCCCAGTTCGGCGACCTGTCGGCTGAGCACCAGGGTTGCGTCAAGGTGCGCGAAGGTGGTCGCCGGCGACGGGTCGGTCAGGTCGTCCGCCGGCACGTACACGGCCTGGAACGAGGTGATCGAGCCGGTCTTGGTCGAGGTGATGCGTTCCTGCAGGCGGCCCATCTCGTCGGCCAGTGTCGGCTGGTAACCCACCGCCGACGGCATGCGCCCCAGCAGCGCCGACACTTCGGTGCCAGCCAGGGTGTAGCGGTAGATGTTGTCGACGAACAGCAGCACGTCGCGACCCTCGTCGCGGAAGTATTCGGCCATGGTCAGGCCCGTCAACGCGACGCGCAGACGGTTGCCCGGCGGCTCGTTCATCTGGCCGTAGACCAGCGCGACCTTGTCGAGCACGCCGCCTTCCTTCATTTCGTGATAGAAGTCGTTGCCTTCGCGGGTCCGTTCGCCGACGCCCGCGAACACCGAGAAGCCGCTATGCTGCACCGCGATGTTGCGGATCAATTCCATCAGCGTCACGGTCTTGCCCACGCCGGCGCCCCCGAACAGGCCGACCTTGCCACCCTTGGCGATCGGCATGATGAGGTCGATGACCTTGATTCCGGTTTCCAGGATTTCCACCGTGGCAGCCTGGTCGGCGTAGGCCGGGGCCTTGCGGTGGATCGGCATCGTGGTCTCCGCGCCGATCGGGCCGGCTTCGTCAACCGGATCGCCGAGCACGTTCATGATGCGGCCCAGCGTCTTCTGGCCAACCGGCACCATGATGGGGTTGCCGGTCGCGAGCACGTCCATGCCGCGGCGCAGGCCGTCGGTCGAGCCCATCGCGATGGTGCGGACCACGCCGTCGCCCAGCTGCTGCTGGACCTCCAGCGTCAGCTCGGGTGATTGCATTTTCAGCGCTTCGAAGACCCGGGGCATGGCATCACGCGAAAACTCCACGTCCACCACGGCGCCGATGATCTGAACAATTTTTCCGTTGCTCATCTTGCTTTCCTAAAAGTTGAATTCTTTAAACCGCGGCCGCGGATATGCGATCTGGTCTTGTCATAACATTCGCTTCGCTCATGTTAGCCTCGCCCGATCGCTATCCGCCGCATCAAACTGCTGCTGCGCCGGCGACGATCTCGGACAGTTCCTTGGTGATCGCGGCCTGGCGGGTCTTGTTGTAAATCAGCTTCAGCTCATCGATCACCGTCTTGGCGTTGTCGGAGGCGGACTTCATCGCCACCATCCGCGCCGATTGCTCGCACGCAAGATTCTCCGCCACCCCCTGGTAGACCAGCGATTCGATGTAGCGCATCAGCATGCCGTCGACCACCGGCTTGGCGTCGGGCTCGTAGATATAGTCCCAATGCGTCTTCAGCGAGGCCTCGTCTTCGTCTTCCAGTTTCGCGAGCGGCAGCAGCTGAGTCAGCGTCGGCTCCTGCTTCATCGTGTTGACGAAGCGGTTGTAGACGATGTAGAGCGCGTCGATCCGGCCTTCCAGGTAGGCGTCGAGCATGACCTTGATCGGGCCGATCAGCTTCTCCAGGTGCGGCGTGTCGCCCAGGCCGGTGAGCTGCGACACGACACTGGCACCAAGACGCTGAACAAAGCCCAGTCCCTTGTTGCCGATTGCGGTAACGTCGATTCCGATGCCAGCAGCTTCCCACTGCTTCATCTGGTTGACCATCATGCGGAAGGCGTTGGTATTGAGGCCGCCGCACAAGCCCTTGTCCGACGAAATCACAATGAGGCCGACACGCTTGACGTCGTCACGCGCGATCACAAACGGGTGCTTGTATTCCGTGTGGGCGTACGCCAGGTGGGTCGCCACGCGGGCGATCTTCTCGGCGTACGGGCGCGCCGCCTTCATGCG
>JANJWF010000030.1 GCA_024709685.1 Thiobacillus sp.
ACGTGCCGATGACCGCCAACCGCATGACCGGGATCGTTTCGCGCGGCGGCTCGATCATGGCCAAGTGGTGCCTCGCGCATCACAAGGAGAGCTTCCTCTACACCCACTTCGAGGACATCTGCGACATCATGAAGGCCTACGACGTCGCCTTCAGTCTCGGCGACGGCCTGCGCCCCGGCTCGATCTACGACGCCAACGACGAAGCGCAGTTGTCCGAACTGAAGACGCTCGGCGAACTCACCCAGGTGGCGTGGAAGCACGACGTGCAGGTGATGATCGAAGGCCCCGGCCATGTGCCGATGCAGCTGATCAAGGAAAACATGGACATCCAGCTGGAATCCTGTTCCGAGGCGCCGTTCTACACCCTGGGCCCGCTGACCACCGACATCGCCCCCGGCTACGACCACATCACCTCCGGCATCGGCGCCGCGATGATCGGCTGGTACGGTACCGCGATGCTGTGCTACGTCACGCCGAAAGAACATTTGGGGCTTCCGGACAAGGACGATGTGAAGGAAGGCATCATCACCTACAAGCTTGCCGCGCACGCCGCGGACCTCGCGAAGGGCCACCCCGGCGCGCAGATCCGCGACAACGCCTTGAGCAAGGCGCGCTTCGAATTCCGCTGGGACGACCAGTTCAACCTCGGCCTCGACCCCGACAAGGCGAAGTCCTTCCACGACGAGACCCTGCCGAAGGAATCGGCCAAGGTCGCGCACTTCTGCTCGATGTGCGGCCCGCACTTCTGCTCGATGAAGATCACCCAGGACGTGCGCGAATACGCGGCGAAGGAAGGTCTCGACGAGGCCGCCGCGCTGGCCAGGGGCATGGAGGTGAAGGCGGTCGAGTTCGTGAAGCAGGGCGCCGAGGTCTACCGCAAGGTGTAATCCGCTCCGCGTATAATCGGTAGGCGCGCCCGTTGGACGCGCCTTTTTTTATGCCCGAAAAGTCTCCATGGCCGACCTGACCCAGATCCTGCACGCGCTCATCCTTGGCTTCATCGAGGGCTTTACCGAATTCCTGCCGATTTCCAGCACCGGGCATCTGATTCTTGCCGGGCAGCTCCTGGGCTTCAACGGCGAGAAGGCCAAGGTGTTCATGATCGCCATCCAGCTGGCGGCGATTTTCGCGGTGGTGTTCGAATACCGGGCAAAGCTCGGGCACGTGGCGACCACGTTGCATAGCGAGCCGGCGTCACGCCGGCTGATCATCAACCTGATGGCGGGTTTCCTCCCAGCGGCGGTGCTGGGATTCCTGTTTTACAGGGAGATCAAGGGCTACCTGTTCAACCCCATTGTGGTGGCGACCGCGCTGGTTGCCGGCGGCCTCCTGATCCTGTGGGCGGAGCGGCGCAAGCACGTCGTCAGCACGCCGACGGTGGACGATCTCAACTGGCGCCGCGCGCTGGCGGTGGGCTTCGCACAGGCGTTGGCGATGATCCCCGGCACTTCGCGCTCGGGCGCGACTATCATCGGCGGTCTGTTCCTCGGGCTGTCACGCAAGGCGGCAGCTGAGTTTTCGTTCTTCCTCGCCATCCCCACCATGTTCGCCGCCACGGCGTACGACCTTTACAAGAACTGGCACCTGTTCGACGTGCAAGACGTCCCGCTGTTCATGGTCGGCGGGGTGGCGGCGTTCGTCAGTGCCCTGATCGCGGTGCGCACGCTGATCAAGTTCGTCAGCCGTCACGACTACACCCTGTTCGCCTGGTACCGCATCGTGTTCGGAGGGGTGGTGCTGGCGACGGCCTATTTTGGGGTGGTCGACTGGGGTGTCGGGCACTGAGCATTCAGGTCGCGGCGAGCGCCTGCCTCGCCTCGGTTTCGAGCCGCAGTTTCAGGTCGTCCGGAAGATCGAGCTTGCGCCCCAGTTCGTCGAGGTAGGCGCGTTCCATGAAGCTCTCGGCGTCGACCGCCAGCACGCTCACCAGATACATCTCGCTCGCGACTTCCATCGAGCCGGCTGCGGCGGCGACGTCCGAGGGGTCAAGGGGGCGCGCCACCTCGGCGTCGATCCAACTGCGCAGCGCGGGGTCGTCGGCGAGCCCCGCCAGTTTTTCTTCGATCAGGCCGCGTTCGCGGGCGTCGATGTGGCCGTCCGACTTGGCGGCGGCGATCAGCGCCTTCAGCACTGCGCGGCTGTGGCCTTCCGCTGTCGGCGCAGGCAGGAATCGCACGGGCTCGGTCGCGGGTGCGGCGGCCGCGGACTTCTGCCGCTGCCAGTCGCTGTAGGCGCGAAACGCCAGCGCGCCGAGTGCCGCGGCGCCGCCGTAGGCCAGCGCCTTGCCGCCGAACTTGCGCACCCGCTTGTCGCCCAGCAGCAGCCCCAGCACACCGCCTGCGAGCATGCCGGTGCCGAAGTTGGCGTAGCCAGGTTTGCCTGGTGCCTGAGCCGGGTTGGCTGGCGCACGGCTGCCGAGGGTTTCGGAGAGCATGGCCTGGCCGGAGCTCAGCAATTGGTCGAGCAGGTTTTTTGCATTCATGGCGGAGCTTTCATCAACAATGGACATGCTGGGAGACCGGCCGCAGCCGAGTGAAGTTCCGCCCTGCAGGGGGCACAGTCAGGCAGGTCTGGGTGGGCGCTTGTCGAGCTTGCGTTGCAGGGTACGGCGGTGCATCTTCAGTGCGCGCGCGGTAGCCGAGATGTTGCCGGCGTGCTCGTTCAGCACTTTCTGGATGTGTTCCCATTCCAGCCGTGCCACCGAAAGCGGTTCGGGGGCCACTTCCAGCGCTGCGTCGGGCTGGTCGCGCAGCAGTGCGGCGAGAATCTCGTCGGCATCCGCCGGTTTCGCCAGGTAGTGCCGCGCGCCCAGCCGCACCGCCTCGACCGCGGTGGCGATGCTGGCGTAGCCGGTGAGCACGACGATGGCGGGGGCGGGGGTGCATGCGGCGAGGTGCTCGACGACCTTCAGGCCCGATTCGCCGGGCAGCTTGAGATCGACGACGGCATGGCTGGGAACAAAGTCGTCTGCGGCCGATCGCGCCTCAGGCGCATCGTGCGCCAGAGCCACCTCGAAGCCGCGTTTCTTCATGGCGCGTGCCAGGACGCCCGCAAAATCGGCGTCGTCCTCGACGATCAGGAGTTTCATTACGGCAGCATTCATTGGCTTGGGCTCCAGGGTAAACGGATGCGCACGCGGGTGCCGCCGCCGTCGCGCTCGGTGAGGGTGAGGCTGCCGCCCAGCCGCTCCAGCGTGGCGTGGGTAAGCGCAAGGCCCATGCCCCAGCCGCGCCCCGGCTTGCCGCTGAATAGCACGCGCCCGGCCTGCGCCTTCTGCTCGGGCGTGAAGCCGGGACCGCGATCGGTGATCTCGATGACGAGCGCAGTCGCGTCGACCGCCGCGCCGAACTCCACCGGTGCAGGTGCGGCGTCGGCGGCATTGTTCAATACGTTCATGATCGCCTGCTCCAGCCCATCGGGTGGGAGGAAGTCACGCGGGTCAGACGGCAGCTTCGCCGTGATCTGCGCCCCGGGGCGCAGCACCTGCCAGCGCTCGATCACCGAGTTCAGCCAGGCGTCGAGCGGTTGCGCGACAGGCGCGCCGTCCTGCGCGCGCGCGGCGAGCCGGGTGAGGATGGCCTTGCATGCCTGCGCCTGCTTTTCGAGCAGGCGGCAATCGGCGCCGATGTCGGGATCGTTGGCGAACTCCCCGGCGAGTTCGTGCGCGGTGGTCTGGATGGTGGCGAGCGGGGTGGCGAGTTCGTGCGCGGCCAGTGCGGCCTGGGTGCCGAGCGCGACGATGCGCTCGTCACGCAACTGCTTTTCGCGCATGGAGGACAGTTCCAGATCACGCACGCGCAGTGCGGCCTGCATGCGGGTGACGAAGAACGCGATCAGGCCGGCGCTGACGAGGAAGTTGAACCACATGCCGCCGAGGTGCATGCGGGAGGCTGCGACCGGGTCGGCCACCGCCAGCGGATGGTAGACGAACAGCAGTACTGCGTAGTATCCCCCTGCCACCGCCGCCAGCAGCCACACCCAGCGCGGGCGCAGGCTGATCGCGGCGATCACCAGCGGCACCAGCATCAGCGAGACGAAGGGATTGGTCGCGCCGCCGCTGAAGAATACCAGCACTGCGAATGCGGTGAGGTCGGCCAGGAGGTGGGCCAGAAACTCCATTTGCGTCGCGGGTGCGTCCAGCCGCAGCCGCCATGCGGTGAACAGCGCAAACAGCGTCATCAGCGCCAGCACTGCGATCATCGGTGCGAGCGGCATGCGGATGCCGAGACCCCAGTGCAGCCAGATGATGCCTGCCGCCCAGCCGCCGGTCAGCGATATGCGCACGGCGAGCAAACGCCCGAGCAGGGCACGGGCGGGCAGGGTGGAGAGGAGCGTCGAATCCGGTGCGGACGGCATGAGGGAAATTGTAATCCGTGGGCTGTGTCGTGGATTGCGGCAAATTGTCCTTCTTGTGTTCGCGACCGGCCGCACGTCGCGGGTTGCGGCCGCCGATGCGACGATTTGTCGCATTCCACGATGGCGACTTAAACGAGATAATCACATCTCTTTATAACAATGCGAGTCGCGCCATGCCGAACCCTGCCTTCACCCCTCGCCTGCTGTCTTTGCTGATTGCTGCCAGCCTGTCGCCGATTGGCGCCAGCGCGGCTGAAACGGAGCTGCCGACCGTCGAGGTGGTCGGCAAGGAAGACGCTGCGCCCCTCGCCCCTGCGGTCGAGAGTCTGCCGACCCTGCGGGCGACGACCAGCGACACGGCGAGCCTGCTCAGGGACGTGCCGGGCGTGAGCCTGTACGGGGGAGGCGGCGTTTCCAGCTTGCCGGCGGTCCACGGCCTGGCGGACGATCGCCTGCGCATCAAGGTCGACGGCATGGACCTCATCTCGGCGTGCCCCAACCACATGAACCCGGCACTGTCCTACCTGGATCCGTCGCAGGTCGAATCGCTCCAGGTCTACGCCGGGATCGCCCCGGTCAGCGTCGGTGGCGACAGCATCGGTGGCTCGATCGTCGCCAGGACCGCCGAGCCCGTGTTCGCCAAACCGGGCGAGGGCAGCCTCGTCAAGGGTGAAGTCGGCGCCTACTACCGCAGCAACGGCAACGTCCGCGGCGGCAACGCGGCGGCGACCTATGCGACCGAGAGTTTCAACATTTCCTACACCGGCGCCATCGCGCAATCGGACAACTACGACGCTGGTGGCAACTTCAAGGACGGACTCTTCGTCGCGGGAACACCCGCCGGATTCACCGGCCGTCCGGGCCACACCCTGGCGGGCGACGAGGTCGGTTCGACCGCCTACGACACGCGCAACCACACGTTGGGCCTGGCGTTCCGCGGTGGCGAGCACCTGGTGGAGGTCAAGTTCGGCCTGCAGGACCTGCCTGAACAGCTGTGGCCGAACCAGCGCATGGATATGCTCGGCAACGACGAGAAGCGCGTCAACCTGCGCTACGCCGGCGAGCGCGACTGGGGCAAGCTGGAAGCGCGCGTCTACCATGAGGATGTCGATCACTTCATGGACTTCGGCGCCGACAAGAAGTACTGGTACAAAGGCGGCACCGCCATGTGGGACGGTTCTCAATGCGGCGCAATCGGCACCACCTGCGCCGCCGGCATGCCGATGAAGACAGAGAGCACGAATACCGGCGCCATCCTCAAGGCCGATATCGACCTCACGCAGCAGGACCTGCTGCGCGTCGGCACCGAATACCAGCGCTACCGGCTCGACGACTGGTGGCCGGCCTCGGGCGGGGGCATGTGGCCCAATGCCTTCCTCAACGTCAACGACGGAGAGCGCGACCGCGCGGCCGTCTTCACCGAATGGGAAAAGCAGTTCAGCCCGCAGTGGATGACGCTCGCCGGCGTGCGTTTCGAGCGGGTGAGCATGGATGCCGGCGACGTGCATGGCTACAAGACGGTTGCCCCGGACTCGGGCAACCAGTTGCGCGACAGCGCCGCGTTCAACGCCGCGGATCATTCGAAGACCGACAACAACTGGGACATGACCGTACTGGCGCGCTACACGCCCGACGCCACGCGCGACATCGAATTCGGCTTCGCCCACAAGACGCGCTCGCCCAACCTGCACGAGCGCTACACCTGGTCGACCTGGACGATGGCGGCACTGATGGTCAACTGGGCCGGCGACGGCAACGGCTACATCGGCAACCTCGACCTCGACCCCGAGCAGGCCAACACGGTGTCCGCGACCTTCGACTGGCATGCCGCCGACCGCACCTGGGAGTTCAAGGCGACGCCCTACTACACCTACGTCACCGACTACATCGACGCGGTCCAGTGGGATGCTACGGCGAACGCCCCGCGCGCGACGCTGCAGACGGGCCAGTACACGGTGCTCAAGTTCGTCAACCAGTCGGCACGGATCTACGGCATCGACCTGTCGGGCAGGATGCCGCTGGCGCAGAACGGCCTGGGCGAGTTCGGGCTCAACGGGCTGGTCAGCTACACCCGCGGCGAGAACCGCGATACCGACGACAACCTGTACAACATCATGCCGCTCAACGGCAAGCTCGCGCTGACCCAGAAACTGCGCGGCTGGGACAACGCCGCCGAAGTGGTGATGGTCAGCCGGAAGGACGACGTCTCTGCCATGCGCAACGAGATGGAAACCCCCGGCTACGCGCTTCTCAACCTGCGCGGCAGCCACTCGTGGAAGCAGCTGCGCCTCGATTTCGGCGTCGAGAACGTGTTCGACCGGCTGTATTACCATCCGCTCGGCGGCGCGTATCTGGGGCAGGGCACGACGATGAGCGCGAACACCATGCAGACCGTGCCACAGTGGGGCACCCCGGTTCCCGGCATGGGCCGTTCGATCTACACTGCGCTGAATTACCAGTTCTGATCACCTTGAGGAGAAACCGATGAAAGCTCTTGTCGCAGCCGCATTCCTGGCCAGCGCCGCCAGCCTGCCCGCCTGGGCCGCCAACGTCAGCGTCACCGATGCGTGGGCGCGCGCCACCATGCCGGGGCAGAAAGTCAGTGGTGCCTACATGCAGATCCAGTCCGATGCCGACGCACGCCTGCTCGGTGCCTCCAGCCCGGCGGTACCGCGGGTGGAGGTGCACGAAATGAAGATGGACGGCGACGTGATGCGAATGCGCGAGGTGAAG
>JANJWF010000057.1 GCA_024709685.1 Thiobacillus sp.
CTATGACATGGTGTTTGACGGCCCGCACTACACCGCCTGGCGGATGGAGCGCCAGGGGGCGGTGCCGGTCGCCCGCTTGCCCGGCGTCATCAGCATTGTTGTCGCCGTGCGAGAGGACAGCACAATCCGCCATCTGGATGATCTGATCGGCCACAATGTCTGCGCCTTCAGTTCTCCCAATATGCTGACCATGGATTTTCTCAATTATTTCCGCAATCCGGCCCGGCAGCCCACCATGCTGCGCATAGAGGGTTTCAAGGAAATCAATGAATGTCTCAAGAGTGGTCGTGGTGACGCCGCCGTGCTGCGTGATCAGGTATGGGCCAAACAGGACCAGACGGGCTTGCGCCTGATTGAGCAAAGTTTCCGCAGCCACCCGGAACGTACCTTTTCCGTCGGCAGCCGCGTCGAACCCGAGGTCCGCGACAAGATAGCGGTGGCCTTGGTCAGCGATGAGGGAAGCAGGGTGGCAGCGCCGTTACTGGAGGTGTTCAAGAAGGAAAAATTCATTGCCGCCGACCCCAGGAGCTATGAGGGACTGGGGGAATTGCTGGCACCGGTGTGGGGGTTCCAGTGAGGCTGGGACAGCGCAGGCCTGGTGGCAGTGTGGATTTTGGCAAATCGTAAGCTTGGTTTCCGGCAACTCATCGCCGGGAATCATTTCAATACGTGCACTGGATGACATTTTCCGGAGTCGCTTTTCCGGCATTTGATGCGCTAACCGTAATAAATTCCGGTAATTCGTGCACTTCCCTCGAATCCTTCTCTTTTTAAGAGTATCCAATTGAATTTCTAAAATAATATTGCGCGCGCACTCTGTAGTGCGCCGGTAGCACATCAAGGTTCCGTGCACGACATGTTGTTGGCTGCCAATAAGCATGCTGGCCCAATGAATACTGCCCGTCCCCTGTTTTTCCAGAGTCTCAGCAATACTTGCCCGCAGACATATGGCCGGTAAAAATCTCCTGATCCTGCGCATGTCCACCGTCACAGTGAGACAGTGCAACTTGCTGCGACGTTGCTCGGGATTCCTGCCGGGATGCGTGCACCTATCGAGGCGCATGGCCTGCCGTTGTTTGGTGAACGGTGGTAACCTGGCGCAGCATTATTTCCCGCGCAGTGCCGCCTTCAATTCCTTGCGCCGCTGGTGCAGGGCCGGTTCGGTATAACCGTTGGGCGCGTGCCGGCCATGGAAGATCAGGTCCTGGGCGGCCTGAAAGGCAAGGCTGATGAAGTGCGGCGACATATTGATGTAATTTGCCTCGGCGCTGTTTTGCTGGTCCACGAACTGCGCCATGCGTTTCAGCGACTCGACGACCTGACGCTCACTGACGATGCCGTGGTGCAGCCAGTTGGCGATGTGCTGGCTGGAAATGCGCAAGGTGGCGCGATCCTCCATCAAGCCGATGTTGTTGATGTCCAGCACCTTGGAGGCGCCCAATCCCTGATCGATCCAGCGCACCACATAGCCCAGGAGGCCCTGAAGATTGTTGTCCAACTCGTGCTGGATATCTGCCGCCTGCCAGCTGTGCGTGTCGGCTAGGGGGATGGCCAACAGGTCATCAAGGCTGGCGCGTTCGCGTGCCTTCAGTCTCTCCTGCACATCACGCACGGATACCTTGTGATAGTGGATGGCATGCAGGGTCGCCGCGGTGGGTGAGGGGACCCAGGCACAATTGGCACCGGCCTCGAGCTGAGCCTGTTTACTGTCGAGCATGGCTGCCATTTTGTCCGGCATGGTCCACATGCCCTTGCCGATTTGGGCGCGCCCGGCGAGGCCGCAGGCCAGGCCGATATCCACATTCCAGCGTTCATAGGCCTGCAGCCAGCGCGCACTCTTCATGTCGTTCTTGCGCAGCATCGGACCGGCCTCCATCGAGGTGTGGATCTCGTCGCCGGTGCGGTCGAGAAAGCCGGTGTTGATGAAGATGCACCGCTCCTTTGCCGCCCGAATGCACTCCTTCAGGTTGAGGGTGGTGCGGCGCTCCTCGTCCATGATGCCGATCTTGATGGTGTTGCGGGCCAGACCGAAGATGTCTTCGATGCGGGTGAACAGCTCGACGGTGAAGGCGACCTCGTCGGGGCCGTGCTGCTTGGGTTTGACGATATAGATGCTGCCGTCGCGGCTGTTGCGCCTGGCGCTGTTGCCCTTGAGGTCGTGCAGTGCCGCATAGACCGTGACGAAGGCATCGAGCATACCCTCGAACACCTCGTTGCCGCTGCGGTCCAGTACGGCGTCGTTGGTCATCAGGTGGCCGACGTTGCGCACCAGCATCAGGCTGCGGCCGGGAATCTCGAAGTAACGGCCATCGGGAGAGAGGTAGCGGCGGTCCGGATTGAGGCTGCGGGTGAGGGTCTTGCCGCCCTTGTCGAAGGAGCTCGCGAGTTCGCCCTTCATCAGGCCCAGCCAGTTGCGATAGACCTGGACCTTGTCGTCGGCGTCCACCGCTGCCACCGAATCCTCGCAGTCCATGATGGTGGTGATCGCGGCCTCCAGAGAGATGTCGCGGATGCCGGTGGGATGCAGCGCGTGGATGGGATGATCGGTGTCGAAACGGATCTCGATGTGCAGGCCATGGTGCACCAGCAGCAGCGAGGCGATACCGCTGGCTTTTTCCTGGTAGCCCCTGAACTGCCCGGGGTCGCGCAGGCCGGTGTGTGCGCCGCTCGACAGGGTCACCACGAGCCGCCCTCCCCTGACCGCATAGGCGATGGCGTCGATGTAGCTGCCGTTCTGCAGCGGCGCCGCCTCGTCGAGAAAGGCCTTCGCGTAGCGGATAACCCTGGCGCCGCGCAGCGGATTGAAGGCACCCTTTTGCTCGGCGCCGCCCTCGTCCGAGATGACGTCGGTGCCGTAGAGCGCATCGAACAGACTGCCCCAGCGCGCATTGGCGGCATTCAGCGCATAGCGCGCGTTGTTCATCGGCACCACCAGCTGCGGCCCGGCGATGCGGGCGATCTCATCGTCCACGTTGTCGGTATCGATGCTGAAATCCTCGCCCTCCGGCAGCAGATAGCCGATGTCGAGGAGGTGCTGCTTGTAGGCTGCGGCGTCGTGCGGCTGACCCTTGCGTGCGAGGTGCCAGGCGTCGATGCGTGCCTGCAGTTCGTCGCGGCGTGCCAGCAGTGCGCGGTTACGCGGGCTCAGTTCGCGCACGATGTCGGCAAAGCCTTCCCAGACGCGGTGGCTCGAAATTCCGGTGCCCGGCGCGATCTCCTCGTGCACCAGATCGTAGAGCGGCCTCGCAATCTGCAGGCCGGCCACCGTGATGCGTTCGCTCATCGCATGCCCTCCTCGCCGCTCAGGTCACGACGTTGCGCGGCGTGCCGGCAACGAAAGCCTCGATGTTGCCGACCAGCTGATCCGCGAGCGTCTGCATCGCCTCACGGCTGGACCACGCCACGTGCGGCGTGATAATGAAATTGGGCAGATCCAGTTCAAGCAGCGGGTTGCCATCGCGTGGCGGTTCGATGGAAAGCACGTCGAAGCCGGCACCGGCAATGCGCCCGGATTTGAGGGCATCGGCCAGCGCCGCCTCATCCACCAGGTTGCCGCGTGCGGTGTTGATGAGGATGGCGGTCGGCTTCATCAGTTCGAACTCGCGTGCGCCGATCATGTGCCGCGTCTCGGCGGTGAGCGGGGTGTGCAGCGAAATCACGTCGGCTTCGCGTATCACTACGTCGAATGGCGTGTAGTCCTCCCGCATCTCGGCCGCCGCCTTCCGCTCGGCCACCAGAACGTTCATGCCGAATGCCTCGGCGAGCCTGCGTACGCCGTTGCCGAGCGAGCCATGGCCAACCAGCCCCAGGGTGCTGCCGTAGAGATCGTTGATCGGGCGGGTGAACAGGCAGAACTGGTCGGCTTTCTCCCATAAGCCCGCGCGCACGTCCGCCTGCCAGCCAGGCAGGTTGCGGCGCAGCGCCAGCATGAGCATGAATACGTGCTCGGGCAGGGTGTGCACGGCATAGCCGCGGATGTTGCAGACGACGATGCCGTGCGCGCGGCAGTAAGCCAGGTCGACGTTGTCGGTGCCGGTGGCGGCAAGCGCGATCATTCTCACGCGCGGCGCCCGGGCCAGGATCTCGCCGGTGAGCCGCACCTTGTTGACGATGACGATGCTGGCATCCAGGATGCGCGCAGCGGCGTCCTGCGGCCTCGTCTGCTCGTGGTTAATCCACTTGTGCGCGAAGGATGGCGCACGCATGTCGGCGATCAGGCTGGCGCGATCGAGGAAGACGATGCGATGGTTCATTGGCGCTCCATGCCGGACGCACGCTCGACGATCTTCATCATCGCCGATGAGTCGAGCTCGCCGGCGCCGGTGCCCATCAGCGCGTTCAGGTGCTGCATCACCAGCGCTGCGCCCGGCAGTGCCAGGCCAAGCTCCTTCGCGGTCTGCATCGCGATGTTGATGTCCTTCTGGTGCAGCTTCGTCTTGAAGCCGGGTGTGTAGTCGTTGTCGAGCATGCGCTGGCCGTGCACTTCCAGAATGCGGCTGCCGGCGAAACCTCCCATCAGCGCATCGCGCACCCGGGCCGGGTCGACGCCGCTCCTGCGCGCGAAGGTGAGCGCCTCGGCCACGCCCTCGATGGTCACCGCCACCACGATCTGGTTGCAGGCCTTGGCGACCTGGCCGGCGCCGTGGTCGCCGACCAGCACGATGTTCCTGCCCATCGCCTCCAATACTGGCTTCGCCCGCTCGAACACCTCGGGTTTGCCGCCGACCATGATCGACAGGGTGGCGTTGACGGCGCCGATTTCACCGCCGGAGACGGGGGCGTCGAGCATCTCGATGCCGCGGGCCTCGAGCTTGTGGGCGAAGGCCTGGGTCGCGGTCGGCGAGATGGTGCTCATGTCGATCACTACCGAGCCCGGCCTGGCTCCGTCCGCCACGCAGTCGTAGCCGAACAGGACCGTTTCGACGTCCGGCGTGTCGGGCACCATGATGATGATGATATCGGCTTGCGTGGCGGCCTCGGCCGGTGAGGCGCAGGCGCTGCAGCCGGCTGCGCTCAGCGGGGCCACCGATTCGGGACGGCGGCCGTATACAGCCACGCTGTGGCCGGCTTTTTTCAGATTGAGGGCCATCGGCTTGCCCATGATGCCGAGACCGATAAATGCGACGTTCATCGTTTTTCTCCCTTGGCCATATGTCGGCCTTTCTCACTTGTACAGGACGTTCGGCAGCCACAGGCCGATTTGCGGCCACAGGTACAGCATCGCCATGGCGATCACCTGGATCCCCATGAAGGGCAGCATGCCGGCGAAGATCTGGCTCAGGCTGACATGCGGCGGTGCCACGCCCTTGAGGTAGAACGCGGCCATCGCCACGGGGGGTGACAGGAACGCCGTCTGCAGGTTGAGCGCCACGAGCAGGCCGAAGAACAGCGGGTCGATGTTGAAGTGCGCCAAGAGCGGGATGAAGATCGGCATGAAGATGACGATGATCTCGGTCCACTCGAGCGGCCAGCCGAGGATGAAGATGACGGCCTGGGACAGCAGCATGAACTGGGTGGGCGTCATGTCCAGCGACAGCACCCATTGCTCGATGAGCTGCTGTCCGCCGAGCAGCGCGAAGGCCGCGGAGAAGATCGAGGAGCCGACGAACAGCCAGCACACCATGGCCGAGGTCTTGGCGGTGAGAAATACCGATTCCTTCACCGTCGGCAGGATGCCAGCCTGCGGCACAGCCAGCATGCACCACAAGCCGATGGCGGCGATCGACAGCCAGCCCATCCAGTCCGGCGGGGGGAGGGGCAGCAGGCCGGCCTTGAACAGGATGAGCCACACCACCGAGGCGCCGAAGAGTATCCATAGCGGAATCCAGCTGATACGCAGGGCGCGTCGCTGTTTCGGAGATTTCTTCAGCGCCAGGTAGAGCGCGGCGAGCACGAAGCCGCCGAAGGAGCCGATCGCCGCCGCTTCGGTCGGCGTAGCGAGGCCGAACACGATGGTACCGAGCACCGCGAGGATCATGATCGCCAGCGGGAAGAACGAGGTCAGCAGCATCTTGAAGATTTCGAGGCGCGCGAAGGTGAACAGTGCATAGACCAGCAGCAGGACCGCAAGGCCGCCGGCGAGCACCCCCCAGAACGTGGCGGGCGCGGGCCGGCGTTTCGGTTCCTTGACCTGCTCCGGCGCGGTTGCGGCAGGCGCGGCTGTGGTCTCTCGCGCCTGCAGGCCTTCGGCGGGCGGCTCCTGTGCGGCATTCGCCAAGGGCGCTGGCAGCGCTTCGACGGGGGGCTCCTGAACGCCCTCTGCGAGCGGCTCCTGTAGCAGTTCAGGCGGCGGTTCCTCGATGCCCTCCGCCTGCGGTTCGTCCGCCACGGGGGCTTCCTTCGATTCTTCGCTCACCATGCCCATTTCCTGCAGCAAGGAGACATCGGCCGTTTCGGTCTGCCGGGTCAGCGCCTGCCAGGCCAGTCCCATGATGACGGCAAACACGATGGCCGGCAGCAGCGTGGTGAACAGCTGCCGCATTACGTGCGTCTTCGGCGCTTCGCCGTTCTTCGCCAGCGCGGCGCGCAGCAGCGCCGGCAGGGCCCGGTGGCCGAAGCGCGCGGCAATGCGGGCGTTTTCGGGGGGAAGTGCGATCGTGCGCTCGGATTCGGGCAGCGGCGGCGCGCTCTCCGGCTTCAGCTTGGCCAGGATCATCACATAGCCGACATAGAGAAGCGCCAGCATGATGCCGGGGAAGAACGCGCCCGCGTAGAGCTTCACCACCGACACCCCGGCGGTCGCGCCGTAGACGATGAGCAGCACCGACGGCGGGATGAGAATGCCGAGGCAGCCACCCGCCGTGATGACGCCTGCCGACAGCTTGACGTTGTAGCCGGCGCGCAGCATGGCCGGCAGCGCCAACAGGCCCATCAGCGTGACCACTGCTCCGACGATGCCGGTGGCGGTGGCGAAGATGGCGCAGGTCACCAGGGTGGCGACGGCGAGCGAGCCCGGAATGCGCGCGAGTGCGAGGTGCAGCGACTTGAACAGCTTCTCGATCAGGTTGGCGCGCTCGACCAGATAGCCCATGAACACGAACAGCGGGATCGAGATCAGCACGTCGTTGGTCATCACCCCGTAGGCGCGCTGCACCATCAGATCCAGGGTCTGGGTGAGGGCGAGGTCCGGATTGCTGCTGCGATAGGCAAGCCATGCGAAGATCATGCCCATGCCCATCAGGGTAAACGCGGTGGGGAATCCGAGCATGATGGTCACCACCACCAGGGTCAGCATGAGCAGGCCCAGATGGCCGTCGGTGAGGTTGCCCCATGGCATGACCACGGCGATGGCGATCAGGATGATCGCCATCAATGCGAAGCCGAAGCGCAGCTCCTTCTTCACGGTCTGGTCTCCTGCTTCACCACGTACTGGTCCAGTTGCGCGATGTCCTCATCCTTCACCTTCACCATTTCCTTCAGCTTTTCGACGTCGACTTCCTCGACGTCCGCGACGCGGGACGGCCACGCGCCGTCGCGCAGGCAGATGACGCAGCGGAGAATTTCGACGATACCCTGCACCAGCAGGAAAAACCCGGCGACCGGGATGACGAACTTGAACGGATACAGCGGCAGCGGGTCGGGACTGAAGGTCTGCTCGCGGATGGCCAGCGATTCGTTGGCATAGATCCAGCCGGCGTAGGTGAGCGCGAAAATTCCCGGCAGGAAGAACGCCACATACAGCACCAGATCGATGACTGCCTGGGTGCGCGGGGAAAAGAACCCGTAGAGCACGTCGCCGCGCACATGCCCGCCTTGGGCGAGCGTATAGGCTCCGGCCATCATGAACAGGATGCCGTAGAGCATGATCTGTACGTCGAGCACCCAGGGATGCGGGGTGTTGAGGACGTAGCGGGAGAACACTTCCCAGGAAATCAGTAAAGTCAGCCCGACGATGGACCAGGAGAAAAAACGGCCGACGAAGGCACTTACCCTGTCGATGAAAAGCAGCTGTCTCTGCATGAGAAATTCTTGGTATGTGCAGCAGAAATGGCCACCCGGTTGGCACCGGGCGGTCATGGGCGATGCCGCTTAGCCCTTCTTCTTGGCGAAGAAGTGGTTGTACGCCATCTTGTAGTCGACGTTGGTGTCGTTCTGCCAGCGCGCGGCGCGAGCCGCGAAAGTGCGCATCGAATCGAGCACCTTCTTGAACGACGGGTTCTCCGCGCTCTTTGTCGCCATGATCTTGTCCCAGGCCGCCAGCTGCTTACGCAGGATGGCATCCAGCGTCTTGTAGAACTTGACCCCCTTCCTGGTGCTCATGTCGATGTAGTCCTTCGAGTAGCGGTCGATGGCTTTCCACGACATGTCGGCCGATGCCGCCTCGAGGGCATGCTTGATGATGGCCTTGTGCTCGGCGTTGAGGGAATCGTATTTTTTCTTGTTGAACAGCACCTCGAACTGCTCGCTGGGCTGGTGGAAGCTTTGCAGCATGCACACCTTGGCCACATCCGGGAAGCCGAGCAGGTTGTCGGAGGAAGCATTGTTGAATTCGGCCGCATCGAGCAGGCCGCGGTCCAGGGCCGGCACGATCTCGCCGCCGGGCAGAGGGTTCACCGCGCAGCCGAGATCCTTGTATATGTCGACCGCCAGCCCGACGGTGCGGAACTTGAGGCCTTTCATCTGTTCGGCGTTACTGACGGGCTTCTTGAACCAGCCGAAGGGCTGGGTCGGCATCGGGCCGTAGAGCATCGACACCACGTCCAGGTTCAGGTCGCGGTAGATTTCGTCCAGCAACTCCTTGCCGCCGCCGTAGTAATGCCACGCGAGCAGCATGTTGGGGTCCATGCCGAAAGCCGGGCCGGAGCCCCACAGCGCCACGGCGGAGTTCTTGCCATACCAGTAGGCGACCACGCCGTGACCGCCGTCGAGGGTGCCCTTGCTCACGGCGTCGAGCAGGTCGAAGGCCTTGACCACCGCGCCCGCCGGCAGGACCTCGATGCGGAGCTCCTTGCCGGACATGGCGTTGACCTTGCCGGCGAAATCCACCGCGTATTCATGGAAGATGTCCTTCGCCGGCCAGGTGCTCTGGAAGCGCAGGCTGACCGGAGCGACCGCCTTGGCGATCGCGGGAAAACCCAGCGCTGCGGCGCCGGTCGCGGTGGCGGCGGCCGCGCCGAGGAATTTCCTGCGGCTAAGTTTGCCTTCGTTTTGTGCAGAGGGTTTGCTGTCTTTCTTGCTCACGGCTGTCTCCTGTTGTTATCGGGGGTAGAGCATCTTCACATTAGTACAGCTTATGAACAGCATCAAACTGGTAGATCTGATTTTCTCCACACGGCAGCGGCTAACCGATCGCAGGGGCGCCCGCGGAGCTTGTCCGATTACTTATTTGAGCTTGATTTCCTGGATTGCCGGCCAAGGCACGCTTCCCGGCGACCGATTGTGCTGCGCCTGCCGCGCGGCCAAATGCGCGCTGCAGACGGGAAACGCGCCGCCAACCTCCGCTTGACGCGGGTCCATGCAAGTGAAGCTGCCCTGCACGCTTCCCCCGGAGCAGCGTGCTTTTTCGCGCAGACAAAAAGCGAGCGTGATTTGTTTTTTCGGCTCAATCCGGCGGCCTCAATGACCGCTATAAAAGATAGAGGGACCACTGCGAAAAATTGCGTCAGGCCTTCACCGATCCAACGACCAGGAGTACGTCATGAGCTTGTTCAACCAGTACATCGAACGCTACCGCCGGGAGGAAGAGGAATTCTCGCTGGAGGAATTTCTGGCGGTCTGCAAAAAGGACCCCATGGCCTACGCCAGTTCTGCCGAGCGGGTGCTGGCCGCGATCGGCGAAGCGGAACTGGTCGATACCCGGCAGGACCCGCGCCTGTCGCGCCTGTTCTCCAACAAGGTCATCAAGCGCTACCCGGCGTTCAAGGATTTCTACGGCATGGAAGAGACGATCGAGCAGATCGTCTCCTACTTCCGTCACGCGGCCCAAGGTCTGGAGGAGAAGAAGCAGATCCTCTATCTGCTGGGGCCGGTCGGCGGTGGCAAGTCGTCGCTGGCGGAAAAGCTCAAGCACCTGATGGAGAAGGCGCCGTTCTATGCGATCAAGGGCTCGCCGGTGAACGACTCGCCGCTGTCGCTGTTCTCGCCCGACGAAGACGGCGATATTCTGGAGCAGGAGTACGGCATTCCGCGCCGTTACCTCGGCCGCGTGCTGTCGCCGTGGGCGGTGAAGCGCCTGCACGAATACAACGGCGACATCACCAAGTTCCGCGTGGTCAAGCGTTGGCCGTCGGTACTGGGCCAGGTCGGCATCTCCAAGACCGAGCCGGGCGACGAGAACAACCAGGACATTTCCTCCCTGGTCGGCAAGGTGGATATCCGCAAGCTCGAGAAATATTCGCAGGACGACCCCGATGCCTACAGCTATTCGGGCGGCCTGTGCCTGTCCAACCAGGGGCTGATGGAATTCGTCGAGATGTTCAAGGCGCCGATCAAGGTGCTGCACCCGCTCCTGACCGCCACCCAGGAAGGCAACTACAAGGGTACCGAGGGCTTCGGCGCCATTCCTTTCGACGGCGTCGTGCTCGCCCACAGCAACGAGAGCGAGTGGACGACCTTCCGCAACAACAAGAACAACGAGGCCTTCCTCGATCGCATCTACATCGTCAAGGTCCCGTACTGCCTGCGGGTGTCCGAGGAGGTGAAGATCTACCGGAAACTGCTGCAGCACAGCTCGCTGTCGGAGTCGCCGTGCGCGCCCGGCACCCTGGAGATGCTGGCGCAGTTCGCGGTACTCACGCGACTGAAGGAGCCAGAAAACTCCAGCATCTACTCCAAGATGCGCATCTACGACGGCGAGAGCCTCAAGGACACTGATCCCAAGGCCAAGAGCTACCAGGAATATAGGGATTTCGCCGGCGTCGACGAGGGCATGACCGGCGTCTCGACCCGCTTTGCCTTCAAGATCCTGTCGCGGGTGTTCAACTTCGACCACAGCGAGATCGCGGCCAACCCGGTGCACCTGCTCTATGTGCTGGAGCAGCAGATCGAGCAGGAACAGCTGCCGCCCGAGGTCGAACAGCGCTACGTGGCCTATCTCAAGGAATACCTGTCGCCGCACTACGCCGAATTCATCGAGAAGGAACTGCAGACCGCCTACCTCGAGTCCTATTCGGAATACGGCCAGAACATCTTCGACCGCTACGTGACCTACGCCGACATGTGGATCCAGGATCAGGAGTTCCGCGACCCCGACACCGGCGAGATCCTCGACCGCGCCCAGCTCAACACCGAACTGGAAAAAATCGAGAAGCCCGCCGGCATCGCCAATCCGAAGGACTTCCGTCACGAGGTGGTCAACTTCGTGTTGCGCGCCCGTGCGCAGAACCACGGCAAGAACCCCGCCTGGACGAGCTACGAGAAGCTGCGCGCGGTGATCGAGAAGCGCATGTTCTCCAGCACCGAGGATCTGCTGCCGGTGATTTCCTTCAATGCCAAGGCCTCCAGCGACGAACAGAAGAAGCACCAGGACTTCGTCCAGCGCATGGTGACCAAGGGCTACACCGACAAGCAGGTGCGCCTCCTGGCCGAGTGGTATCTGCGCGCGAGGAAAACATCCTGACGGGGATGCGGTAATGAGCCAACTCGTCGACCGTCGTCTTTCCGGCAAGAACCGCAGCGCCGTCAACCGGCAGCGCTTCCTGCGCCGCTTCAAGGCGCAGATCCGCAAGGCCGCTGCGGAAGTCGTGTCCGGCCGCAAGGTGGCGGATCTCGAGCGCGGCGAAAAGATTTCCATCCCGTCGAAGGACCTGTCCGAGCCCAGCTTCCACCACGGCCCCGGCGGGCGCCGCAACATCGTGCTCCCCGGGAACCGCGAGTTCGTCACGGGCGACAAAGTGGACCGGCCAGACGGCGGCAGCGGGGGCCAGGGCGAAGGCGGCTCACCGGACGGCGAGGGCATGGACGACTTCGTGTTCGAGTTGTCCCGGGAGGAGTTCATGGACTACTTCTTCCAGGACCTGGCGCTGCCGGACCTGGTGAAGAAGCAACTCGCCGCGGTGCCCGAGGTGAAGAAGGCCCGGGCCGGCTTCGTCAGCCAGGGCAATCCCTCGAGTCTGCACGTGGTGCGCTCGATGAAGCAGGCCATCGGCCGCCGCATGGCCATGGCCGCCGGCCCCCGTGACGCCCTGCGCGAGGCCGAGGAAGCGCTGGAAGCACTGGTCGCCCGAGGGCTCGGTGCCAGCCCCGAGGCCGAGGCGCTGCGCGAGGAGATCGAGGCGCTCAAGTCCCGCATCGCCGCCGTGCCCTTCATCGACACCTGGGACCTGCGCTACGCCAACCGCGTCGACCAGCCCACGCCGAGCAGCCAGGCGGTGATGTTCTGCCTGCTCGACGTGTCGGGCTCGATGGACCAGGACCGCAAGAACATCGCCAAGCGTTTCTTCATGCTGCTCCACCTCTTTCTCACCAAGAGCTACGAACGCATCGACGTGGTGTTCATCCGGCACCATACCGTGGCCAAGGAGGTCGAAGAGGAAGAGTTCTTCTCCTCGCGGGAGTCCGGCGGCACCGTGGCGTCCAGCGCGCTCGAACTGATGCGTGACATCATCCTCGAGCGCTATCCCTCCGCCAACTGGAACATCTACGCCGCCCAGGCGTCGGACGGCGACAACTGGGAAGACGATTCGCCGCGCTGCCGGGATCTGCTGGTCCAGAGCATCCTTCCGCTGACGCAGTACTTCGCCTACGTGGAAATCGAAGCCAAGGAACCGCAAAGCCTGTGGCACGAATACGAGCGGGTCAAAGCGGCGAGCCCGCGCTTCGCCATGCAGCGCATCCTCACGCTGGAAGACATCTATCCGGTATTCCGAGAACTGTTCAGGAAGAAGGTGGCTTGATATGGCCGTTGAAATGGAAGGTGCGGCTTCGCCGGCCGCCAAGCGCCAGCCCCTGTCGGAGGGTTCGGAATGGACCTTCGAGCTGCTCGACCGCTACGACCACGAGATCGCCCGGGTCGCCGCCCATTACGGCCTCGACACCGACCCCAACCAGATCGAGGTCATCACCTCCGAGCAGATGATCGATGCCTATTCGTCGGTGGGCATGCCGGTGGGCTACCACCACTGGTCCTACGGCAAGCAGTTCCTGTCTACCCATAAGAGCTACAAGCGCGGCCAGATGGGCCTGGCCTACGAGATCGTCATCAACTCCAACCCCTGCATCGCCTACCTCATGGAAGAGAACACCATGACCATGCAGGCGCTGGTGATCGCCCACGCCGCCTACGGCCACAATTCCTTCTTCAAGGGCAACTATCTGTTCCGCACCTGGACCGACGCCGAAGGCATCCTCGACTACCTTGTGTTCGCGCGCAATTTCATCGCCGAATGCGAACAGCGCCACGGCGAGGAAGCGGTCGAGGAACTGCTGGATTCCTGCCACGCCCTGATGAACCTCGGTGTCGACCGCTACAAGCGGCCCGCCAAACTCTCAATGGCCAAGGAGCAGGCGCGCCAGGCCGAGCGCGAGGCCTACCTGCAGTCCCAGGTCAACGATCTGTGGCGCACCCTGCCGACGAAGCAGGGTGCCGGGCGGCAGCAGCGCGCCCCGCGCTTCCCCGCCGAGCCGCAGGAGAATCTGCTCTATTTCATCGAGAAGAACGCCCCGCGGCTGGAGCCCTGGCAGCGTGAAATCGTGCGCATCGTGCGCAAGATTGCGCAGTACTTTTATCCGCAGCGGCAGACCCAGGTCATGAACGAAGGCTGGGCCACCTTCTGGCACTACACCCTGATCAACCATCTGTACGAGGAAGGCAAGCTCACCGACGGCTTCATGATGGAGTTCCTGAAAAGCCACACCAACGTGATCTATCAGCCGCCCTTTCACAGCCGCTTCTACAGCGGCATCAATCCCTACGCGCTGGGCTTTGCCATGTTTCAGGATATGCGCCGCATCTGCGAGCATCCCACCGAGGAGGACCGCCGCTGGTTCCCGGAACTGGCCGGCAGCGACTGGGTGAAGTCGCTCGACTTCGCCATGCGCAACTTCAAGGACGAAAGCTTCGTCGCGCAATATCTTTCACCCAAGCTGATCCGCGACCTCAAGCTGTTCGCCATGGTTGACGACGATCGCGAGGACAAGCTGGAAGTCACCGCGATTCACGACGACGCCGGCTACCGCAGGGTGCGTCAGCTGCTCGCCGAGCACTACAACCTGGGCAACCGCGAGCCCAACATCCAGGTCTACGAAGTCGATGTTTTCGGCGACCGCTCGCTTACCCTGCGCCACTACATGCACGATCGCCGCCCGCTGGGGGAGTCCACGCCGGAAATGCTGCGGCATGTTGCACGCCTGTGGGGCTACGCGGTGCGGATCGAAAGCGTGGATGAGGGCGGTGCCATTCAGCCGGACGTGGCCGAGGGGTGAGCCGCAGGTCGAGGACGTCCTATGGACTGTGCACCCGCGGTCTGCCGATCCCGGTTTGGCCGACTCCGCGGAGGTTTTCTGCCTCGGCTGGTTCGTTCGGCGGACTCGAGGCAAAATGAGCGTTCAAGGGCTGGCGCTGCCAGGTGTCGCCGTAGCGAGCTTTCGCGAGCGTGGCACCGGGTGCCGCTTCAGCCGCGCGATGCGCGGCGGAGCGATGAGTAAGTTGGGCCGCCGAGGAAGCTTGATCGACGGGTGCAGGCAACGATGAAAGCAAGTGACAAAGGGGAGACAAGTGAATAGATTAAGGGCCGGGATCAAGGGGGCGTCCGTTCGCATCGAGGCCAGGCGGCCGCACGCGTGGACTTCGCGAGTATTCGGTTTGTGGGTCGCATTTCTCGCCGCCAGCGCGTTCGCAGACCCCGCCACGCTGACGGGCTCCCAGCCGTTTCGCCTGATCGTCGACCCTGCGGGAAAAGCGCAGAAAATCAGTGTCGAAGGCACCAACTTCGAGAACAACGGGCACCCCAATCGCGACGAATACATGCACTGGCAGGTCCGGCGTGCAGACGGCAGCTGGGAAAAGTGTGGCCGGCTCACCAGTCAATGCCAAACAGCGGGCTGGTCGAATAACACCGAGTCCTTCCAGATCGGCGGGGCCTATGTCGCGCAATCGGGCTTTGTGGAGCTTCGGTTTTTCCATGGTCTGGCCTTAGAAAACGCCAACGACCCGAGCCAGGCGGCCAATCTCTGGTCGGATGGCTGGTCGAATGTATTGCGCATTCCGGTCGTGGTGCCCGCCAGCGCGCCCACGATCAGCTCCCTGTCGAAAAAGGAGTTTCCCCTCGCGGGGACCGGCAATCCGGACGACTATCGCTTTATGATCGATGCCTCCGGCGTCAAGGATCAAGGAGCGGTTGCAGTGGTGTTTCGCGGAGACGTGGTCGTCGGGCCCGAGCGCATCCATGACGGCCATTTGATCCAGGTAAGCGTGCCCGAGGTATATCGGCTCAAGACCGCTGGTGAACTGCCGCTGACTTTGCGGACGGACAAGGGGGGGGAATCGGCGCGCGTCTACATCCGGTTCAAGGAGCCTCCGAAGATGGCACTCAAGCAGGTGCCACTGGGCAGCAATGTCGCAGTCGCTTCCGTGGGCGCCCAGGGCGGCGGGGGTTTTGTTCCCCGTGGGGCAGCCGTGGAACCGGCTGCCGGCATCGGCGCTCCGATCCCGACAGCTATGCAGAAACCTCCCGTTGCGCCCATGACCGGTCCGCGTCCGCCGATCGCGGCAACGGATTACATCACGCCGCAAGGACAACGAGCGAGGGGCGAGGTGCGCGGCAATCGGCTCTATTTGCAGGGTAATGCCAATCCTGCGCCTGATGGCACGTATCGCCGCGTCGACGGGACTTCGATGATCGTGCAGGGCGGCCTCATTGTGCAGGACTCCGCGCCTGCCGGGGCGGCAAGAACAGGCGGCTTTGCGACCCCCGGTGGCGTGAAGGCGATCAGCCCGGCACCGGGTGCTGCTGCCGGCTTGGGCGCGGCAGGTCCTCAGGCCGCCCCCCTCGTGCCGGGAGTCGTCCGCGAGCCGGGCGGCGTCAAGGCAATCGGGCCCAAACAGGACGATCCGTCGGCACCCGGCAAGGCGGCCGCCATGATCGCGCCCGGAAAGCTGGATGCGTCGGCGGGCCCAGGCACGGTGGGCGCGCCCACGGCAGGCGGAAGTGGTGTGCCCGGCGGCGTCCGCGAACCCGGTGGCGTCAAGGCAATCGGGCCCAAGCAGGACGACCCGTCAGCACCTGGCAAGTTAGGCGCGCCGGGCGTGATGGCCCCCCTCAATATGAGGAGCGTCCAGCCGCAGCCCATGTCGCAGTAGCAGCCAGCCCGCGCGGAGGGGGCCTTGAGCGAAGCCCGCCTGGAGTGACGGGCTTCGGCCCGTATCTTGGCGCCTCCGGTCAACTCTGATACCGTTCGCGAGTCTTGGTTTCGCTCCGACGTGCGTGGCGGGACGGTACAAACAAAGATAATGCGGCGTCATTGGGAGACGGCCATTTTGAAAAACAAGGCGATCGCCTGCGCGCTGTCGTGCGCGGGTTTGTTGGGGTTGGGCGCGACTGCCTCTGCGCAGAGCACCGGCTGGCAGCCCACACTCGTTGTGGCCGAAGGCAAGATCCGCAGCCCGAGCGACCCTGTTCATCTGCTGCTGCCGCCCTTGCCTGTCACCGTTCTTCAGAATATCGCGCTCGAGCTGGACAACGTCGATGTCACCGGCCTGGTGTCGACCACCGATGGCCGTGACGCCGTGTTCATGCCGCCACAGCCGCTGGCCTATGGCGAGCATTCCCTGCGTCTGGTCGAGCATGCGGCCGACGGCCGCATCATCGAGCGCGGCACCTGGACGCTCGACGTGCGCAAGTCGGCCTTGTTCCGCGATGCCAGCGTCCAGGCGGACATCACCCTGAACGGCAGCACGCGCATCGCCGACGAAAACCTGCCGAAGCCGACGCCGAGCCGCAACCAGGCCAATGGTGCCGCGCAATTCAAGGGTGCTTTGGTGAGCGATCGCTGGCGCACGGAGGCCCGTATGGACCTCGTGGGCAACAGCCAGCGCGTGCAGCAGGCAGATAAACTCGATCTCGGACAATTTCTGCTGACAGCCGAAACCGGGCCGCTGGTGGCGCAGGCCGGCGACCAGGTTGTCGGGCCCGAGAGTCTCGTGATGCAAAACTTCAATCGTCGCGGGGTGTCGGCGGGGGTGCGATCCCAGGGCGGTTCCTCCGTTACCGCATTCGCGATGCGCACGAGCGGCCTGACCGGCTTCAATCAGGGGCTGGGCGTGGGCGACGAGGAAAACCGTACGGAAGGCGTCATCGCGACCGCCCGCCCGCTTGCCGATCCCGAGGCGCTCGTGTTGTGGGCCACTTACCTCACCGCTGAAGGGCCGGATCAGGCGGGCAGTCCGGACAGCGGCATCGCCGGCGACACCTCCGCCACGAACGGCAATGCCTAAAGTGTCGCCGGCGATAGCCAGTGGTTCGAGCGCCGCCTGCGCGTGCGCGGCGAGATCGCGCAAACGCATTTCGACTTCGACGGCGACGGGCGCGACACCGACCTCGATGGCGTCATCGACAGCAACCTCCCTGAGGAATCGGGCCGTGCGCACGCCGCGCTCGTCGTTTATACGCCATGGCACGACAAGCAGGTCGGCGGCAAACCGCTCGCGCTTAACCTGGGTATGGAGAATCGCCAGATCGGGACGTATTTTCGCAGTCCCGCGAACCCCGTCGGCGTCGCCGACCGCGATCTGTGGCGGGCGTTCACCAACCTCAACTGGTCGGGGCTCGATCTGCAGCTCAGCAGCGCCCGCGAAACCGACAACGTCGACGATGTGCCGCTCCTGCCGCAGACCGAAACGCGTCAGCACTACATCGCCGCGAGCTATACGCCCACACTCGAGCTGAAGCTCGCTGCGGACGGGCAGACTCCGCTGCTGCCATGGTTTGGCCAACCGTCTTTCAGCGCAAGCCGGCTCAACATGCAGCAAGACGTGACGAAACCGGCATCGGTGCTCGCGGAGGGGACGCTCCGGGAAGCGAGCACCACGACGCTGGGCGCCAGCTTCATGTACACAAGCTGGTATTGGGCGGTGAACCAGAGCATCAGCGACACGGAAGAACGCGCGGCATTCGCCCCCGATACCCACGCGTACGTGACCCAGTTGAGCGCGAGTTTTCGGATCGGAAGCAAACTCACGCTGACCCCGACCTTGCAGCGCAGCGATGTGGAGGAACGCGATCCGCCCGTGGAGTCGACCGACCGCGATGTGCGCACGACTACCGCAGGCGCTGCGGTCGATTATTTGCTCAGCGAGACGGTCACGACCGGGGCGAGCTACATGTACAACCGGCAGCACGGCGGCAGCGAATCCGCGGACGCAACCACGAACGATGTCAGCGCACGCATAAGCTGGGCTGCGTTTCCACCGAGCGAAACGCGACCCGGTATCACACTTTCCCTGGAGGGCAGCTATCACGAGCAGACGGACGGTCTCACGACGTTCGGGGATGACCCGGCCTACCAGGTCTTTATGAAGGCGGCGATCGGCTGGTCGCCGCGCTTCTGAGGAGATGCTCATGGCTTCAAGTCTTGCGATCACGTCATCGAGCCTGTGCGCAGCGTTGCGCGGGCTCCGTGGGTGGCGTGCCGCTTCCCCTTCCGCGCTCGCTGCGCTGGTCGTGTCGCTGGCGCCAAATCTATCCTCCGCCACCGTCTCCTCCGTGCTGCCGACGCCAACGATGCGGGTCGTGGCGCCGACGCAAGCGACCACCGTGTCCGTCGTTTGGAACGTGATGCGGCTTCCCGGCAACTGCGGCGACACGGTGTCGTCGTCACAAGGCCTTGTCCGCGCGAATATCGGCAATCTGCCGATCCTCATGACCGTGCCGCGGGCCTTGACGCAAAGCCAGCTCTGCGGCAACGCTCCGACGCCGTTCACCTTCTCCGAGAGCGTGATCATTCCCGCCGATGTCGTGCTGCGCGCACAGCGACTCGGCGCATCCGGACTGGTCTTCCAGCGCGCCTTCGCCGACATTCCGCCCGCGGTGACGGGGGAAGTCTCACTGCCCATCAGCAGCGCGGCCGCCGCCGGTTTCGGCGTCACGCGCGAAGCCCTGCAATTCGACAATGGGGCGGCTCTGCGCGTGCTCGGGCGACACGAGGACTTGAGGGCGCTCGCGGAAATCGCATACAGCGGCGGCGGGCTTCTGCAGGCGATGTGGGAACTGGCCGAGCCGGCCAGCACGTCCGGCGAGCCGATTTTCCGCCCGCTCGCCCAGGTCCGCGAGTTCGTCGCCCCGATCGGCGACAAAAAGGTGCTCAAGAGCCCGCCGCTGCCGACCGACGCCATCGGGCTCTATCTCGTCCGGCTGCGGATCACCGATCCGGCACCCGCTTTCGACGCGCCCGTCATCCGTTATTTCGTCGGCGACGGCCGCCCGGGCCGGGAGCTGCCGCCTCGTCCGCTCGGCGTTTACGAGCCGCCGCCCTCCGCGACGCTCGCGCCCGACACGGACTTTACCTGGGAGCCGATTACGGGCGCCAAGGCGTATCAGGTGCAGATCTACCGAGTGGCGTCCGACGGGTCGACAGCCCTGCCGGACCTCGGCTATGGCGAGACCATCAATCGCCGAGAGATCGCCCGCGCCCTTTCGCGCCCGCCCGTGACGGGGATGCTCGTCACCGCCCAGCAGACCCGCACGCCACTTTCCGCCGCGGCACGCGCGCACCTCGTCCCGGGACAGATCTATCTGTGGCGCGTGCAGGCGCTCGGCGACGACGGCGTCGCCTTTGCCGAGAGCCAGCCGCGCGAGCTGCGCACCCCGTAGCGATGGACCAGGATGACGCAGTGTCACGTTTCCGCCATGGCGCCATCAAATAAAAACGGCCCACATCGCTGTGAGCCGTTCCGGGTATTGGTGGCCAGTCTCGGAATCGAACCAAGGACACGCGGATTTTCAATCCGCTGCTCTACCAACTGAGCTAACTGGCCAAAAGAGGGCGCTATTTAACCGGTTTGGCGCATCCAAGTCAAGCCGGAAACCCGTGGGCGCGGCTCAACACGCCAGGCCGTGCAGGCCGCACAGGTGCCGTTTGACAAGTGCCAGCACGATCCAAAGCCAGAGCAGCAGGAAGAAGGCGAGCATCGGGATGTGCGCGTCGATCACGAAGCGCGGGGTGATGAAGCGCACGGCGCGCACCACCGGCCGGGTAATGATGCGCAGCACGCGATAGAAGGCGTTCTGCTCTCGGTACTTGCCAGCCAGCACGGCGAGTGCGCCCTGCCCGAGCAGGGCGAAGCCGGCGACCTCGACGAGGGTGCGCAGAATGGAAACCAGCAGGATGTCGAACGGCATGGCGTGGAATGCGTGCAAGGAAGCGAGGGATTCTATCGCAGCTTGTCAGGCCGACGCGTGCCCGTGACAATGCAGGCTGACTTTCTCTGCAACTGATTTCGACATGAATTTCGACCGTATCCGGCACGCCTTGCGCGGCGCGTTCTTCAACTTCGTGCGGCAACCGGAACGCGCGTTGGAGGCGTACCTTGACAGCCACCATGCCGATCCCGGGCATGCCGGCACGCTGCGCATGCTGGGCTGGGGGGAGGCGCAGCAGAAACACTGGCCGGAGGCGGAAGCCTGGTTCGTGCGCGCGCTCGAGGTGGAGCCGGACGATGCCCACACCTGGTTCAACCTCGGCTACGTGCGCGACCAGGGCGGCATGGACGACGCGGCGATCGCGGCATTCAGGCGCGCAACCGAGCTCAATCCGGACAACGACCGCGCCTGGTACGGGCTGGGCATGCTGCACGCGCGGCATGGCCGGCATCACGAGGCCGCGGCAGCGCTGACCGAGGCGGGCAGGCTGCAACCGATGAACGGCGTGGCCTGGTACGCGCTGGGGATGGCCTGGCAGCACTGCAACGAGCCCGACAAGGTGGCGGAAGTGATCGAGCACACCCTGGTGCATGATCCGCAGACCGCGCGGCGGCTGATCCGCGACACCGGCCGCAGCGACTACGTGCACCGGCTGGGCTGACGGACGAAAAAAAGCCGGCCATCGGCCGGCTTCAGTTGCGCGCCCACCGGCGCGCTGCAGGGCGATCAGGCCGCCTGCGTCTTGATATCGCCTTCCAGGCTCGGGTAGCGCACGTGATCGACCAGCTCCTGGATCTCCTTGGCCGGCGCCTTGGAGAGCAGCGAGCCGATGATGATCCCGAGGAAGCCGGCCGGCATGCCGAATACACCGGCGGCGATCGGCTTGATGGCGAACCACTCGTTGGCTGCAACGCCGCCGAAGAAGTCGTAGGTGATGTACATGTAGTACATGCACACAGCGAGGCCGGCCAGCATGCCGATCACCGCACCCAGGTAGTTGGCGCGCTTCCAGAACACGCCGAGCACCAGCGCCGGGAAGAACGCCGAGGCCGCAAGCGAGAACGCCGCGCCGACCAGGAACAGGATGTCGCCCGGCTTCAGCGATGCGGTGTACGCGGCCAGCAGGGCGACCACCAGCAGCAGCCCCTTGGAAATGCTCAGGCGGCGGACGGTGGAAGCCTTCGGGTCGATCATCTTGTAGTACACGTCGTGCGACAGCGCGTTGGCGATGGTCAGCAGCAGGCCGTCGGCGGTGGAGAGCGCCGCAGCCAGACCGCCGGCCGCCACCATGCCCGAGATGACGTAGGGCAGGCCGGCGATCTCCGGCGTCGCCAGCACGATGAGGTCGCCGCCGATGGTGACTTCGGCGAGCTGCACCAGGCCGTCCTTGTTGAGATCGGCGATCTTCATCAGCGTCGGGTCCACCGCCGCCCAGTTCGCGACCCACGCGGGCAGCGACGCAAACGACGAGCCGACCAGATCGGTGTAGACGACGTTTTTGACCAGCACCGCCAGGGCAGGCGCGGTGAAGTACAGAAGGAAGATGAAGAACAGCGACCAGAACACCGACTTGCGCGCTTCACGTACCGAGGGGGTGGTGTAGTAGCGCATCAAGATGTGCGGGAGCGAAGCGGTGCCGACCATCAGGCACAGTACCAGTGCGATGAAGTTGCGACGCTTCACGTTGGAGGCTTCCTGGTCCTCGGCCTTCGCTGCGGCGATTTCCGCTTCGGTGGCGTTGGGGTTGGCCTTGGCCTTAGCCTCGGCGCCCTTGCCGGAGAACGCGGTAGCGTGAGCGGGAACCGGGCCGGCCGACTTCTTGGCGCCGTCGGCGGCCTTCTTCAGCTTGGCCATCAGGACGTCGGGACCGGTCAGATCGGCGATTTCCTTCTGCTTCGCCTCGATCTTGGCGGTATCGGGTTCCGGTGCGGCCTTCAGCGCGACCAGTTCGGCATCGAGCGCAGCGCGGGCTTCACCCACGACCGTGTCGGCGGAGCCGGCGGCGATCGCAGCTTCCAGCGTCTTGATCTTGTCTTCGGCGGCGAGCTGCCTTTCCTTGAAGATCGCGCGCACCGAAGCTTCGGCTGCGCCGCGCGTGGTGGTCGGATCGTTCAGTTCCTTTTCCTGGGAGGTGACTTCTTGCAGTACCTGGCCGTAGGCGATCTGCGGGATCGGGTTGCCGGTATGGCTCACCGACAGCCACACCACCGGGATCATGTAGGCGATGATCAGGATGATGTACTGCGCGACCTGGGTCCAGGTCACCGCACGCATGCCGCCGAGGAAGGAGCACACCAGGATGCCGGCAAGACCGACGAACACGCCGATCTGGAATTCCAGACCGGTGAGACGCGCGGTGATGATGCCGACGCCGTAGATCTGCGCGACCACATAGGTGAAGGAGCAGATGATGGCAGCGACGACGCCGATGGTGCGCGGCAGGTTGCCACCGTAGCGCGAGCCGAGGAAGTCCGGAATGGTGAACTGGCCGAACTTCCTGAGGTAGGGCGCGAGGAACAGCGCCACCAGCACGTAGCCGCCGGTCCAGCCCATGATGAAGGCGAGGCCGTCAAAGCCGCTCAGATACAGGGTTCCGGCCATACCGATGAAGGATGCTGCCGACATCCAGTCGGCACCGGTGGCCATGCCGTTGAACAGTGCCGGAACGCGGCGGCCGGCGACGTAGTATTCCGACACGTCGGCGGTTTTCGACATGATGCCGATGCCCGCGTAGAGCATGATGGTCGCAGCGAGGAAGATGTAGCCGATCCACTTGGGAGGCAGGCCCAGCTGCTCGAGCACCGCGAGCACGATGACGAAGGCGATGAAGCCGCCGGTGTAGAAGGTGTAGTACTTCTTCAGCTGATTGAAGAACTGGCTCTGGGTGAGTGCCGTCATTATTCGTCTCCCTCGTGTACGCCGAATTCCCGGTCCATCTTGTTCATGGCATATGCGTAGTACCAGATGATGAGGACATAGATGATGAGCGAACCCTGCGCCGCCATATAAAAGGCGAAGGGGAAGCCCATGATGATGATGCTGTTGAGTTGGGGGGCGAAATAGATGACGCCGAACGTCACCACAAACCAGATGGCGAGTAACACTGCGGTGAGCCGCAGGTTTCTGCGCCAGTATTCCTGATGTCTTTCCGACAGCTGCATGGCGATACCTCCGTGAGCGAGAGAGAGTTGTAAACGCGCGCGTTGTTAGTAGAAGCTGCGCGTGCGCGGAGTTTAAGGATTTGCCGTGTGCGCCACAAACAGATTAGAAGGCACTAATCTGCTGATAGCCAGCGGCGTGAGCGAGTGAGCTGCAGCAGTTGATGGGCGGTGCGGATGTCTTCGCGCTGCGCGGCCTGCAACAGGACCAGCCACAGTTCGGCGGTGGCGAAGGCGTCGGCCAGCGCGCCGTGGCGCGCATACACGGTGATCCCGAAGTGTGCCAGCCAGTCGTCGAGATGGCTGCAGTGCGGCGCGACGTCGGGAAACAGCAGCGGCGCGACGACGGCTGCGTCGAACCAGGGGGCGCCGGCAAGCGGGCCGAGGCGTGTGCGCACCTCGCGTTGCAACACGGCCTGGTCGAACGCGGCGTGGAAGGCTACCCGCGGCGCGCCCTGGGCGAACTCGAGCCAGGCGAGCAGCGCTTCGTGCGGGGCCTGCCCGGCGCGCTGCTCGCTGCCGCTGATGCCGTGGATCAGGATGTTGGCCGCTTTGGTCGCGTGTGGCTGCGCGAGCCCGACCTCGAAGCTGGGCGAGAACACGATGCTGCCCTGCTCGATTGCGACGGCGCCGATCGCGAGCAGCGGATCGTGCTGTGCGTCCAGCCCACCGGTTTCGATATCGACCACGCACCAGCGCATGGTGGAAAGCGGCTGTCTGAGATTCGTCTTCTGCCGGGACAACGCGGCGCGGCGCGCGCGGCTGGCCGGATCCAGCCCCGGCAGGGCGCGTTTGCCGAACGGCCAGATCACAGGCCGTAATCCATGGCCAGCCGAGCCTGCACCTTGCGCGCCTGGCGCAGCGCCTCTTTCAGGATGCGGCGGTCGAGCGGATTCAGCGTGTCGGGATCGAGATGATTGTCGGGCGGCTGACCTGCGCGCTGTTGCCCGTGCTGATGGCGCAGCCGCAGCAACTGCAGGAAGTGGAACCCGCGGTTCCAGTCGGCGAGTTCGTTGTCCGGCAGGTTCAGGGCCTGGGCCGCCGCGCGCAACCGCTTGGCGGTGTTGGTCTGCGGGCTGCCGGCCGCCAGCGCAAAAATGCGTGCCGCATCGACGAAGGGGGTGGCGCCGTTGAGCTTGAGATCGAGCGTGTGCGGATGGGCGTCGTCCTCCGACAGCACGAAGTCGCGTACCACGCCGAGTGGCGGGCGGTTGCGCAGCGCGTTGCCGGCCAACTGGTGGAGGAAGCGCGGATTCTTGCTGGCGGTGCGGTTCAGCCACGCTCGCAGGTCGAGCGCCAGCGCGGCATCGCCGGCAAGCGGACGGAAGTCGAAAAAGATGCTGGCATTAAGCAGCGCCTCGGGGCTGCCATGATCGATCCACTGGCTGAACTGCTGCTGCCAGCCTGCCGCCGGCAGGCACCATTTCGGATTGCTCGCCATGACGCCGCCCTTGCACAGCGGAAACCCGCAGGCGTCGAGCCGGTTGTTCACGCGCAGCGCAAAGGCCAGCAGAGCGTCGCGCTGGACGTCGTCGGCCGCGTCGAAGATCAGCGCGTTGTCCTGGTCGGTGGCGAGCGTCTGCTCCATGCGGCCTTCTGAGCCGAGTGCCAGCCAGCACCAGTGCAGCCCGGTCAGTGCCGCATCGGCTCTGCTCTCCAGCGTGATGATGCGCTCGGTGAGGCGATCGTTGAGGCTGGAAATGATCGCGGTCAGGTTTTCCGCGTCCATCCCCTGTGCCAGGAGGCTGTGCGCCAGATCGCCGATGTCGTGCGCCAGCGCGGGCAGGCGGACGGTGTCTGCGCAGCGCATGATGGCCGAGGTGATGCCATCCACCGACAGGCGGCGCAGTGCGAATATGTCTTTTTCCGACACCACGCCGGCCAGCCGCCCTGCCTCGACCAGCGGGATGTGATGGATGCCCTGGCGCGCCATCATCACCAGCGCGTCTGCGACCGGCGCCTCGGCAGGAAGGGTTGCCGGATCCGGGGTCATCACCGCGGAAATGGCCGTGACGAGCGGCACCTTGGCCAGGGTCACGCGTGCCAGCACGTCCTTCAGGGTGAGAATACCGATCGGCTGATCGGCTGCATCGGTCACCACCACCGATCCCACTCGTGCGGTTTCCATCGCCGCCAGCGCATCGGCCAGCGGCGTGGCCGCCGCCACGCTCAGGGGCGGGCGCCGGATCAGGCTGGCAAGCGGGCGTGCGAAGCGGCTTTCGTCGTCGAGCGCCAGCGCATATTCCGATTGCACCGCGCGTTGCGATTCCTCCAGCAGGCTGGCGATGCGGCGCGTGCAGAAGTCATTGAATTCCGTGCTCTTCGCCAGCAACGCGTGAAAATCGGCAGCCGGCAGCAGGTAGCAAAAGGTGTCGGTCGACGCGAGATAGCGGTTGGCAGCGCCACGGCCGGCCAACAGGGCGCCGAGCGGAAACATCTCGCCCGCGGCCAGTTGCAGCACCGTCTGGCCCGCGGCGGTGGCGCCGGTGACGGTGCCCTGCTTGATGATGAACAGGACTTCGGGCGGGTTGGCGACAGGCTCCAGCAACACCGCGTCGTGGGGGAAATAGCTCACCGACAAATGCTGCACCAGCCATAGCAGTTCGTGCTCTGCCATCGTGGAAAACGGCGCCTGCCGCCGCAACGCGTCGGCCGTCGCACGGTGCAGGCTGTTGGCGAGCGGGATCGCTGGGTTCATGCGGCAACGTTAGTGGCTTGCACGGGGTTTGGCAACATCGCGGGGCGGCCCGGGCGCTGCGTTTGCAAATGCGACACGCGGTCTATACTGGGATTCGTCTGTCCCGTTCTACAACCGGTCATGCAGGCGCCGCTCCCGAGCCGGGCGCGGGCAGCCTGTTGCCGGCCCCACCGTTTCCGCAGCGACTTGCGTTACCCATTGCCTGTCGCTGCGCGTTCAGATCGATTCGAAAGGAGTCAAGCATGCACACCAAGATAATGAGTTTCCCTCTGTTGCTGGGTGCTCTCATACTGGGCGCGCCCTCCGTCCAAGCGCAAGCCGCGGCGCCGTCCGAAGGCAAGGCGGCTGCCGGAGGCAAGGACGCCGCGACAAATGATTATCGCTGCCCCATGGGATCCGGCTACGGCATGGGCCCCGGAATGACGGGCGGCTACGGGATGGGTCCCGGAATGATGGGCGGCTACGGCATGGGCCCTGGAATGATGGGCGGCTACGGCATGGGCCCAGGGATGATGGGCGGTACCGGCATGGGACCGCGTGGCCTGCCCGACCTGACGGCCGACCAGCGGACAAAAATCGCCAAGATCCGCGACGAGACGCGCAAGAAGAACTGGGAACTGATGGGGCAGCTGATGGACGAGCAGACGAGGCTGGGCGACCTGTACGAAGCGCCCAAGCAGGACTCGGATGCGATCGGTGCGTCCTACAAGAAGATCACCGAGTTGCAGCGGAAGATGTACGAGTCCGCTGCCGACGCCCACAAGCGCATGGAAGCGGTCCTCACCCCGGAGCAGAAGGAAAAATGGTGGCGCTCCTGGCGTCGCTAACAGTCGCATGAAAAAGCCCCGCCGAAGCGGGGCTTTTCTGGTCTGGCTGTGAGCCGGCCGGGTCTTGTCCCACGCACCGTGAAGCGCACGCGGGACAGGCTGTGGTTGTCAAACAACCACGCTTACATCATGCCCATGCCGCCCATGCCGCCCATGTCGCCGCCGCCCATCGGCATCGCTGGCTTGTCTTCCGGCAGGTCGGCGACCATGCAGTCGGTGGTCAGCATCAGGCTGGCGATCGACGCGGCGTTCTGCAGGGCGGTGCGGGTGACCTTGGTGGGGTCGAGCACACCCATCGTCACCATGTCGCCGTATTCGCCGGTCTGCGCGTTGTAGCCGTAGTTGCCCTTGCCTTCCAGCACCTTGTTGACGACGACCGAGGGCTCTTCGCCGCAGTTCTTGACGATCTGGCGCAGCGGCTCCTCAATGGCGCGCAGCACGATCTTCACGCCGGCATCCTGGTCATGGTTGTCGCCCTTGATCGCAGCGGCAACGGCTTTGGCGCGCAGCAGCGCGACGCCGCCGCCGGGGACGATGCCTTCTTCAACGGCGGCACGGGTGGCGTGCAGCGCGTCTTCGACACGGGCCTTTTTCTCCTTCATCTCGACTTCGGTGGCGGCGCCGACCTTGATCACCGCCACGCCGCCGGCCAGCTTGGCCTTGCGCTCCTGCAGCTTCTCGCGGTCGTAGTCGCTGGTGACTTCGTCGATCTGCTTGTTGATCTGGGCGATGCGGCCCTTGATCGCGTTGGCGTCACCGGCGCCGTCGATGATGGTGGTGTTTTCCTTGCCGATCTCGATACGCTTGGCGCGGCCGAGATCCTGCAGGGTGGCTTTTTCCAGGCTCAAACCGACTTCCTCGGCGATCACCGTGCCGCCGGTGAGGATGGCCATGTCTTCCAGCATCGCCTTGCGGCGGTCGCCGAAGCCCGGAGCCTTGACGGCGCAGGTCTTGAGGATGCCGCGGATGTTGTTCACCACCAGGGTGGCGAGCGCTTCGCCGTCGACGTCTTCGGCGACGATCATCAGCGGCTTGCCGGCCTTGGCGACCTGTTCCAGCACGGGCAGCAGGTCACGGATATTGGAGATCTTCTTGTCGAACAGCAGGATGAAGGGATCTTCCATGATCGCCATCTGCTTGTCGGCGTTGTTGATGAAGTAGGGCGACAGGTAGCCACGGTCGAACTGCATGCCTTCGACGACGTCGAGTTCGTTTTCCAGGCCCGAGCTGTCTTCAACCGTGATGACGCCTTCCTTGCCGACCTTGTCCATCGCTGCGGCGATGATGTCGCCGATCGAGGAATCGGAGTTGGCGGAGATCGAGCCGACCTGGGCGATTTCCTTGCTGCTGCCGCAGGGCACGGAGATCTTCTTCAGTTCGCCGACGATGGCGACCACGGCCTTGTCGATGCCGCGCTTCAGGTCCATCGGGTTCATGCCGGCGGCAACGTATTTCATGCCTTCGTTGACGATCGACTGTGCCAGCACGGTGGCGGTGGTGGTGCCGTCACCGGCGACGTCGGAAGTCTTGGAGGCGACTTCCTTGACCATCTGCGCGCCCATGTTCTCGAGCTTGTCCTTGAGTTCGATTTCCTTGGCGACCGACACGCCGTCCTTGGTCACGGTGGGGGCGCCGAAGGAACGGTCGAGCACCACGTTGCGGCCTTTCGGGCCGAGGGTCACCTTGACGGCGTCAGCCAGGATATTGACACCAGCCACCATGCGGTGACGCGCGGAATCGCCAAAACGTACGTCTTTTGCAGCCATGCTTTAACTCCTAATTTGAATTCGGTTGGATTGCGTGTGAGCGCGTTCGCTTGGATTAAAGCGATTACTTCTCGACCACGCCCATGATGTCTTCTTCGCGCATCACCAGCAGTTCCTCGCCCTCGACCTTGACGGTCTGGCCGGCGTACTTGCCGAACAGCACGCGGTCGCCGACTTTCACGTCCAGCGGGATCAGCTTGCCCTGGTCGTCTTTCTTGCCAGTGCCGACGGCGATGATCTCGCCCTGGTCGGGCTTCTCGGCGGCGGTGTCGGGGATCACGATTCCGGAAGCGGTCTTGCGCTCTTCTTCCATGCGCTTGACAATCACGCGGTCGTGCAGAGGACGGATTTTCATTGCAAAGTCTCCATTGCGGTACGTTGATAACCGGCAGCCCAGGCTGCCCGAAAATGAGGAAGCGGCGAAGGTGTTGTTAGCACTCGCCGCTATCGAGTGCTAATAGTAGGGGCGGCAAGGCTCAATTTCAAGTCCATGGACGATCTTTTAAATCGCACCCGCGCCGCCGTCTGGCACCCCTGCACCCAGATGAAGCAGCTGGAGGCCGCCCCGCCGCTGGCGATCGCGCGCGGCGAGGGGGTGTGGCTGATCGATACCGACGAGCGGCGCTACCTGGATGCGATTTCCAGCTGGTGGGTCAACCTGTTCGGCCACTGCAACCCGCGCATCAACGCCGCCATCACCGACCAGCTGGGAAAGATCGAGCACGTGATGCTGGCCGGCGCCACCCACGAACCGGTGGTGGCGCTGTCGGAGCGGCTGGCGGCGCTGACCGGCCTCGGGCACGCCTTCTACGGCTCGGACGGCGCCTCGGCCACCGAAATCGCGCTGAAAATGAGCGCTCACTACTGGCGCAATCAAGGCCAGCCGGAGAAGAACGGCTTCGTCAGCCTGAAGAACGGCTACCACGGCGAGACCGTCGGCGCGCTGTCGGTGACCGACATCCCGCTGTTCAAGTCGACCTATGAACCGCTGCTGCGGCACACGGTGCAGGTGCCGACGCCGGACGCGCGGCTCGCCGAGCCGGGCGAGACCGCCGAGGCCTACGCCCTGCGCTGTGCCGGCGCGCTCGAGGCGCATCTCGCCGAGCACGCCGCGACCACCGCCGCCCTGATCGTCGAGCCGCTGGTGCAGGGGGCAGCGGGGATGGCGATGTATCACCCCGCGTACCTTGCCCGTGCGCGCGAACTGTGCGACCGCTACCGGGTGCACCTGATCGCCGACGAGATCGCGGTGGGGTTCGGCCGCACCGGCACGATGTTCGCCTGCGAGCAGGCCCCCCCGCTCCCGCTTGCGGGCGCGGGCATCAAGACGGTCCGGCCCGACTTCATGTGTTTGTCGAAGGGCATCACCGGCGGCTACCTGCCGCTGTCGGCCGTGCTCACCAGCGACGACGTCTATGCGGCGTTCTGGGGCGACGCTACCGCGCGCGGCTTCCTGCATTCGCACTCCTACACCGGCAACCCGCTCGCGTGCTCGGCGGCGCTGGCAGTGCTCGACATCTTCGAGCACGACAACGTGATCGCCGCCAACCGGGTCAGGGCGATCGAATTCACGAGCCTGCTGGCGGAACTGGCCGCGCACCCGCGGGTGCGCCACTTCCGCCATCTCGGGATGATCTGGGCATTCGAGGTGGCGGACGCCACACCTGGCTTCTCCGCGCGCCTCCATCGGGCCGCGCTGGCGCAAGGCGTATTCATCCGACCGATCGGCGGCACCGTGTATGCCATGCCGCCCTATGTGACGAGCGCGGACGAGATGCGCGCGCTGGCCGACGCGCTGCTGGTCTGTCTCGCTGATCCGGAAATCTGAACCGCCCGTAAGCTGTCGGCGCTGCGGTTGACGACGATTGCCTCAAACGCATTTACCATAGCGACGACGACAACACCTGCGAAGTCCAGGCGAAGGACGATCCCCATGAAGTTGACCTTTCTCGGCGCGGCACGCGAAGTGACCGGTTCGAGCTACCTGCTGGAAGCCGACGGCGTGCGCTTTCTCGTCGATTGCGGCATGTTCCAGGGCGGCCGCGAGGCGGACGAAAAAAACCGCCGTGCCATTGCGTACGATCCGGCCACGCTCGACTTCGTCATCCTCACCCACGCCCATATCGACCATTCCGGCCTGCTGCCGCGCCTCGTCGCGCTGGGATTCAAGGGCACCATCCATGCTACCCGTGCCACCTGCGATCTCCTGGCGGTGATGCTGCCCGATTCAGCCCACATCCAGGAAAAGGAAGTCGAGTACCAAAACCGCAACCGCTTTCGCCACGGCATGGCCAAGCGCGAGGGCGAGGGCGAATCACGGACCAGGATGCAGCGCGAGACCGCACCGCTGTATACCGTGGCGCAGGCGCAGACGTCGCTGAAGCGCCTCAACCCGGTCGACTACGACCTGGAAATCGCGCCGCATCCGAAGGTGCGCTGCACCTTCCGCGACGCCGGCCACATCATCGGCTCGGCGATTGTCGAGGTGTGGGTGGGCGAAGGCGCGCAGCGGCGCAAGATCGTGTTCTCCGGCGACCTGGGCCAGCCCGCGCGGCCGCTGCTGCAGGATCCGACACACATCCACGAC
>JANJWF010000068.1 GCA_024709685.1 Thiobacillus sp.
CGGGATCGCTTGCCGAGTTGGCAGAATTGACCGGCCGGAAGCCGCCGAATCTGTCGCGGACGCTGAAAACGATGGCCAGTTATGGTCTGGTCGAATTGCGCCGCGACAAGGGGCTGCTGGTGCCTGTGGTCAAGGCCACTGAATTCTTGGTGGTGCTTGATTGAATAGGGAGCACATCTTTTGTCGGGGAGGCAACGCTTCAGGCTCATCGGGTGACCCCGGTGCTATCGGACAATGCGGCGTATATGTGCGTACCGAGTTCGATAGGGGTGCGGATGAATATGCGCCAGAGATCGCAGAATCAATGAGTTGCTATCGATCAGGTTGTGGCGAATCGCCGGCGCCTGTTCGATAGCAAAGAGAATAAAAACGGGAAATTGCCATGAATACCGAAACCCACCGCCAGCTTGCCGGCCTCATCTGGCAAATCTGCAATCTGCTGCGCGGCCCGTACAAGCGCAACGAATATCGGAAGGTCATCCTGCCGCTGACGGTGCTGCGTCGCTTCGATTGCCTGCTGGCGCCAACCAAGGCGCAGGCGCTGGCAACCTTCAACGAGTTCAAGGGCAAGCCCGAAAGCATCATACGCAGCAAGATGCAGGCCGCCACCGGCTACGAGTTCTACAACCTGTCGAAGCTGGAATTCGCGCCGTCGAAAAAGGGCAGAAACTCCTTGCTGGACGACCCCAGCAACCTGGCGCCAAATCTCAACAGCTACATCAACGGCTTCTCGCCCAACGTGCGCGCCATCATGGAACGCTTTGCCTTCGACCAGCAGATCGCCAAGATGGCCGAGAAGAATCTGCTGTTCAAGGTCGTGCAGGCATTCGCGGGGTTCGATCTGTCGTTCCCCGAGATGCCGCCGGACCAGGCCGCAATGCACATGGGCTACGTGTTCGAGGAGCTGATCCGGATCGGCGCCGAGCAATCCAACGAGGAAGCCGGGGAGCACTTCACGCCCCGCGAGGTCATCAAGCTGATGGTCAATCTCCTGCTCTCGCCGGAACAGGACCTGCGCCGCAGTCACGTGGTGAAGACCATCTACGATCCGGCCTGCGGCACGGGCGGCATGCTTTCCGTGGCCGAGAAATACATCCGCGAACTCAACAACGAAGCCAAGCCGTTGTTGTACGGCCAGGACTGGAACGACGAGGCTTGGGCCGTCTGCCGCTCGGACATGCTCATCAAGGGCGAGGACGCCGACAACATCGCCCAGGGTGATACCTTCACCAAGGATGCCCACGCCCGTGACGAACAGGGCCAGAAGCGTACCTTCGACTACATGCTGGCCAACCCGCCCTTCGGCGTGGAGTGGAAGCAGCAGCAACGCTACATCGAGCACGAGCGCGATACCTTGGGGTACGAAGGCCGCTTCGGTGCCGGCACGCCGCGCATCAACGACGGCGCCTTGCTCTTCCTGCAGCACATGATCAGCAAGATGCGCAGCCCCAACGACGGCGGCAGCCGCATCGGCATCGTCTTCAACGGCTCACCGCTGTTTACCGGCGATGCCGGCAGCGGCGAATCGGAAATCCGTCGCTGGATCATCGAGAACGACTGGCTGGAAGCTGTGGTCGCCTTGCCCGAGCAGCTTTTCTACAACACAGGCATTTCCACCTACATCTGGGTGCTCACCAATCGCAAGGAAGCCCACCGCAAGGGCAAGGTGCAACTGATCGACGCCCGCAATCACTGGGTGCAGATGGAAAAGAGCCTCGGCAACAAGCGCCGACGCATCGGCGATCCTTCCGACGACAAACCCAAGGAACCGGATCACATCGGCGACATCACCACGCTGTACGGCGAATTCCACGACGGCGCCAGCCGCTGGGTGCTGTTCGACCGTGACGGCAAGGTAGTCACGGTGACCATGGCGGCCCCGGCGGGCGATCCGCCCGAGGGGCAGACATGGAAGCAGTTGATCGTGAGCAAGCGCTTCGATAACGAGGACTTCGGCTTCCACAAGATCACCGTCGAGCGCCCGCTGCGCCTCAACTTCCACGCCACGCCCGAGCGCATCGCCCGGCTGGAGGATGAAACCGCCTTCAAGAACATCGCCAGCAGCGCCAAGAAGGATGAGGTCGCTCGCATGATCGACATCGCTGCCGGCGAGAAGCGGCAGGAGGAAATCCGCCGGTTGCTGGCCGAATTCGCCAAGCGCCATCCGGAGATGATCAAGGACCGGAAGGTCTTCCTCACCGCCTTGAAGCCCATCGACCGCGAACTGGGTGTGCGCTTGGCCGCTGCCGAACTCAAGGCCGTCATCAATGCCTTGGGGGCGCGCGACGAAACCGCCGAAATCTGCCGCGACAAGGAAGGCCAACCCGAACCCGACGCCGAACTGCGCGACACCGAGAACGTGCCGCTCAAAGAGAGTATCCAGGCCTACTTCGAGCGCGAGGTGCTGCCCCACGTTCCCGACGCCTGGATTGATCACAGCAAGACCAAGATCGGCTACGAAATTCCGCTCAATCGCCACTTCTACCGCTACGAACCGCCGCGCGAGTTGTCGGTGATCGAGAGCGAAATCAAGGCCCTGGAGCTGGACATCGTGCGCCTGCTTGGTGAGGTGACGGCATGATCTTCCCGAAACGCCCGCTCCACGCCAGCACTCGACGCGGCTTGACTGACGCGTTCAACCTCCCTACAATGCGTAGCAACACACCCGCCATGCCTCTCAACGATGCACACTCTGGCGGGTTTTTTGCGTCTGGGGTTTGCCGATGACCACCTTCGACAAGCCCGCCCAGTCCATCGACCAGCATCTCGACACCCTGCGGCAGCGGGGGCTGGCGATCCCAGACGAAGGCCGCGCCCGGCATTACCTGGGCAACATCAGCTACTACCGTCTGTCGGCCTATACCCGCCCGTTCTACCGCCCTGGCCAGTCCGATCACGTCTTCCTGGACGGCACTAGCTTCGACGACGTCCTGCATCTATATGTCTTCGACCGGGAACTGCGACTCCTGCTGCTGGATGCCATCGAGCGGCTGGAAGTCGCGCTGCGCGCCCAGCTCACCAACACCCTGGCCGAGCATCACGGCCCGCACGGCTATCTCAACGCCACGCTGTTCGACACCCGCTACGACCACGGCTGGCTGATCAACCGGCTCAACAACGAAGCCAAGGCGCGCGAGGTCGAAACCTTCCTGGCCCACTACCGCAGCAAATACACCGCCGCCCCGCCGCAGCCGCCGATCTGGATGGCGGTCGAACTGCTGACCTTCAAGGAAGTGTCCATCCTCTTTGCCCATCTGCGGCAAGCCAAGGACACCCAGCGCATCGAAGCCCACTTCGCCTGGAAATTTCCCCTGCTCAAGTCCTGGTTTCGCAGCCTCTCAGACCTGCGCAACGTCTGCGCGCACCATGCCCGGGTATGGAACCGCGAGTTCGGCAGCCGCCCGGAAATGCCGAAAAAGATTCCGGCCCACTGGCCGGCCGTGCCCGAGGCCATCGCCACTGGCGCCCATGGGCATCCGGGGCAAACGCTCAATCCGCGCCGCCGCCTCTATCTGCAACTGGTCGTCATTGAGGCCCTGATGCAGGTCGTCTGTCCGGAAAGTCGGTGGGCGGAACGGCTCATTCATCTGTTGGATCGCTATCCGCAGGTTTCGCGACCGCACATGGGCTTTCCTCCGGATTGGGACAAGGAGGCGTTCTGGGGTAGCGCTGTGCGGAAGGCGGGACCATGAAGAACACTCCATATCCCGAGTACCATCATTCTGATATCCAGTGGCTTGCACTTCTGCCAAGACACTGGGACGCTAAGCGGCTGAAGACGGAGGCGACCTACTGCGTCAGTAACGTGGACAAAGTGCCCGACGATACTGAGTTGCCGGTCAGGTTATGCAACTACACGGATGTCTACTACAACGATCACGTTTACCCCGAAATGGGGCTGATGGAAACAACTGCGACAGCGGAGGAGATCCGGAAATTTGGGCTTCACGTCAATGATGTCGTAATTACCAAGGACTCAGAGGAATGGAGCGACATTGCCATTCCTGCGATGGTGACGGAGACTGCTCCCGACTTTGTTTGCGGCTACC
>JANJWF010000078.1 GCA_024709685.1 Thiobacillus sp.
CTCCAACCAGACCCACAAGTTCGACAAGACCAGCGGAACGGTGGTGCTCGACCGTGCCGCGAAAACCGGCTCGGTCGACGTGACCATCGAGGCCGCCTCGGTAAACACCGGCTCTGCGCTGTTCGACGAGCACATCCAGGCTGCCGACTACTTTGACACGGCCAACCATCCCACCCTTACCTTCAAGTCGAGCAAGATGAAGTTCAAGGGCGACCGGCCGGTGAGCGTCATGGGCGATCTCACCATCAAGGGCGTGACGAAGCCGGTGAAGCTCGAGGTCACGAACTTCAAGTGCCAGCCGCATCCGATGCTGAAGGTGGAAGCCTGCGGCGCCAACGCGACCACCCAGGTCAAGCGCTCGGATTTCAACATGGGCAAGAATGCCCCCTACGTGAGCGACGAGGTCACGCTGACGCTGGCGATCGAAGCGGTCAAGGTACCGCCCGCCGCAGAATAAGTGGGTAGGGGCGGCGTCCGGTAGAATGCCGCTTTGGCTGTCCGGACGTCCCCTGTGCTCCCCCATCAACTCGAACTGCTCGCGCCCGCGCGCGATGCCGACATCGGCATCGAAGCCGTCAACCACGGCGCCGACGCGGTGTACATCGGCGGGCCGTCGTTCGGCGCGCGCGCTGCGGCGGCGAACGACGTTTCCGACATCGCGCGCCTGGTGACGCACGCGCACCGCTTCAACGCGCGCGTGTTCGCCACCCTCAACACCATCCTCTCCGACGACGAGCTCGAGCCCGCGCGGCGCCAGATCTGGCAGCTGTTCGACGCCGGCGTCGACGCGCTGATCCTCCAGGACATGGGCCTTTTGGAGCTCGACCTGCCACCGATCCAACTGCACGCGAGCACCCAGTGCGACATCCGCACGCCGGAGAAGGCGCGCTTCCTGCAGGACGTCGGGTTCTCGCAGGTCGTGCTCGCGCGTGAGCTCGACCTTCAGCAGATCGCCGCCATCCGCGCTGCGACCCGGCCTGAAACCACGCTGGAATTCTTCGTCCACGGCGCGTTGTGCGTCGCCTACAGCGGCCAGTGCTACATCAGCCACGCCCATACCGGGCGCAGCGCCAACCGCGGCGACTGCTCGCAAGCCTGCCGCCTGCCGTACCAGGTGACCGACTTGGAGGGGCGCGTCGTCGCGCACGACAAGCACGTGCTGTCGATGAAGGACAACAACCAGAGCGGCAACCTCGATGCGATGGTCGACGCCGGTATCCGCAGCTTCAAGATCGAGGGGCGCTACAAGGACATGGGCTACGTGAAGAACACCACCGCCCATTACCGAAAACTGTTCGACGATCTGATCGAGCGCCGGTCGGAATTTGCACGCGCGTCCTCCGGACGCACTACGTTTTCCTTTACGCCCGATCCCAACCAGAACTTCAACCGCGAGTTCACCGATTACTTCGTCGGCGGACGCCGCGACGACATCGGCGCGTTCGATACGCCGAAGAACCCCGGCCTGCCGGTCGGTTACGTGACGAGGCTCGGTGACAGGTGGGTCGAGCTCGAGACCGACGATCCGGCGACCGTGCTCAACAACGGAGATGGACTCTGCTACTACACACTGCAGAAGGAACTCGCCGGCCTTGCGATCAATCGTGCCGAGAAGGTGGGTGTGGGCGTGTGGCGGATGTTCCCGAAAGATCGGATGACGAGTTTCAAGGATCTGCGCGCCGGCACGCTGGTCAACCGCAACCGCGACATGAACTGGATGCGCCTGCTGGACAAGGCGTCCGGCGAGCGCCGCATTGGCGTGTGGCTGCGGCTGGGCGAGACCGCCGCTGGATTTACCCTGACACTGACCGACGAGGACGGCCACACCGCCAACGTGGCAGCCGCCCATTCCAAGGAGCCCGCCAAGGATACCGCCAGGGGGGAGGCCACCTTGCGCGAGCATCTGGGCAAACTCGGCACCACGCCCTTCGCGGCCATGGGAATCTCGCTCGATCTGACGCAGCCCTGGTTCATCCCTGCGTCCCTCATCAACGGATTGCGCCGCGATGCCGTCACCGCGCTGGAAGCCGAGCGCGCAGCGGCGTATCGGCGCCCGCCGCGCGCGCCAGCGGTCGAGCCGCCGGCAGTCTATCCCGAGGACACGCTGAGTTATCTGGCCAACGTCTACAATCGCAAGGCGCGCGATTTTTACGCGAAACACGGCGTGAAGATCGTCGCCGCCGCCTACGAGAGCCACGAGGAAACCGGCGACGTCTCGCTGATGATCACCAAGCACTGCGTACGCTACTCGCTCTCGCTGTGTCCCAAGCAGGCCAAGGGTGTCGCCGGTGTGCAGGGCACGGTGCGTGCTGCGCCGCTGACGTTGATCAACGGCAGCGAGAAGCTCACCCTGCGTTTCGACTGCAAGGCGTGCGAGATGCACGTGGTGGGAAAACTGAAGCCCGCGGTGGCCAGGGCCGATGCGTCACCGCTGACGTTTTACTACAAGGCCCGCCGCTGATAGCTCGACTTCAAGACAGGGCGGGCCTCCGACAAGGCTTATTCGGCGTACTTTGCCGCCTGTATGGGAACGACCGTGGGTGCGGCCTTCCGGGTTGCGCCTTCAAGCGCCTCTTCCGGCTCGGTCCGGTCGAGATGATAGAGCGTGATGACCAGCCCGATCGATGATGCCAGCAGGAAATACGGCCCGAACAGCCAGAACACCAGCGGCACGGCGAAAAAGAAGGCGCGCATGCCGATCGTGAACATGCGGCCCGCCCGTTGCATCCGTCGCGCGACGGCTTTGGGCGACAGGATGTGATGGGCATCCTGATTCGGCACGTTCACCATGAATACGACATGGTTGGCCAGACGCACGGACATGGTGAAAGCAAAGAAGGCCACGATAAAATCCAGCAGCAGGAGCATCACCTTGAGTATCCACAGTTCGGTGGCAATCGACTGTCTGACGCTCAGTACGTGCCAGCTCTGTGAAATGTTTTCCGTCTGACCGGACAGGGTGAGCGTGCCGATGATGAGCAGCGCGGCGGTGGAAGCCATGAGCGAAGCGCCCATGATCCAGTTGCGCAGGGTCTGCACCGCCATCACGTCCTTGGACGCATTGCGCATGATGTGCTCCACCCAGAGGCTGCGCGCCAAGGCGTTTACGCCGTGAATGGTGTAGGTGGGATTGTTCCGCACCTTGTAGTTGAGGAAACCGTAATAAGCGGCAACGATGAGGGCGCTGATGGTGAACGCCGCGGAATCGGTTTCAAGGTAGGCGAGCGAGCCCATCTTTTACAGCGCGCCCTGGACGTGCCCGATGGCCGGCGTGATTGCGGCATTGCCGGACGCCGGCGGCGTCACATTCCGGGAGCCAGGCTCACAGGTCTTGTCGGCTGGTCCGTCGATCTGGCGGAGTAGGGCACGGAATTCGCCCAGGTTGTTGACATTGGAAAATGACAGGGCATCGAGAATCTTTTTTCCGGCTTGAGTGAATGCGTTCATGGCGGCCTCAATGGAGGTGGTTGTGACGAGTTCACTTATGCAGTTTGCGTGCCAAATACATAACCATTTGTTTATAAATAAGATATTGAGTTTTATCCGGCATTGTGAGGTTATTGAGGTGTTGCATAATACGACTATTTACCCAAGATAAACTGCTATCTTATTGTATAAAAAGGTAAATAACACATCGTCGGGTTGTATTGTATATTGCGTCATATTGATGCAATATGCATCAATGTTAGGCAGTTGTCGAGGTTTGACGGTGATGCCCGCTCATAAAGGCGCTTGGTTGCGCCATTCCCTGCGGGGAAAAATCACTCTGGGTTATTACGCGGTCGCAGTGGCCATTCTGGTGGCGTCCGTGTTTTTCGTGGGGGAGTTGCGCACGCTGGAAGCGCGGGTGGTGCTGGGGCAGCGCGCCACCGATCTGTTCAATACGGTGCTGGAGATACGTCGCTTCGAGCGTAACTACTTCCTCCATCACGAAGCGGTTGATCTTGAGGAAAACGCCCGCTACATCAAGCTTGCGCAGGAGATGCTGACAGCCAACCGCGCGGGCTTTTCGGCTATCGCCACGCAGGCGCGCCTGGCTCAGTTACGCGCGCTCCTTGATGACTATCAGCGCCGGATGTCGGCTTTCGCTGCCGGCGGTCAGCAACCGGTCGAGTCGTTCGAGCCGGGCGTGCGGTCGCTCGGCAAGGAAGTGGTCACCATCGCCGAGGATATGGCCGCTTTAGAGCGGCGCCAGATTCAGACGACTTTGGCTTCTTTCAGTACGCTGCTGCTGGGCGTCATCGTGTGTATGGCGTTGCTGATCGTGCTCATCGGCCGCGCGCTGTCGCTGCGGGTGGTGGGACCACTGCAGGAGATGGAAGCGAGCGTGGTGGCCATTTCCACCCACCGGCGCGAATCGCTGTCGGCGCCCTCGAACGACCGCGAGATCATTTCGATCATTGAGGCCTTCAATCGGATGTTGAAGGAGTTGGATGTGCGGCAAAAGTCGCTCATGCGTTCGGAGCGCCTGGCCTCCCTCGGCACCATGCTTTCGGGTGTCGCCCACGAACTGAACAATCCGCTGTCGAACATTTCCACCTCCTGCCAGATATTGCAGGAGGAGGTCGGGGAAAGCGATCCGGCGACGCAGAGGGTGTACCTGGCGCAGATCGACCAGCAAACGGAGCGGGCACGCAACATCGTGCGCGCGCTGCTGGATTTTTCCCGCGAGCAGGCGTTCCGCAAGGAATCCGTTCTGCTCAAGCCGCTGGTGACGCAGACGGTGGGATTCGTGCGCGGCGAGGTGTCGGCCAAGTCGGTGGTGCAGTTGTTCATTCCCGAGGATCTGACGGTGCCGGCTGACCCGCAGCGGCTGCAGCAGGTTTTCGTGAATCTGATCCGCAATGCGCTGGAGGGGCTGGGGCCGGGTGGCCAGATCCGCATTTCCGCGCAGCTCAAGCATGTCAGCGGCCCGCCGGAAGGCACGGCGCTGGGATCGGGCTGCGACGGCGAGGGAGAGGTGGTGGAAATTAGTGTGATCGACGATGGGCCGGGTATTGCGCGGGAAATTCTGCCGCGCATTTTCGATCCCTTCTTCACCACCAAGGAGGTGGGCCATGGCATGGGATTAGGGCTGTTCGTGGTGTATGAAATCGTGGATGAGCACGATGGCTGCATCTCGGTCGAGAGCACGCCGGGGCAGGGCGCGACGTTCCGCATTCGCCTGCCGAGCGGGAAATCGCGGCCGCGGCTCTCCGTCGGCGGCAAGGGGGAATCGTGATGGAAGCACGTCTCTTGATCGTGGACGACGAGGAGATCGCCCTGCTCAATCTTCAGCACGTGATGGAAAAAGAGGGCTATCAGGTTACCGCAGCCCGGAGCGGCGCCGCGGCAGTCAGGCTGCTGGAGCAGAAGGACTACGATGTGGTGCTTACCGATCTGCGCATGGAAGGCGTGGATGGCATGGACGTGCTGCGGAAGAGCCGAGCATCGCAGCCAAAGGCGGAGGTCATCTTCATCACCGGCTACGCCACGGCGGAGTCGGCGGTGCAGGCGCTGAAGCACGGTGCGTTCTATTACATCGCCAAGCCGTTCCGCCTCGACGAGGTGCGCAAGGTGGTTGCCGAGGCGCTGGCGAAGGTTGCCCTGCGGCGGGAGAACGACGCTTTGCGACGCGAAGTCGAACGCTATCGCGACGGCGATGGAATCGTCACCCAGGATACCGCCATGCAGCGGCTGCTCGACATTGCGCGGCAGATTGCGCCCACGGACTGCAGCGTGCTGATCACCGGCGAGAGCGGGACAGGCAAGGAACTGTTCGCAAAATATCTGCATCGGCACAGCACCCGGTGCGAGGGCCCCTATACGGCAATCAACTGCGGCGCGTTCAGCGAGCAGTTGCTGGCCAACGAGTTGTTTGGGCACGAGAAGGGTGCGTTCACCGGCGCTACGGCGCTGAAGAAAGGCTTGATCGAGACGAGTTCGGGCGGCACGCTTTTTCTCGACGAAGTCACGGAAATGACACCTTCCATGCAGGTCAAGCTGCTGCGGGTATTGCAGGAAAAGGAAGTGTTACGACTTGGGGGCACGCGGCCGGTTAAATGTGATGTGAGGGTGCTGGCAGCGACCAATCGCGACGTATCCGAAGCGATCAGGAACGGAGTCTTCCGCGAGGATCTCTACTTCCGGTTGAATGTGGTGAATCTTCAGATCCCGCCTCTCGCACAGCGGAAGGGAGACATTCCGTTGCTCGCGCAGCACTTCCTGCTCAAGTATGCGAGCCGGATGAAAAAACCGGTGACGCGCATTTCCGGCGAAGTCATGGCGCTGCTTATGGATTACCCGTTTCCCGGCAATGTGCGTGAGCTGGAAAACCTGATCGAGCGAGGAACCGCCATGGCCGTGGACGACGCCATCGAAGTGGAACACCTGCCGGAGAGTCTCCAGAAAGCGGGAACCCTCAACCTTCGCAGGATCGACGGACGCCTGCCCACGCTGGAGGAGCAGGAGCAAACCTACATCTACCGTGTACTGGAGGAGGTGAAGGGAAACCAGACCGCGGCGGCGCAGATCCTCGGCATCAATCGCGCTTCTTTGTGGCGCAAGCTGAAGGCCTGGCAAGAGGCAGAACCGGGCAAGTAGCGATCAGGAGGCACGCCCCGGCAGGTTCTCCGCCAGTTTCTCCATAAAGGCTGTGTGGCGCGTTTCCGCCTTTTGATACGCTGCAATCAGGTGCTCGGCATCGTCGGTCAGCCGGCTGCCGGCGGGGCCGCTCTCGACCAGCGGCGACTGCCACGCGGCGTTCATCGCATCGACCGCGTCCCATGCCGCCTTGTAGCTCATTTTCATGGACTTGGCCGCCTTCGAGATCGATCCGGTCTCGCGGATGCCTTGCAGCAGCTCGACGCGGCCGCGGCCGAGGAAATTCCTGCCGTCGAGGGTCAGCCAGAAGCGGCCGTCTGCCTTGAGTTGTGCTGCCTTGGGTCGCTTAGCCATGCGGCGAGTGTAGCAAACGACGCTTGCCGTTCGCGTGGGCGCGGGCCAAAATTCGAAAATACGAATATGGAGACAGACATGAAACGATTTCTCACGCTCTGCGCGCTCGCCAGCCTGCCGTTTTCCTCGTGGGCGACGGACGACTTCGCAAAGGTCTTCAAGACCGAGGGCGAGTTCCAGTACGTCCGTGATGCGATCGAGGTAGCGATCGAGGGCAAGGGCATCAAGATCAACCACACCAACAAGATCGCTGAAATGCTGGAACGCACCGGCAAGGATCTGGGTGCGACCAAACAGGTGTATGTGAACGGCGAACAGTTCGAGTTCTGCAGCGCAGTCGCTTCGCGCAGGATGATGGAGGCCGACCCGAATGCGATGACGATGTGTCCGTACATCGTGTCCGTGTACACGCTGCCGAACGACAAGCATGTCTACATCGCCTATCGCAAGCCGCCCCTGACCAGGAATCCGGAGTTGAACCGGGCGCTGGCCGACGTCGAGAAACTGCTCGAAGAGATCATTCAGGACGCGATGTAGGGTCCGGTCCCGGGGGTCGGCTAGAATCCGCGCATGATTTTCCGTGCCGCCTGCCTGCCGTGATCGCCTTTATTGCCATCGGACTGGGCGCCGCCATCGGTGCGTGGCTGCGCTGGGGGCTGGGGCTGTGGCTCAACCCGGTGTTGCCCGCGATGCCGCTCGGCACGCTTGCCGCCAACCTGATCGGCGGCTACTTCGTCGGCCTGGCGATCGCGTGGTTCGTGGAACACCCCGGGGTGCCGCCGCAAGCGCGGCTCTTCCTCATCACCGGCCTGCTCGGCGGATTGACCACGTTTTCCACGTTTTCGGCCGAGGTCGTTACCGCGCTGATGCGCGGCCTCTGGCTTAACGGCGGACTGATCGCCCTGGCCCATATGGCGGGTTCGTTCCTCGCCACCGGACTGGGCTTCTATACGATGAGGCTTTTCAAATGAAGGTCGTCTGCTTGCAGGTGTTTGTGTCCGAAGCCAGCCGCCATCACGGCAAGCTGACCTACGAATGGCTGCTCGATACAGCGCAGGCACTCGGTGTTGGGGGGGGATCGGCGTTTGGCACGCTGGCCGGATTCGGTCGCCACGGCCGGCGCGACGCGGGATTTTTCGAACTGGCCGGCGAGTTGCCGGTGGTGGTCGAGTTCTTCGTCGAGGACGCGATGGCCGACCGCCTGCTGCACGCCATCTCCGAGGCCGGCCTGAAACTGGTCTACGCCAGGCTGCCGGCCGAGATCGGCATCACCTCCTGATTGCCCGTACGTGTTCGAGCAGTTGATCCTGTTCGTCGCCTCGCTGGCGGCGAACTTCTTTTCGGCACTGTCCGGCGGCGGTGCCGGGCTGATCCAGTTTCCCATGCTGATCTTCCTCGGCCTGCCGTTCGGGGTGGCGCTCGCCACCCACAAGGTCGCCAGTGTTGCGCTCGGGCTGGGGGCCACGCTCAGGCATCTGAAGGAATCGCATCTCGAGCGCCGCTTCTCGCTGATCATCCTCGGCGCGGGTTTGCCCGGCGTGGTGCTGGGGGCGGTAACGATCCTGCAGATTCCCGAGCGCATCGCCACACTGTCGCTGGGATTGCTGACGCTCGGCCTGGGGCTATATTCGGTGTTCAAGCCCCGCCTCGGCATGGAGCATGCGCCGAAGAACCGGGACGGCGCGGCGCTCGCCGCCGGCATGGCAGGGTTGTTCGTCGTAGGCTTTCTCAACGGCTCGATCACCAGCGGCACCGGGCTCTTCCTCACGATCTGGCTGATTCGCTGGTTCGGCCTCGACTACACGCGCGCCGTGGCCTACACCCTGATCCTCTGCGGCCTGATATGGAACGGCACCGGCGCGCTGGTACTGGGCATGATCGGCACGGTGGCGTGGGACTGGATGCCGGCGCTGCTGGCCGGCTCGATCCTCGGTGGCTATCTCGGCAGCCACCTGGCGATCAGGAAGGGCAACCTGTGGATCAAGCGGGCGTTCGAGATCGTGACCATCCTCATCGGTGTGAAGCTGATCCTCGGCTGAGGTTCAGTTTCCGTCTTCCCGCTCCAGCCGCAGATACTGCTTGCAGGCGTTGACCCGGTTGGCTTCGTCGAATGCCGGCATCGAACGATATCTCGACCAGTCGACGGCGTCGTACGCCTCGTCAAAAGGGGCAAGATCGCGTACGGCCCGGCCCATCCGCTCGCGCAGGCACTTCAGGTAAGCGCGGGTGAATAGGCAGCACAGCACCTGACGCAGCCCCGACCCGCGTTGGTGCACTGCTGCATGTTCGTCCATGCTGAGGCTGTGATATCTTCGAAGCTGAAACAGGGAGGATCATCAGTGCTCAAGAAACAGTGGCCGGCATTTGTGCTGGCCTTCTTATTGCCGCTGCTGGGAGTGTTCTGGTGGTGGGGCGGATTCAACGCGGTCGCCGTGACGGAAACCGAAGCCGGCCCGTACCGGTACGCCTACCTCGACTACGAGGGTCAGATCAGCAACATGCGCAAGACACAGCGCAGGGCGCTCGACGAGTTCAACGCCGCGAAGGTGGCGGCAGGTGACACCATCAGCGTGATTCTTACCGACCCCCGCGCAGACCGCGGCAAGGTTCGTGCGCAGCTGGGCTATACGCTGGCCGAGAATGCGCCCCTCCCGCAAGGCTTGAAAGAGGGACGAATCGAGCGTCGCCCCGTCTATTCGGCCCAGGTCCATGCGGCTGTCCTGCTGGCGCCTTCCAAGGCCTACCAGGCGTTGTCCGATGCGCTGGAAGCGCGCAGGCAGATCATCGCCATGCCGACGGTCGAACTGTATCGGCCGGCAGGGCAGGCCTACCGGATCGGTACCTTCACCCTGGAAATGAACCGCTGATGGCTTTCTTCTCCGTCCTCGCCTCCGTTGCCCTCGAGCACCTGCGCCCGTTGCGGCAACCGCTGCCGCACTATCTGGCCTATTCCCGTTTCACCCGGTGGCTGGAACGCCGCTTCAACGGGGGCGAATACAGCCACGGAGCGATCGCCTGGATGCTGGCGGTCGTGCCGGTGCTGACCGCAGTCTGGCTGGTCTTCTTCGTGCTCAACGGCATCAGCCCGATCCTGGGCTGGGCGTGGAACGTGGCGGTGCTGTATCTGACCCTGGGGTTCAAGTATTTCAGCGACGACGCCGAGCACATCGCCCGCCTGCTGCGTGCCGGCGAACTCGAGTCGGCACGTGAGCGCCTCGGTGCCTGGCGGGGGGGAGACGCCGGCCATTTCACCGCCGACGAAGTCGCTCGCGTGACCCTCGAGCAGGTGATGGAGGCGAGCAATCGGCAAATGTTCGGCGTGCTGTTCTGGTTCGTGCTGCTGGCGCCGCTCGGGCCGGTCGGAGCCGTGCTGTATCGCACTGCCTCGATCCTGTCGCGGCGCTGGGTGGGTACCCGTGGGCACTTCAGCGCATTCGCACAGCGCGCCTTTCACCTCATCAACTGGCTGCCTGTGAGGCTCACCGCGGTGACCTACGCCATCGCGGGCAACTTCGAGGACGCCATGTATTGCTGGCGCACCCAGGCAGGCGCCTGGCCGGATGCGGAGGAGGGCGTGGTGATTGCCGCGGGCGCCGGTGCGATGGGAGTGAAGCTGGGGCAGAGCGTCACCATCGGCGACGAAGCCGTATGGCGGCCCGAGCTCGGAACCGGCCACGCGCCCGACCACGACTGCATCGACAGTTCGGTCAGCATGATCTGGCGCGGGTTGGTGATCTGGCTGGTGGCGGGCTTGCTGGTCGTCATTGCAAGTTGGGTGGCGTAAGGTTTCATGCTCAACGCGCTATGGATCGGCTTCTTTCTCGTCGCCTTCCTGATCGCGCTGTTCAAACTGCTTGTACTCGGTGACGCCGGCATTTTCGCCGCGCTGGTGAAGGCGCTGTTCGACAGCAGCAAGACCGCATTTGAAATTGCGCTGGGCCTCACAGGTGTGATGGCGCTGTGGCTGGGTGTCATGAAGATCGGCGAGCGCGCCGGCATGCTCGACGTGCTGACGCGCTGGCTGGCGCCGCTGTTCCGGCGTCTGTTTCCCGAGGTGCCGCCCAACCACCCGGCACTCGGCGCCATGACCATGAACATGGGCGCCAACATGCTGGGGCTCGACAATGCGGCGACCCCGCTCGGCATCAAGGCGATGCAGGAACTGCAGACGCTCAACCCGTCGTCGGACACCGCGAGCGACGCACAGATCCTGTTTCTCGTCATCAACACCGCGTCGGTGACCCTGCTGCCGGTCACCATTTTCACGTTCCGGGCGCAACTGGGCGCGGCCGATCCCACCGATGTCTTCGTGCCACTGCTCATCACCACCTATATCGGCACCCTGACCGGCCTCTTCGTCACCGGCTTCTTCCAGCGCCTGCAACTGTGGAACCGCGTCACGCTCGCGTATCTCGGCGGCGCCACCGCGCTGGTCGGCGGCCTGGTCGCTTATTTCTCCGGCCTCGACGCCGGCGAGATGACGCGGCAGTCGACCGTCCTCAGCAACGTGCTGCTGTTCGGCATCGTCGTCACCTTCCTGCTGATGGCGGTGCGCCGCCGCGTCAACGCCTATGAGGCCTTCGTCGAGGGCGCGAAGGAAGGCTTTCATACGGCGGTCACCATCATTCCGTATCTTGTCGCCATGCTGGTGGCGATCGGCGTATTCCGCGCCAGCGGCGCGCTTGACTTTCTGATGGGCGCGATCCGCGGCGCGGTGCTGGCGCTGGGTTACGACGCGCGCTGGGTCGATGCGCTGCCGACCGCGCTGATGAAGCCGTTTTCCGGGAGTGGTGCGCGTGCCATGATGATCGACACCATGCAGACGCACGGCGCCGATTCGTTTGCCGGCCGCCTCGCTTCGATCGTGCAGGGCAGCACCGAGACGACCTTCTACGTGCTGGCGGTGTACTTCGGGGCGGTCGGTATCAAGCGCGTGCGCCACGCCGTCGCGTGCGGCCTGATCGCCGACATCGCCGGCATCCTCGCCGCCATCGGCATGGCCTATCTGTTCTTCGGGGCGGTCGCATGAAGACGTACGACACGCTTGCCGCTGTCGACCTGGGTTCCAACTCCTTCCGCCTCGAAGTCGCACGAGTAGCGGGTGACCAGCTCTATCCGCTCGATTCGCTGAAGGAAACCGTGCGCCTCGCAGGCGGGCTCTCCGACGACAAGATCCTCGACGAAGCCACCCAGGCGCATGCGCTCGCCTGCCTCAACCGGTTCGGCGAGCGTCTGAGCGGCCTCTCGGCGGAAGCGGTTCGTTGCATCGGTACCTCGACGCTGCGCGTCGCCAGGAATGCAGAGGCATTCATTCGCAAGGCCGAGGCCGCACTCGGCCACCCGATCGAGATCGTCGCCGGGCGCGAAGAAGCGCGGCTGATCTACCTCGGTGTTGCCCATTCGCTGCCGGCCTCGCCCGACCGCCGGCTGGTGGTCGACATCGGCGGCGGCTCCACCGAGATCATCATTGGTCATGGCCTGAGACCCCACGAACGCGAAAGCCTGCACATGGGCTGCGTCAATTACTCCATGCGTTTTTTTGCCGGCGGCGCCATCGACAAAGCCGCGCTGAAAGCGGCCGAGACGGCCGCGCGCGCCGAGGTCGAGCGCGTCGCCCGGGCCTTCTCGCGCGGTAACTGGCAGCAGGCGGTAGGCTCCAGCGGTACCGCGCGTGCCCTGCGCGAGATTCTCGAACAGAACGGCTGGTCGGCACGCGGCATTACCGCCGATGGCCTAGCCCGGCTGCGCGGCCAGCTCGCCAAGGCTGGCCACGTCGATTCCCTCGGCCTACCCGGCCTGTCGCGCGACCGCCGCCCGGTCATTGCCGGCGGCTTCGCCATCATGGCCGGCTTGTTCGCCGAGCTTGGCATCGAGCAGATGGACGTCGCCGAAACCGCCATGCGCGAAGGCATCCTCTACGATCTCCTGGGGCGCTTCCACCAGCAGGACATGCGCGAGGCGACGGTGGACGAATTCATGCGCCGCTCCCATATCGACATCCAGCAGGCCCTACGCGTCAGGCATATGGCGTTCAAATTGCTGGCTGCCTGCGGCAGTCGGGACGAAAACGACGAGCGCTTCCTCGACTGGGCCGCGCGGCTGCACGAAATCGGCCTGTCGGTGTCGCATGGCGGCTATCACCGCCACTCGGGCTACATCCTGGAGAACGCCGACATGCCCGGCTTCTCGCGCACCGAGCAGGCGCGCCTTGCGCTGTTGGCACGTGCCCAGCGCGGCGCGCTGACGAAGCTGCCGGCGTTTGCCGCCGGCACGGTGCCTGGCGCAGACCGGCTGCTGGTGTGGCTGCTGCGTCAGGCAGTCATCCTCTGCCGCAGTCGCGCCGAGCCGCATCTGTCCGAGGTGAAAGTAGAGAGCGGCAACAGGCGTATCCGCCTGATCCTGCCGGAAGGCTGGCTGGAGCGGCGACCGCTCACCCGGCGTGCGCTGGAGGAGGAGGCCGCGCACTGGCATGCGGTCGGCCTGAAATACGCTTTCGGCTAGGTTGTCTGGCCGTCGCCGACGTCCGGACGGGACTGGACGGATCGCGATGAAATCGTGCGCCAAGGACTGCGCAGATGGTATTTACGGAAGGTTCCGTCATGCGCAGTCGGCATGACGGTCGCAATTCTGGGGCCTTGAGCGCCTTACCGGCCGGGCTGAACGTTGACGTCGGCGCGATGGCGGCGCATCGGTTTCAGTCGCGGCCCTTGTTCTTGTAGTGGCCACGGTGCCGGCCGTTGTCGTGGCGGTCATTGACATATACCACTTCCTTTTCGACGACGACTTCCTTGGTCACCACTCTGGTTTCCTTGGATCCGCTGGTTGCGATGGCCGCACCCGCAGCGCCGCCCAGCGCGCCACCGATGATCGCACCGTCGCGGCCGCCGATGGACGACCCGACTGCTGCCCCGGCGCCGCCGCCGAGTGCGCCGCCGAGCACGGCTTTTCCGTCGACGGCGAGAGCCGGCGCCGAGAAGGCGGCGAGGGCGAAAAGTACGAGTATTTGCTTGCGTGCCATGTTGATCCTCTCATATCAGGGTGAATTCCCATCGGAATACGTGCAAGACGGATGCCGAATGAGTAAGTGCTTGAATTGGCTTGCGATGTCGCGGCTTGAACGCCTCCCGGATGCCGCGTTGCGGCAAAAACTGACGAAATTGGGCAGTCTGCCGGTCTCTCTGGTCAAAGGGGTGTCGGCGGCGCGGCTCGCTGCGCATTTTACCTACTCCTGGCGTGGTCTTGACACACATTTCCTCTTATTCATGCATAGAAAACTTCGATTGAAATTAGACACTTGTCGATGGCGGTGCACGTGACCTCGGAGTAACATTTCGGACGTTGAATTCGGATTTGAAACCCTGAGCAGTTTCTAGCAGTTTCAGAAAACTTTGCATCCTCGCATGGAGAAAACAATGACGGAACATGTTGCGACCAACGAGACCATACTCGTGGTGGGCGGCGGGATTTCCGGCATGACCGCCGCGCTCGAAGCGGCCGAAACCGGCAAGAACGTCGTACTGGTCGAGAAGACCCCCGCACTGGGCGGACGCACCTCCCAGATGTATCGCTACTTCCCCAAGCTGTGCCATCCCGTCTGCGGGCTGGAAATCAACCTGCGCCGCCTGAAGAACAATCCCCGCGTGCGCGTGGTGACGCTGGCGGAAGTGTCCGGCATCGAAGGCGACGTCGGCAACTACACCGCCACCATCAAGGTCAGGCCGCGTTACGTGAACGAGAACTGCACTGCCTGCGGCGATTGCGGGCGTGCGGTCGAAACGTCGGTGGACGACCCGTTCAATTACAACCTCGGCCAGCACAAGGCTGCCTATCTGCCGAACGCGATGGCCTACCCGCAGCGCTATGTGCTGGATCCGGCAATCATCGGCACCGCTGATGCCGACCGTGCGAAGGCAGCGTGCAAGTACAACGCGATCGATCTCGACATGAAGGAAGAGACGATCCAGATCAAGGCCGGCGCGGTGGTGTGGGCGACCGGGTGGAAGCCCTACGACGCGGCCAAGATCCAGCCTTACGGCTACGACCGCTTCGAGAACGTCATCACCAGCGTCGAGTTCGAGCGCCTGGCCGATATCCATGGCCCAACCGGCGGCAAGATCCTGCGTCCGTCCGACGGCAAGGAAGCGAAGAACATCGCTTTCATCCAGTGCGCCGGCTCGCGCGACGAGAACCACCTGCGGCACTGCTCGCGGATCTGCTGCATGGCCTCGCTGAAGCAGACGCACTATGTGCGCGAAGCGTACCCGACAGACGGCAAGTCGACCATCTACTACATCGACATCCGCGCGATCGACCGTTTCGAGGATTTCTACCAGAAGGTGCAGGCCGATCCCGCGGTCACCTTCATCAAATCCAAGGTTGCCAAGATCACCGAAGACGCGCAGGGCAATCCGGTGTGCCATGGCGTCAACACCGAAGGTTACAAGCGCTACACGACGCCGCACGACCTGGTGGTGCTGGCGGTCGGCATGGAACCCTCGGTCAAGGGCATCAACATTCCCGGCCACATCGTGGCGGATTCCAGCGGCTTCATCGAGGCTGATCCGGCCAACGGCGCGGTGTTCGGCGCTGGTTGTGCGACCAACGCGCTGGACGTGAACCGTGCCGTGCAGTCGGCGACCGCCGCCGCACTGCGTGCGATTCAGGTGGTAAACAAAGTAGCAAAGTCGGAGGCTTAAGACATGGCTGACATCAAAGTCGCAGCGTATATCTGCAAGGGCTGCGGACTGGGCGAGCGTCTCGACACGGATACGCTGGTCAAGATCGCGCAGAAGGATGGCAAGGTCCAGCTGGCGAAATCACACGATTTCCTGTGCAACGCCGACGGCGTGGCGATGATCAAGAACGATATCGCCAATGAAGGGGTGACCCATATCATGATCGGCGCGTGTTCGCGCCGCGCCAAGACCGAGGCTTTTTTCTTTCCCGAAAACGCGGTGGCGCGTGCCAACCTGCGTGAAGGCGTGATCTGGATCCGCCCCGACACGGAAGAAGCGCGCGAAACCACGCAGGACATGGCGGAAGACTACGTTCGCATGGGCTGCGCCGAAGTGAAGGCGATGACGGCCCCCGGCGGCAACCCCAATACCGGCAGCAGCAAGACCCTGCTGGTGGTGGGCGGCGGCGTCACCGGCATGACTGCCGCGATCGAGGCATCGAAGACCGGTTACCAGGTGGTGCTGGTGGAAAAGACCGGCACGCTCGGCGGCTGGGCCGGCAAGCTCTACAAACGCATGCCGGTGCACGAGCCCTACAAGACGCCCGTGGATCCCGGCGTCGCCGACCTCGTGTCGCAGGTGATGGGCGACAGCAACATCAAGCTCTATCTGAACGCGACCGTCGCCAAGACCGACGGCGCACCCGGCCGCTTCGTGGTCGAAATCGCCACCGAATCGGGGGCGACGCATACCGAAGACATCGGCGCCATCGTGCAGGCGAGCGGCTTCACGCTGTACGACATGAACAAGCTGCCGGAACTCGGCGGCGGCAAGTCGACCAACGTGGTCGACCAGGCCGGGCTCGAGGCCCTGGCGCTGGAAGCCGCCGGCAAGGACGGCGTGATTCGCCGCCCCAGCGACGGCCAGCCGGTGAAGTCGGTGGTGTTCGTCCAGTGCGCCGGCCAGTGCGACCCGACCGGCAAACACCTGGCGTACTGCTCGGGCTTCTGCTGCAACACCAGCATCAAGCAGGCGATGTATTTCAAGGACGCGAATCCTTCGATCGATACGACCGTCATCTACACCGACCTGCGCACCCCCGGCAACGGCGAGGATTTCTACCGCAGTGCACAGGAAAAAGGCGTCGTCTTCACCAAGGGCAAGGTCGCCGAAGTCGTTCCCAGCGGCGCCACCAGCACGGTGAAATTCCACGATCTGATCCTGGATGACACGAACGCCGCGATGCTCGATGTCGATCTGGTCGTGCTTGCGACGGGCCAGGTGCCGAACTCGGGCGTGGATATCTTTGCGGCGCCCGCGGCCGAGGGCGAGGTGGAGGTGAAGCCGATTTCCATCCTCAACCTGAACTACCGTCAGGGCAGCGATGTGCCGCAGTTGAAGCAGGGCTTCACCGACTCGCACTTCATCTGCTTCCCGTACGAAACGCGCCGCACCGGCATCTACACCGCAGGTCCGGTGCGCCGTCCGATGGATATGGTGCAGGCGCGCGAGGACGCCACCGGCGCCGCGCTGAAGGCGATCCAGGCGCTGGAGAACGCAGAACTGGGTCGCGCCGCGCACCCGCGCTCGGGCGACCTGTCGTTCCCGAAGGTGCGTCTGGAAGGCTGCACGCAGTGCAAGCGCTGCACGGTCGAATGTCCGTTCGGCGCCATCGACGAGGATGAAAAGCGCTTCCCGCTCTTCAACGAATCGCGCTGCCGCCGCTGCGGCACCTGCATGGGCGCCTGCCCGGTGCGCGTGATCTCGTTCGAGAACTACTCGGTCAACACCGTCGGCGCCCAGATCAAGGCGGTCGACATCCCTGACGAGTTCTCCGAGAAGCCGCGCATCCTGATCCTGGCCTGCGAGAACGACGCGTATCCCGCGCTCGACATGGCGGGCATGAACCGCAACGAATACTCGGCCTTCGTTCGCATCATCCCGATTCGCTGCCTGGGCTCGGTCAACACCATCTGGGTGACCGACGCGCTGAACGCCGGCTACGACGGCGTGATGATGATGGGCTGCAAATCCGGCGACGAGTACCAGTGCCACTTCGTCAAAGGCTCCGAACTCGGCCGCGTACGCATGTCCAAGATCGACGACACGCTGAAAACGCTGAACCTGGAGTCGGAGCGCGTGCGCGATCTTGAAGTCGCCATCACCGACATCAAGCGGGTCCCCGAGATGATCAACAAATATGCCGAAGAGCTGGTTGCCATTGGCCCCAGCCCGTTCAAAGGCTTCTAACAGGAGAATCCGACGTGAGCGCAAATACTGCGATGGCGGACAAGTACCGCAACAACTTCCTGAAGGAAATCGAAGAACAGGTCGAGATGGGCGACTGGGTGAAGATGTGCATGCAATGCGGCGTCTGCTCCGGTTCCTGCCCGACCAACTTCCAGAGCGCGTGGGAGCATCCGCCGCAGGAGCTCTTCATGATGATCCGCGCCGGCAAGCGCGAGGAAGTGCTGACCACGACGTCGATGTGGAACTGCACCTCCTGCTACAACTGCATCGTGCGCTGCCCCAGGAAGCTGCCGATCACCCACATCATGCACGGCATCGCGGAATACGCGCACCGGCTGGGTGTGGCGCCGAAAATGCAGCCGACGCGTTTCTTTAGCGGCCTGTTCTGGAAGAACGCGACCAAGACCGGGCGCGTCAACGAGCTCAAGCTGTCGATGGGCCTCTACTTCAAGGATGGCCTGGTTCAGGGCATCAAGAACGGCATGGCGATGCAGGCGGTCGCGCTGGGCCTGGTCAAGGCCAAGCGGCTCAACGTGATGGAACTGTTCGGCGGCCACAAGTGCAAGGATCAGAAAGGCATCCAGTCGATGCTGAAGAAAGCCTACGAAATCGAGCGCAGCCGCAAGGCCGCCAGGATGGCGGGCTGAGGAGAGAAATATGGCCAAACATGAATACGCGTTTTACCCCGGCTGCTCGTCGCAGAAGGGCGCTTCCGCTTCCAACTACCTGACCTCAGTCGAATCGATGTGCAAGACGCTCGACGTCAAGCTCACCGAAATCCCCGACTGGAACTGCTGCGGTGCTTCGATCGGCTATGCCGAGGCGGGCGAACTGCCGCGTCACGTGCTGAACGCGCGCAATTTTGCGCTGTCCGAGCAGAATCTCCCGGGGCAGGAAATGGTCGCCACCTGTGCCGCCTGCTGGCTGGGTGCGCGCGAAACCCGCGAGCGCCTCACGCACTCCGACACGCTGATGGCCGACACCCGCGAGGCACTGAAGGAGGCCGGCCTCACGATCAACGAGATGCCGGAAATCCGCCACATGGTCGAGGTACTGATCGAGGACCTCGGCTTCGAGGAGATGGCCAAGCACGTCGTGCGTCCGCTCGAAGGCGTGAAGATCGCGGGCTATGTAGGCTGCCAGACCAACCGTCCTTTCGGCGTCGCCGGCGAATCGTTCGAGAATCCGGTGTATCTCGACAAGATGGTCGAAATGGTCGGCGCCCAGTCGATTCCCGAATACGACATGAAGGTGACCTGCTGCGGCGGCGCGCTGGCGTTCTCCGAGCCCGAGAAGGCGCAGGCACAGATCAAGGACATCGTCGAATCCGCCTACGACCACGGTGCCGAAATGATCGTCACGCCTTGCCCGCTGTGCCAGGCAAACGTCGAGATCTATCAGGGCCAGGTCAACAAGACCTACGGCACCAAGTTCAACATCCCGGTGCTCTACTACAGCCAGCTGATGGTGGTCGCCTACGGCGGCAGCGCCAAGGACGCCGCATTGAACGGCCAGGTGATCAAGGCGCGTCGTCTGGAAGAGATCGCCGCCAAGCCGGTCAAGCGCTGAGCCGTTCCAGGCATTCAGGAGAACAGGGGCTGCGTGCCCCTGTTTTTTTGGTTCTTCGCGGAATCTGGGGCAAGAGTAGGTTGACGAGGTAGTGGTTGGTAAATTGGCAGTCGCCAAACCATCCAACCTCAACCGTCTACCCCGTCATGCACGATGTTATGTCTGGACTAGCCTTCTGGGAAGGTCATGTCGTTCAATCCGTTCGCGAGCAGGCCGATGGCTCGCTCCTCATTGCGTTATCCGAAGATCCCTTGGTCGCCGCCCGCTGCGGTCGATGCGGCGAGCCCTGCATGCTGGTGCATGAGCGCCGCTGGCGGCGCGTCCGTGATCGCGACTGCTTCGACCGTCGGGTCTGGCTGGATGTACCGGTCCGGCGCATGGACTGCCACCACTGCGGAGCATGCGTCACCGAGCGTATTGCCTGGCTGCCAGTGCAAGCCAGGATCACCCGGCGGCTGCGGGCCTGGGTGGAAGCCATGGTCCAGTTGCTGCCGATCGCCCATGTCGCCCGGCTCACCGGCCTGCACTGGCACACCATCAAGGAGATCGACCGGCTGCGCCTTGAAGCGAAACATGGCGAGTTCGAGGGACGCGGGGTGCGCCGCCTGGTCATGGACGAATTCGCCCTGCACAAAGGCCATCGCTACGCCACGGTCGTCATGGACGCTGAGGCGATGCGGGTGCTCTGGGTCGGTGAAAGCCGCAGCCGGGAGGCGATCCGGCCATTCTTCGAGTTGCTCGGCGAGGAAGGATGCCGCCATATCGAGGCGGTCGCCATGGACATGAACACGGCCTTCGACCTGGAGGTGCGCCAGCACTGCCCGCAGGCGGAGGTGGTCTACGACCTCTTCCATGTCGTGGCGCGCTTCGGGCGCGAAGTCATCGACCGGGTGCGGGTGGATCAGGCCAATACCCTGCGCGACCAGCCGGCCGCGCGCCAGGTCATCAAGAGGAGCCGCTGGCTGCTGCTGAGGAACCGCAACAACCTGGACGCGGCACAGGGCGTCAGGCTCGATGAGCTGCTTGCCGCCAATGCCCCGCTGGCGACGGTCTATCTGCTAAAGACTGCATTGAAGGAAGTCTGGTTCGCCCCCAGCGTTCCGGAGGGTGCGCGACGATGGCGAAACTGGTATCGCATGGCGATCGACAGCGGCCTGGCTCCGCTCGTCCTGTTCGCCAAGCGATTGAAGCCATACCTGCGAGGCATTCTCGCCTCAGCCCGCTTCCCGATGAACACCAGCATCCTCGAAGGGGTGAACAACCGCATCAAGGTCATCAAGCGCATGGCCTACGGCTTCCGCGACTCAGCCTACTTCTTCCTCAAAATCAAGGACGCGTTCCCCGGGAAGGCGCGATGAACCGTTTTTTTTGCCAACCGGAATCCGCCATTGAGGTATCGAGCAAGCGCATTTCCCGTGTTGGCGACCGGATCGTGTCCCGCCAGAAGCAGCCAGCCGCTGCCACCTGCGGTCCATGCCGCAGCATTTGGTGGCTTGTGTCAGGTCCGGCGTTCGGGACCGGGCTCCTGGACTGCATCGGCCAGATATCGGTCCACGTTTTGCGGCGTGATGACGTCGATACCCGTATCGATGGCCTGAGGGAGTTGAACGCCGAGCGATGCTTGCCACAACATCAGGATTGACATCGAGCCCTGCATTCTCGGAATGGTTGCCGAGGAGGCATCGATTACGCCTTCTTTGATGGCATCAAGGATGGGCCTGATCCCGTCCATGCTGACTACTTTTACTTTGCCGGCCTTCCCGGCATGTCTGATGGCGGCTGCGATGCCGATCGGACCAGAAGCATCGCAGCACAGGTAACCGCTCAGATCAGGATGCGATTCGAGAACAGCCGAGGCCTGCTGTCGAGCCGTCTCGATGTCGTCATTGTCGATGCCACCGTCTACAACAGTTATGTCGGGATATTTCGCCAACACAGCCAGCTGGGCTTCGTATCGTTCCTTGTGATTGGGTGCCGTGGGATAGCCCTGCATGACCGCGACCTTGCCGGTGCACCCAATGAGCTCGGCGAGACGCTCGGCCGCAATAATGCCCTGCCGGGCAAAGTTGTTGCCAACGCTGGTGATGCTGCCGTCCGGCGATGGCGAGTCGAACAGAACCAGCGGAATTCCCTGATCCCTGATGCGCTCGAGCGCCGTCATATGGCCTACTGCGTCGACCGGATCGACGGCGATGCCGCTCGGGCGACGCCTGGCGGCCTCTTCCAAGATCGTGTTCTGCTCGACGACGCCGGCAACCGAGGGTGGCATGTAGTCGACGACAATCTCGACACCGAGCTCGCGGCTCAGGATTTCGGCCTGGGCCCGCGCCCCCTTGTTCACCTCGTCGAACCAGGGGTGCGAGACTTTCGGAACAATGATGAATCGAAGTGCATGGGCCATTTTTCGAATCCCGGAAGTAAGTCAAAAGCCTGGCCGTTCAAGTGGCGAGGGTTGATGTGCGGCGGACAGGAAGCCGGTTGCGCACTTTGCGCGGGCGCCGCGAACTACAGGCAGACGTTCCTGACGGCGCA
>JANJWF010000108.1 GCA_024709685.1 Thiobacillus sp.
GCGAATCGGCTCGAGTTGTTCGAGACAAGGCTCCAAGTTTCCTACCGAGTCACGCCAGTTGAAGGCATCGCGGGCCTCACTCCAAGCCTGGAGCGCGGCAGAGGCATCAATCGCTGCGTGTGCATCGTCGTCCAGGCGCGCTTCGCGCGTGCCGTCGCGAACGGCGTTCAAGGCCAGATTGCGCGCCACGCTGTAGATCCAGCCTCGGCCCGAGCCTTTATCAGCTTTAAAAGTGGCAGCCTTATTCCAGATCCTCAAAAATGTATCGTGGACGATGTCCTCGGATCTTGCGCGGTCTCGAACGATGCGTTGCACCACGCCAAGCAAATAGGCGCTCTCTTGCCGATAAAGTCGATGCAGTGCCTCGCCCTCCTGGCGCGCGCATGCCGCCAAAGCAGCTTCGTAATCGAAAGAACCCGATTCTGATTTCACGCGCGACAGGATAGCAGCCTAAGGCTTGTTTTATAGGGCTTACTCGGCCTTCCAGAAGATGTAGTCGGCCTGATACTGAACAATCTGCTTTTCGCCCAGGTTGGCTTGAGCACAGACGCTGGCTGGTGCAATGCCGCCCTTGGTTGCAAGGCGCTGGATAAAGCTTACGCCTTGCATCGCACCGGCACCTGAGGCGGGATTGGCCTTGACGAGTTGCAAGGGGAGGTTGCCATTGCCGCCAGGCGCAGTAGCCAACTGCGTTGCGGTCACCTTTGAGCCATCGCTCGCCTCCCAGGTTGCGGGTGGGCCGTAGTACTTGCCAATCTGTTTGCCAGCGCGATCATTCAATTTGGCATCGGGCCCGACGAAAACCCAGTCGAATTGATCCGCTAGGTCCTTCTTGGCTCGGCATTCGTAGGTAATCTCTCCGGCCCCCACCGCCTCGAGCATCACCACGTTGCCAGCGGGCACCTTGACGGCCTCTGGTAAGCCGTCCTGGCTAAATTTTCCGTGATTCATGGCCAACGCAGGCGCTGCCGCGCTAATCGCGATAACTGAGGACAATATTGAGATCGTCCTACCGATTGAAGTCTGCTTCATGGGGATTCATCCTGATCATGTGTGTTCAATGTGTCGGCAAAATTGCCGTCCACATCTGCTCTACACGCCAGCGCGCGATTTGGATGCATCGGTCAAAATTTTTTTTGGCGCGCCCTGGGTCAGGACGAAGACATACCGCTCCGATGGATTGGCATGGGTGCGGATGAAAAGCGTGAAGTGCTAAGCCGATGTAATGATTAGGGGCGCGCTCAGGTTCGGTGGCGTCTCGCGGTGCATATGGGCATGCTTCAAGCTGGTTTGCGCGCCACCATGCCAATCAGTGCCGAGTGCCCGACATGTCCGCTGCCTTCGGCGATGGTGTCCTCGTATTCGACCAGCTCCTCTATTTTCCAGTCGGCAAAGGCCTCGCGCAGGATCTCCTCGGTGTAAAGGTTTTCAACCGCCGACGGTCCTCCGGTGCGGTAGTCGAGTTGCTTGGGCGTGTAGCCCTGCAGCAGGATGCGGCCGCCGGGGCGTGTGAGCTGCTTCATGACGTCGAACTGGCGCTCGCGCCATTCGGGACCAACGAACTGAATGAAAATCCCCACGACCCAGTCGAACGCGGCCTGCATGTCGACCGGCGGCCAGCCGGGTGCGAGCATGTCGGCCTGCATGAACCGCACTGCAACCTTGCGCGCCGCGGCGAGGTGGCGGGCCTTTTCGATCGCGACGGCAGAGATCTCGATGGCCGTGACATCAAGGCCGAGCTCGGCCAGCCATACCGAATTTCGACCTTCGCCATCGGCGATGGAGATAGCGTTGCGGCCGTCTTGGAGCAACTGTTCGCGACGCGCAAGAAAACGATTCGGCTCAGTGCCGAACAGGTAATCCTGACCCGCGTCGCTGTAGCGCTTGCTCCAGATTTTGTTCTGGTCCATGCGTGGGGTTCCTGGTGGTATCGAGCTGGGCTTGCTGGGGCGGATGTCTCAGCGATTGTCGATCCGGTAGATTTTCTCCGCATTCATCTTCGGTGACCACGGCAGTCCGCTATTTTGCCAGCCGTTCTTCAAACGCAACCCGGCCTGGGGGCCTTCCTTGATGGCATCGCCTTGAAAGCCGTGCACGACGAAGCGTGCGTTTGGCAGACCGTTTTCACGCAGGAACGCGGCACTGGGCTCACCGCGTTCGCTGCCTGAGCGGCACATTGTGATGATTTCGGCGTCTGCACTCAGGCCGCGCTTGGCCAGTTCCAGCTTGACCTGATTGACGAAATCCGGGTTGCGATAAAGACGGAAGACACCTTTTTCGGCATTCCATTGCGTGCGGTCGACCATCATGAAGGGCACGTTGGCGTGCACTGCGTCGCTGAAGCCAACGAACATGATCTCGACCGGGTCACGCACATCAATGAAGAGCACGTTCTTCTCGCCCTTCTGGATTTTCGCGTAGGTGTCCTGGGCCGAAATCGGCATGTCGACCGCATGGACGGCGAGGCTGGAGAAGCCGATGGCAGCGGCAATCAGGAGTTTTTTCATGGCGTCAGTCCTATGAGGTAAAGGGAGTCAGGCCTTGCATCTGCAACCCAGGCCGGCGGCGATGGGCCAGGTGATCGTGCCGGCCACCGCGCCGAAGGCTGCGGAATAGAAGAACAGGTTCATCCAGTCCACCCAGTAGCCCATTTCGGCGAACGAAGATTTCGTCATGGCGGGGGTGATGAAAAAGGTGATTGCTGTCCCGATGAGGGTCATCACAACGGCAGGCAACAGGGCCTTCTTCCAGCGGGCATTTGGCCGCGTTGCCGCAACGCCCATCAACACCAGCCAAAGCACCGCGGTGCTAATCACGGCAGGCAAGTACTGCAGCCCGAGTTCGAACAGAATGTTCAGAGTCAGCCAGATCTCGTACATGGTGTGTCTCCTATCAAACCCGGCCTTTGGCCACGGCCATATAGGCCGGTTTCAACAGCCGGTACTTCATCACCCACGCGAAATAGCTGTCTTGCAAGGGGTCGATCATCGGCAGCGAAGGGGTCAGGTTGTTGTTGTAATCGAACTCGACCAGCAGCGCCGAGCCTTCCCTCAGCAGCAGCGGGCAGGAGGTGTAGCCATCGAAGACCTGAGAAGGCTCGCGACCGGCGATCACATCGATCAGGTTCTGCGCGACGAGCGGGGCGCTCTTCTTGACCGTGGCGGCCGTCTTGCCCTTGGCGGTGCCATTGATGTCACCCAGCCCAAAGACATTCGGGAAGCGACGGTGGCGCAAGCTCTTCGGGTCGACCTCCAGCCAGCCGCCCGCCGCAAAGCCGCCTTCCTTCCAAGACAGGGGGCTGTTCTTGACGGAGTCCGGCGCCCGCATCGGGGGTACGACGTGAATGAAGTCGTAGCCGATTTCGGTGCGTTCGCCCTCCGGGCTCGTCACCGTGGCACGACGCGCGCCAATATCGACCGCAACCAGCTTGCTGTTGAAGGTGACGGGGATGTCCAGTTCGGCCCAGCGCCGCAGCACTTCAGCGTTGATGCTCGGTACGCTGAAGATGTTGTCCAGCGCCGAATGGAAGTCCACCTTCGAAGCGCTGCGCGTACCCGCTTGCTTCAAGCGGTCTGCGATCATGAAGGTCATCTTCAGTGGTGCGCCGGCGCATTTCAGAGGCGTTGCGGGCAGGGTCATCAGCGCCTGGCCGCCTTGCTGACGGAAACGGTCCATCGCGACCCAAGTGGCTTGCGCGGCTTCGGGACTGGGGTAGACGCAACCCAGGCCGTGGGTGCCAATGGCTGCAACGTCCATGCCTTCGATTTGGGCGAAGTCCAGATGCAAGCCGGTCGCCACCACCAGGTAGTCGTATTCGATGCGCTTGCCGCTGTCGGTGACCACGGCGTTGGCCTCGGGGTCGAACTCCGCCACCATCTCACGCACCCATTCCACGCCGGCCGGCACCAGGTCGGCGTTGCGGTCGCTCACTTTCTCGACGGGCCAGATGCCCGTGGCGACGAGCGTGTAGCCCGGCTGGTAGTTGTGAATTTCCTTGCGGTCGATGATCGTGATCTTCGCGCCAGATAGCTCACGTGACAGCCGGCTCGCAATGGCAAGACCGCCCAAACCACTGCCTGCAATGACGATGCGCGCCGAGGTGTTGACTGCCGCCTGGGCCGTGCTGCTGCTCACCGAGAGGCTTGCACTGGCGACGAGGGGGAGTGCGGAGGCGCCGAACAGCAGGCGGCGTCGAGATTGATCGACACCGGGGTGGGTGATGGGCGCTTCTGGCGTTGTGTGGGACATGTGTCTCTCCTTCCCGTTCCGGAGCTTGGCTCCGGGTTATCGTTACTTTATTTAATAATATAAGAAAATACTAACTAATTAGGCGAAAGCATCGGTTATGTGACTCCAGTCACGTTGCGCCTCCCGTCGACCAGTGCGTTTCATGATCGGGTTCCGACGGTTTTTGATGTGTTTGATATCAAGTTTTGTGCCAATGCCATGAACGGAGGCAGG
>JANJWF010000116.1 GCA_024709685.1 Thiobacillus sp.
GCGGCCGGCGGCGACATCCGGCTCAGCACCCGCGGCACCTTCGCGGTGGCCTCGGGAGCGAGCAGTCTGACCGGCGGCGGCAACCAGGTGTTTGCGTGCACCGGGCCGACCACGGGCGCCGCCTCGGCCTGTGCGGGCTTCGGCAACCTCCTGACCCTGCCCACCTTGCCCACGGGTTCGATGGACGGGATCAACATCGTGGCGGTGGCCGCCACGGTGGGGAGTGCCGACCTGTCGATCACCAAGACCGACGGCGTGACCGACGTCGTGGCGGGCGGGCCGGTGTCCTACACCATCGTGGCCGGCAACGTGGGCCCTGACCCGGCGATCGGGGCAACGGTGACCGACACCCTGCCGGCTATCCTGAGCGGGGTCGCCTGGACCTGCGCGGCGGCGGGCGGCGCGACCTGCGCGGCGAGCGGCAGCGGCAACCTCGCGACGGCGGTCGACTTGCCGATGGGCGGCACGGCGACCTTCACCGTCAACGCCACGCTCAGCGCGGCGGCGACCGGCAACCTCGTCAACACCGCCAGCGTGGCAACCCCTGCCGGCGTGGGCGATCCGAACGCGGCCAATAACAGCGCGACCGACACCGACACGATCACGCCGTCACCAGCCGGCACCGTGCTGGCCTATTTCTCGACCGCGGGCAACTCCGATGTGCCCGGGGTGGCGGGCCCGAACGACGATGCCGACATCTATGCTTGGAATTCAGACGGCAGCTACGCGCGGGTGTTCGACGCCAGTGTCGCCGGCGTGCCTGCGGCGGCCAACGTCGATGCCTTCGTCTACAACGGCCCCAACGACGTCTACCTGTCCTTCAGCAACGACATCGCGGTGAACCTGCCGGGCGTGGCCGGAGTGGAAGACGAGGACATCGTCCACTGGAACGGCACGACCTGGAGCCTCCACTTCGACGGCTCCGCGGTCGGGCTGGGCGACGGCGGCAACCTCGAGGACGTCGACGCCTTCGCCATCCTCAGCGGCAGCGTGCTGGTGTCTACCTTCGGCAGCCCTGACGTGCCGGGCCTCGCGGGTCTGACCGACAAGGACCTGCTGCAGTGTGCCGGAACCAGCTGCAGCCTCTACTTCGACGGCTCCGACATCGGCCTGACCACGACCGGCGAGGACATCGACTTCGCCAGCGTCGTGACCGACGGCGACATCCGGCTCAGCACCCGCGGCACCTTCGCGGTGGCCTCGGGGGCGAGCAGTCTGGCCGGCAGCGGCAACCAGGTGTTTGCGTGCACCGGGCCGACCACGGGCGCCGCCTCGGCCTGTGCGGGCTTCAGCAGCCTCCTGACCCTGCCCATCCTGCCCACGGGTTCGATGGACGCGATCAGCCCCGCGCCGTGAGTGGGCTTGGACAGGGGCAGCAACCGTCTTCACCCCGCCGCCGGGCACCCGCCCGGTGGACCAGGGAGTCGACAAGGAGAGAGATGATGAACACACTGAATCTACGCAAATGGTTGGCCCCGCTGTCGGTGGCGGCGGTCTTCGCTGTGCCGCAGCAAGCCGAGGCGGCGGCGTTTGTGCAGTGTCCAGGGGATACGGACGGCGATGCCATGTGGACCGGGGGCGAAGTCCAGCCGCCGAATACGCGCTGCATGCACATCTCCGGCGGCGACGGGTATGCCGTCATGCCAGACGGCAAACAACTCTATACCTTCGGCTTCACCGACCTGACCGGCATCAAGCCCGGAACCGGCACCATCGACGCCCGCATCGATGCCGGCATCCTGGCCGCCACGCAACCGGCCCCAACCATCGAACTCAAGGAAGGGGAGAGGTTCTATCTCACCCTGACCAACGTGGGCATGGTCCAGCGCCCCGACCTGTTCGACCCGCACTCGGTTCACTTCCACGGCTTTCCCAATGCGGCCGCCATCTTCGACGGCGTGCCCGATGCGTCGGTCGCGATCAACATGGGGAGCAGCTTCACCTACTTCTACAACATCGTCGAGCCCGGAACCTTCATCTACCACTGCCACGTCGAGGCGACCGAGCATATGGAGATGGGCATGCTCGGCCAGCTCTACGTCAGGCCCGCGCAGGACGGGACCAGTCTTGAATACCCGGTCGGCTCCGGCAATACCCACACCCAGTTCGTCTACAACGACGGCGACGGCGCCACCGGGTACGACAAGGCCTACGCCTTGCAGCTCGGCTCTTTCGACCATGTGTTCCATGAGGAGCACGCCGCGGTCCAGCCCTTGCCGTTCGCCACGCTCACCAGCACCTACACCTTTTTCAACGGGCGCGGCTATCCGGACACCGTCAATCCGGCTGCACTGCCGTCGGCGGCGGACAACCCGCGCTCGGTCTCCAACGGCGGAACGATCGCGACCGGGCAGCCCACCAGCGCGCTGGTGACGCTCGACCGGGCCACCGAAGGCGCGACGCTGTTGCTGCGGCTGTCCAACCTGAGCGTCGCCGATCTCTTTTCAGTGACGGCGCTGGGCCTGCCGATGCGCGTCGTCGGTCAGGGCGCACGCATCCTGCGCGGCGGCGGCGAGGTCGGCGGCAAGGACCTTTCCTACGGCACCAGCGTGGTCACGCTCGGCGGCGGGGAAACCCACGACGTGCTGATCGACACCAGCGGCGTGCCGGCGGGAACGTACTTTCTCTACACGACCAACCTCAACTACCTCAGCAATGGGGCCGAGGATTATGGCGGCATGATGACCGAGATCGTCATCAACTAGCCGAACTGTCCGCCATGCCATCCACGACAAGGAGACTAGCCATGAATCCATTGCTGAACAGACTGGCCGCCCTGGGGGGGGTCGCGCTCGCTCTGTGGCTGGTTGCCACCGGACAGGCCATTGCCGCCATCGCAGGCATCACCGGCCCGGCTTTCACCCTCACCGCCAAGGCCGACCATATCAGCACCGCCGACGCCAACAGCGTGCTGACCTGGGGCTATGCCAACGGCGTCGGCCTCATGCAATACCCCGGCCCGACGCTGATCGTGAACCAGGGGGAGACGGTCAGCATTACCCTCAACAACACCTTGCCGGCGAGTACCTCCATCGTCTTTCCGGGCCAGAGCGGAGTCAGCACCAATTGCGGCGCCCCCAGCACCACGGCCGGGCTGATGACGTGCGAGGCGTTGCCGGGCGGAACCGTGACCTACACCTTCACCGCCACGCAGCCCGGCACCTACCTCTACCACAGCGGCACGCAACCCTCGCTGCAGGTGGAGATGGGACTGGTGGGCGCGCTCATCGTGCGACCTGCTGCGCCCAACCAGGCATACGGGCATCCGGGCAGCGCCTACGACCGGGAATACCTGCTGCTGCTTACCGAGATGGATCCGGACATCCACCAGCAGGTGGCGCAGGGCAATCTCAACCCGGACCTGACGGATTACTTCGCGGTGCAATGGTTCATCAACGGCCGCAACGCCATGGACACCATGCTCGACGACAACGTCCCCGCGCTGCCGAACCAGCCCTACGGCTCGATGGTGCTCGCGCATCCGGGCGAGAGGGTGCTGGTCAGGCTGGTCAGCGCCGGGCGCGACCTGCATCCCTTCCACACCCACGGCAACAACGTGACGGTCATCGCGCGCGACGGCCGCCTGCTGGAAAGCGCGCCGGGCCTCAGCGGGCCTGATCTTGCCTGGTCGGACTTCACCATCAAGGCAGTGCCCGGTTCCACCTACGACGCCATTTTCGAGTGGGCAGGCAAGAGGCTGGGCTGGGACATCTACGGCACCACGGCACAGAATCCGCACACCTGCACCCCGGACGCAAACGGCTTCGATACCGCGACCCGCGAGTGGTGCGACGACCACGACGTCGCGATCCCGGTGGCCCTGCCCAACATCCAGGATCTCACCATCGGCATCAACTACAGCGGCAGTCCCTATCTGGGCGCAACCGGCTTCCTGCCGCCCGGGGAAGGCGGCTACAACCCCTATGCGGGCTACTTCTACATGTGGCATTCCCACACCGAGAAGGAACTCACCAACAACGACATCTTCCCGGGCGGCATGATGACGATGTTCGTCGTCGTGCCCCCCTCCTACCCGCTACCCTGATCGATTGAGAGGGCGCCATGAACATCCCCGCCAAACGCCAAACGCCCCTCGCCAGCGTGCTGGCGTGTGCCGGCCTCCTCTTTGTCGCGGGCCAGGCCGCAGCGGCCGAGTACTGGCTGTGCGCCAAGTCCGGCAGCGTCACCATGCCGGGCGGTGCGGTCGTGCCGATCTGGGGCTATGTGCAGGATGACAATGCCAACCTGGGCGACGGCTGTCCCGCACTGGATTCGACCACCTGGACGGCGGCCGGTCCGGCCCTGAACGTCCCGTCGGCGGATCTCACCGGGTTGACCGTGCACCTGCGCAACGACCTGACCGAGCCGACCTCCCTCGTCATCCCGGGGCAGACCGCAGCCATGACGCCGGTGTGGACAGACGGCACTTCGGGCCCGCGGACCGCGACGACCCAGCGGGTACGCTCCTTCACCCATGAGGCCGGCACGGGGGGCGGCACGGCGGACTACACCTGGGCCGACATCAGGCCCGGCAGCTACCTGTACCACAGCGGCACCCATCCCCAGGTGCAGGTGCAGATGGGGCTCTACGGGGCGGTGACCAGGAACTTCTCCGATCTCATTCCCGAGGTGCCGGCCGTGCCCCCCGATCCCAACATACCGGGCGACCCCGGAACCCCCGCCGTTCCGGCGGTCCCCGGCCAGGCATACAGCGGCGTACCCTACGGCGCGGAACTGACGTTGCTGTTGAGCGAGATCGACCCGGCGCAGCACGCCGCCATCGCGGCCGGCACCTACGGTGCCGCAGGCGCTCCGGCGACGCCCTGCCCGGACAGCGCGGGGACGGCCCTGCCGATGACGAGCACACTGTGCTACCGGCCGAAGTATTTCCTGATCAACGGCAAGCCGTTCCAGATGGGCGATCCCGCCATGACGACGCTGTCGGTAGGGCAGGACACGCTGCTGCGCCTCCTCAACGCGGGGCTGCGCTCCTACGCGCCCACTGTCCAGGGCACCTACATGAAGATGGTCGCCGAGGACGGCAATCGCTACCAGTATCGGGAGGCCGGGCTCGACTTTCCGCGCGACCAATACCAGTATTCGACGCTGCTGGCCTCGCTCAAGACGACGGACGCCGTCATCACGCCTGCATCGCTGAATGGCATCGTGATCTATGACCGCAGGCTGCACCTGGTCAACAACCTGGCGCAGGACGGCGGCATGTTCGTCAAGCTCGATGCCGTCTGCCTGGCCGGTTCCTGCGCCGACCTGACCATCGCCAAGACTGACGGCCTGACGAGCGTCAACCGGGGCACGCCGGTCACCTACACCGTCACGGTGAGCAACGCCGGGCCGACGGCGGTGACGGGCGCACAGGTGGCCGACATCCTGCCGGCCGATCTCGCCGGCGCCACCTGGACCTGCAGCGCAACGGTTGGTGCGGTCTGCGGCGCGGCGGCCGGCAACGGCAACATCGCGACGACAGTGGACCTCCCGGTGGGCAGCACGGTGACCTTCACCGTCAGCGGCACGGTCAGCGCGGCCGCCACCGGCAGTCTCGTCAATACCGCCACGGTGGCGCTCCCCGCCGGCGTGAGCGACCCGAACCCGGCAGACAACAGCGCGACCGACAGCGACGCCCTGATCCTGCTGGCCGACCTGTCGATCACCAAGACCGACGGCGTGACCGACGTCGTGGCGGGCGGGCCGGTGTCCTACACCCTCGTGGCCGGCAACGCGGGTCCCGACCCGGCAATCGGGGCAACGGTGACCGACACCCTGCCGGCCACCCTGAGCGGGGTCGCCTGGACCTGCGCGGCAGGGGGCGGTGCGACCTGTGCAGCGAGCGGTAGCGGCAACCTCGCGACGGCGGTCGATCTGCCGATGGGCGGCACGGCAACCTTCACCGTCAACGCCACACTCGGCGCGGCGGCGACCGGCAGCCTGGTCAATACGGCTACGGTGGCCGGGCCGGCGAACGTGATCGACGCGAACGCGGCCAACAACAGCGCGACCGACACCGACACGATCACGCCACCTCCCGTGACGACGCAGGCCTACTTCTCGACTGCGGGCAACACCGCGGTGCCTGGGGTGGCTGGGGCGAACGACGACGCCGATATCTACGCCTGGAATTCAGACGGCAGCTACGCACGGGTGTTCGACGCCAGCGTCGCCGGCGTGCCGGCGGAGGCTGACGTCGACGCCTTCGTCTACAACGGCCCGGGCGACGTCTACCTGTCCTTCAACAACAACCTCCCG
>JANJWF010000173.1 GCA_024709685.1 Thiobacillus sp.
ACGGCAACCCTCACAGGTTGCCGTTTTTGTTTGTGCGAGCGCAAAGTTCGCATGCCGGTCGATTCCCTGTCCTCTTTTCAGCGGTGCAGGTTGGCGACCCGGAGCTGAGTTCGCAACCAGTTTTTCTACCTGCACTTCCCGCCCTGTTTCACGGCGTCCAGCATCAAGAACTGAAAACTTGGATCGACTTGCGGTTAAGTTGATTCTTCGTCGAAGTAATCGCTATCTATTTTTGGTACTTTGACTGTCCGAGCAGAAACGCCGACTTCGTTGTCGATCATTAGCTCTGCTAGGCGACGGCCATCCACCAGCACTACACGCTCAACAGACTTGGCGAAATCTAAAGCCTGCGCTGTGTAGCCGGATGTCGTAATGAATACTCCTTTGTTAGCTCTCTGGCCTGCGAGTGCACCGTAGAAGGCCTGCACTTCAGGCCGCCCCACCGTTTGTTGCCAACGCTTAGCCTGGACGTAGACCTTTTCAAGGCCTAACTTGTCGAGAGAGATGACTCCATCGATACCACCGTCTCCCGAACCTCCTACCCGTTGAATGTCAGCTCTGCTTGCGCCGTAGCCCATTCTGTGAAGAAGATCCAAAACGATGGTTTCAAAGAACGAGGGCGAAACGGAGGCCAGTGTTTCCAGCAGCTCAATAGCTACAGTACGCCTTAGCTCTGTGACTGCTTCTGTGAGCCTGTCGTCAGGACTGGCGGCGCTAGTGATAGGGGTGGCTTCTACCGGAAGCAGTGCGGCGTCATTAGGTAACTCACCTGGTGCAACAGGTCGTAGCCGAACATCCATGAACCCGATGGCCAACTGCTCAATCTCCTTTGGGGACAGGGGGGCTTCGTGTGCACTTACGAATGCTAAGCCTTGTTCGGTGAGTTGCCAGTAGCCACGTCGAGGGTTCGTAGACAGTCCGGCTCGCTTAAGCCGGTCATGTGCCCAGCCAGCCCGATTTCTGTACACAGGCTGCGAACTGCTTGCTAACAGCTCTTGGCGGTCATCGTCAGAAATCTGCAGTGCCTGCGCCGCTGCTTCATAGGCATCTTTGGCCGGAGCACCCTCAGGGTGCTCAGCCAGAAATCGTAGAATCGGTTCGATGAATTTGTCGTAACTAGGGACTGTCATGAGAAGCATCCTGGCTCACGTTTGGTTACCCCAGAATCATACCGGTTAGCTGCCTAATTGATCGTGGGGGGCATCATTTTCATGGATATATCATTTCTTTGGTCGCACAAGAAAAGACCACACCGAGCCTAAGTCAGATAACTGGCTTCGGCTTTTCCCTTTCTGACACGAGGAAATTCCATGCTGCCTGACACCCTTTCTGACTTTTTCCCCTCCTCCGGTTTCTCGCTGCCGTCCGAGATCGACTTCGACTTGCACATCAACGTGAAGCGCTGATCCGGAACACAGAAACCCAGAGCCCCGCGACCGCCTCAGTGACCTGACCCACGTGCTGTATTCGGCTGCCTGTGGTGTCTCACCGATTTCTGCCAGCGCCTTTGTGAGCAACAGCAATGGCCGCAACGTCGATCTCGACGGTGGCACACCCGGCAGCGTCAGTGGTGGCTTGGCCGGTGGCTGGCTGCAAACCTCGGAAGGTGCCCGCCACATGATCGTCAATGACTACGGTGGCGGCGTCGAGTTGCTCTATCCGGTCGCCATAGACGTCGGCACAGAGGTACTTCTGACGGTCGGCTGCGATCACAGCACGGCCACGTGCGAGTCGCGCTTCGGCAACCTCGACAACTACGGCGGCTTTCCCGCCATCCCGAGCAAAAACCCGTTCTCGACGGGCGTGTTCTGAATCCCTGGAGACATCGCCATGTGGTACCTCGTCGTCATCGTGGTGGCGGCGCTGGTTTCGGTCGCGCTCGCGCCGAAACCGCCCGAACCCAAACCGGCATCCCTGTCTGACGTCGATGCCCCCACCGCAGAAGAAGGCCGACCGATCCCGGTCGTGTTCGGCACCGTGCTGCTGCGCGGCTCCAACGTCGTCTGGTATGGCGATCTCGAAGCCGATCCGATCAAGAAGAAAGGTGGCAAGAAATGACCACTCAGACCGTCATCACCATCGATCACGTGCGCGCCGTGGGCCTGTGCGTGAACGGCACGCGTACATGGTTTGCGCGTCACGACCTGGATTTCCGCGCCTTCCCGCGGGATGGCTGTGACGCCGAAACCTTGCTGGCCACCGGCGATGCAATGGCAAAACGTGTGGTCGAACACGCCCGCAATCAATCCAGCCAGCGGGAGCAAGGCTGATGGGTGGCAGCAGCAAATCGCAAACCGTTGGCTACCGCTACCGGATGGGGCTGCATCTGGCCTTGTGCCAGGGGCCCGTCGATGCCGTGCAGGAAATCCAGATGGGCGACCGTACCGCGTGGGGTGATGCCGACCGCGCGCCGCTGTCCACCGGCCACGGGCTGACCAGCCTGAGCATCAACAAGCCAACCCTGTTTGGCGGCGACGAGCGCGAAGGCGGCGTGGTCGGCACCATCGATGTGCTTTCTGGTCATGCCGGACAAGGACGCAACGACTACCTGATGAGTCGCCTCGGCAGTTCCATACCGGCATTTCGGGG
>JANJWF010000009.1 GCA_024709685.1 Thiobacillus sp.
ATGTGATCGTAGCCGGGCGCGATGTCGGTGGTGAGCGGACCGAGCGTGTAAAACGGCGCCTCGTCGCACCATTCCAGCTCCTTGTCCATGTTCTCCTTGATGAGCTGCATCGGCACGTGACCGGGGCCCTCGATCATCACCTGCACGTCGTGCTTCCACGCCACCTGGGTGAGTTCGCCGAGCGTGCGCAGTTCGGACAGCTGCGCCTCGTCGTTGGCGTCGTAGATCGAGCCGGGACGCAAACCATCACCGAGGCTGAAGGCGACGTCGTAGGCCTTCATGATTTCGCAGATTTCCTCGAAGTGGGTGTAGAGGAAGCTCTCCTTGTGATGCGCGAGGCACCACTTGGCCATGATCGAGCCGCCGCGCGAGACGATGCCGGTCATGCGGTTGGCGGTCATCGGCACGTAGCGCAGCAACACGCCGGCGTGGATGGTGAAGTAGTCGACGCCCTGTTCCGCTTGTTCAATGAGCGTGTCACGGAACATCTCCCAGGTCAGCTCTTCGGCTTTGCCGTCGACCTTCTCGAGCGCCTGGTAGATCGGCACGGTGCCGATGGGAACCGGCGAATTGCGGATGATCCACTCGCGCGTCTCGTGGATGTTCTTGCCGGTCGACAGATCCATCACGGTGTCGCCGCCCCAGCGGATCGCCCAGGTCATCTTCTCGACCTCTTCCTGGATACTGGAGCCGAGCGCCGAGTTGCCGATGTTGGCGTTGATCTTCACCAGGAAATTGCGGCCGATGATCATCGGCTCCGATTCCGGGTGGTTGATGTTGTTGGGGATGATGGCGCGGCCGCGTGCGATCTCGTCGCGCACGAATTCGGGGGTGATCTCGCCCTGCAGGTTCGCACCAAAGTTCTGCCCGGGATGCTGGCGGTTCATCAGTGTCGCGAGCTTCTCGCCCATCGGCCCGGACGCCTTCAGCGACTCCAGGTAGGTGGCGCGGTTGTTGTTCTCGCGGATGGCGACGAACTCCATCTCCGGCGTGACGATGCCCTGGCGCGCGTAGTGCATCTGGCTGACGTTCATGCCCGCCCTGGCGCGACGCGGATGACGGTGCAGTTCCGGGAAGCGCATCGTCGCGAGTTCGGGATTGGCGGCCTGCTGGCGACCGTACTCCGAGCTCAGATCGGCCAGCACCTCGGTGTCGGCGCGCGCCTCGATCCAGCGGGTGCGCAGCGCGGGCAGGCCGGCACGGATGTCGATCTTCGCCGCCGGATCGGTGTAGGGACCCGAGCAGTCGTAGACGAAGATCGGCGGGTTGGGCTCCGAGCGGGCGGCGCCAGCGCCGGATTCGCCGCTGAACATCAGCGGCGTGTCGGCCTGGCTGATCTCGCGCATCGGCACGCGGATGTCGGGCTGGCTGCCCTCGACGTAGACCTTGCGGGAATTGGGCAGCGGCTGCACCGCGGCCTCGTCGACGTGGGCGGTGGCGGCCACAAACTTGGCAGCTTGATTGGGTATGGCGGCGTTCATGAGGCACTCCAAAAGCAGGAGGCCACGGGCAGCCTCGCTGGAAAACAAGGGAGGCCGCCATCAAGCAGCCTCACTGGATAATGCAGGCTGGCTGGTAACCGGCCTCGTCATCCGCACACGGAAGGCCGGTCAGCCTCCCTACGGCGGTGTCAACCGCATCAGGTTCGAAGGGTATGTCTCACTCCGGCCCGTGAAACGAAGGACTGGAGACCCCTGGCGAGCGGTTCAAGGTAGCCGAAATGTGGAATAATTGCAAGGCAAGATCCCTCTAACTTATTGATAATCAAGGGCACCGCATGGACATCGAGCAGGCGCGCTACAACATGGTGGAACAGCAGATCCGGCCCTGGGATGTATTGGACCAGGACGTGCTGGATCTGCTGCTCAGGATCCGCCGCGAGGACTTCGTGCCCGAGGAACACCGTGCGCTGGCCTTCGTCGACATGGAAATCCCGCTCGGCCACGGCGAGGTCATGTGGACGCCCAAACTGGAAGCGCGCGCACTGCAGGAACTCGACGTCCGTCCATCCGATCGGGTGCTGGAAGTCGGTACCGGCAGCGGTTATCTGACCGCGTTGCTGGCGTCGCGCGCGGCCGAAGTGGTTTCGATCGACATCGTTCCCGAATTCACCGCTGCCGCGAACCAGACCCTGCGTGCGCACGGCATCGACAACGTCGTATTGCACAGCGGCGACGCCGCCCGCGACTGGGCCGACGAAGCCGGCTTCGAGGTGATCGTGCTGACCGGCTCGACGCCGCTGCTATCGGAAGCCTTTCGCCGCCGCCTCAGGGTCGGTGGCAGGCTGTTCGCGATCGTCGGCGAGCCTCCGGTCATGCAGGCCAAACTCATCACCTGCAGCGCGCCGGGGGCCTTCCGCAGCGTGACGCTATTCGAAACCTGCGTGGCGCCGCTCGTCAACGCACCGCAACCCGCCGCCTTCGTATTCTGAAGCCACCCGCCCCATGCGCCAGTTTCGTCCGGCAGAACTCGCCGCATACCTGCGGGCCGGAAACACCCCGGTGCTCCTCGACGTGCGCGAGCCGTGGGAATGGGACGTCTGCCGCCTGCCCGACGCGATCCTGATCCCGATGCGTGAACTGCCTGCGCGCCTCGCCGAATTGAACCAAGCAGCGCAAACCGTGGTCATCTGCCATCATGGCGTGCGCAGCTTTCGCGCCGCGCGCTATCTTGAAAGTGCCGGCTTCGGCGACGTGATCAACCTATCCGGCGGCGTGGCCGCGTGGGCCGACGAGGTCGATCCGGCCATGCCGCGCTACTGACTCGAATGACAAGACTGGACCCACCATGCGGCTGAAGACCCTGCCTTTTGCACTGATGCTGGCGCTGGCACCCGCTTCCCATGCGGCGAACCTGTCCGACACCTACCGTGACGCGCAGGCCTACGACGCGCAATACGCCGCCGCCCGCGCTGCATACCAGGCCGGCCAGGAAAAATCGGTGCAGGGCCGCGCCGGCCTGCTGCCCAACGTCAGTCTGGGCGGCAACGTGCGCTACAACGAGGTCGATTCCACCCTGAGAGACGCCGAGTTCAGCTCCAACGAAATCTCGCTCAACGCCGCGCAGCCACTGTTTCGCCGCCAGAATCAGATCGTGTATGCACAGTCGAAAGAACAGGTGAAGATCGCCGAAGTGCAGTTCAGGGCCGCCGAACAGGATCTCATCCTGCGCGTTGCGCAGGCGTATTTCGCCGTGCTGCAGTCGCTGGACAACCTCGTCTTCATTGCCGCGCAGAAAGCCGCCATCACCGAGCAGCTCGCCTCCGCCAAACGTAATTTCGAGGTCGGCACCGCCACCATCACCGATACCCACGAGGCGCAGGCACGCTACGATCTCGCCGTCGCGCAGGAAATCGCCGAGGAGAACACCTACAACATCCGCCTGCGCACACTGGAGAAACTGGTCGGCAAGCCGGCCGGCACCCTCGACACGTTGGCTGCGGGCGAGCTGCTACAGGGCGAGGCCGGCAGCATCGACGACTGGGCGGCCCGCGCTGCGGAAGGCAACCTGCAGGCAGAGATCCAGCGTATCGCCAAGACCATCGCCGACCAGGAAGTCCACCGCAATCGCGCCGGCCACCTCCCCACGCTCGATGCGGTGGCCGGCTACACCACGACCAACAATCAGAATTTCGGCACGGTTCAGGTAGATGCCGACACGGCCATCGTCGGCCTCGAACTCAACCTGCCGATCTACCAGGGCGGGCGTGTCAGTTCGCAGGTGCGCGAGGCCGTCGCCAATCGCGAAAAAGCCCGCCAGGACCTGGAAAACGCCACCCGCGAGGCCAGCCTGCAAGCGCGCCAGGCCTGGCTCAACGTCAACAGCGGCGCCGCGCGTGTGCGTGCGCTGGAGCAGGCGCTGACCTCCACCGAAGCTCAGCTCGAATCCACCAAGCTGGGGCTGCAGGTCGGCGTGCGCACCAGCCTCGACGTGCTCGATGCCGAACAGCAGGTGCTGTCCGCCCGCCGCGATCTGGCCGGGGCTCGCTACGACTACCTGCTCGCCGGGCTCGCGCTCAAGGCCGCCGTCGGCACCCTCAGCCCCACCGATCTCGCCGCGATCGACCAGCATCTGCATCCGCCAGCGGTACCGCAAGTGGCGCCGGCACAGCCGGCAGCACCGCAATAGCGTCGCTAGGCCTTCAGCAGCGGCGAAATCAGCCCTTCCACCCGTTCCGCCGCGCCGCGATGGTGCGCGGTGAACGCCAGCCCCGCCTCGCCCATGCGAGCGCACGCCGGCGCGTCGTTCAGCAGCCGTAGCGCGTTCCCCATCAAGTCCGCGGCATCGCTCACCCTGAGCGCAGCCCCGGCCTCGATCGCCAGCCGCGTCGCCTCCTCGAAATTGAATGTGTGCGGCCCGACCAGCACCGGCCTCCCCACACTCGCCGCCTCGATCAGGTTCTGCCCCCCCAACGGTGCGAGGCTGCCGCCGACGAACGCGACGTCGCACGCCGCGTAGTACGCGAACAGCTCGCCCAGGCTGTCCCCGAGCAGCACGCGCGTATCCGGCGTGAGCGCGCCGTCGAGCACACTGCGGCGCTGATACGTCAGCCCCGCCGTCGCGATCAGGTCCGCCACCTCGCCGAAGCGCTGCGGATGGCGCGGCACCAGCACCAGCAGCACCTCCGCCGGCGCACGCTCGGCGAACGCACGCAGCAGCGGCGTTTCTTCGCCCTCGCGCGTGCTCGCCAGCAGCAGCACGGGCCGCGATCCCCATTTCGCCTTCCACGCCGCGCCGCGTTCGAGCATTTCGGGCGGCGGCGCGATGTCGAACTTGAGATTGCCGGTGACGCGAACCGATGCAGCACCGAGCTTCAGCAAGCGTGCGGCATCGGCTTCGCCCTGCGCAGCGACGATTGCGATCCGCTGCAGACACGCCCGCGTCAGTGCCGGCAGCCGCGCATAGCCTCGCGCCGACCGCTTCGAGAGCCTGGCGTTCGCCAGCACCAGCGGGACGCCTGCGTGCGTCGCGGCGTGGATGAGGTTGGGCCACAGCTCGGTTTCCATCAGGATGCCGATGCGCGGCCGGGCACGGCGCAGAAAGCGTCGCGTGAGCCAGGCGTAGTCGTAAGGCAGGTAGACGATGGTCGCGAACCCGCCGTACAGCGATGCTGCCGTGGCGCGCCCGGTCGGCGTCATGCAAGTGAGCAGCACCGGCATGCCGGGATGTGCGGCGCGCAGGGCGGCGATCAGCGGTTGCGCCGCGCGCATCTCGCCGACCGACACCGCGTGGACCCACAGCGCACCTTCCGGCACGGCGCCCGCCCCCAGTCGCTCGTCCCAGTCCTGCAGATAGCCGTGCTCGCGCCGCCCGCGCCACAGCAGGCGCAGTGGAATCAGGGGAGCGGCCAGCAGCAGAGCCAGCCGGTAGAGCATCCAGTCGAGAATCAGGCGCAGTTTGGGCATCGGCGGATTGTACGGGGGGCCGGTGTTTGTACCCAAGCGCGCGGCCGGGGGGTGCTAGAATCGACGCCACTTGGAGGCCAGACCATGAAAATCCTGTTCACCCGCGCGGCCCGCCCTGACGGCGGATCGCACGACTCGACCGAAGCCGCGGAGAGATCATGACGGTTCTTGTTACCGGAGCCGCCGGATTCATCGGCATGCACGTCGCGCAGATCCTGCTCAAGCGCGGCGACGAGGTCGTCGGCATCGACAGCCTCAACGACTACTATGAACCGGCACTCAAGCTCGCGCGGCTGGAACAGCTGAAGCCCTGGCCCAACTTCCGCTTCCTCAAGGACGACATCTCCGACCGCATGGTGATGGAAGACCTGTTCGAGAAGGGCCACTTCGACGCCGTCATCAACCTCGCCGCGCAGGCCGGCGTGCGTTACTCGCTGAAGAATCCGCACGCCTACGTGCAGTCGAACATCGTCGGCTTCGCCAACCTGCTCGAAGGCTGCCGCCACCACGGCGTCAAGCACTTCGTCTACGCGAGTTCATCGAGCGTGTACGGCGCCAACACCAAGATCCCGTTTTCCACCCACGACCCGGTCAACCACCCGGTCAGCCTGTACGCCGCCAGCAAGAAGGCGAACGAGCTGATGGCGCACACCTACTCGCACCTCTACGGCCTGCCCACCACGGGGCTGCGCTACTTCACCGTCTACGGCCCGTGGGGCCGGCCCGACATGTCGCCGTGGTTGTTCACCTCCGCGATCCTCGAAGGCCGCACCATCGACGTATTCAACCACGGCGACATGATGCGCGACTTCACCTACATCGACGACATCGCCGACGGCACCGTGAAGGTGCTCGACCGCATCCCGCAGCCCAACCCGAACTTCGACCACAAGAATCCTGACCCGGCATCGAGCCACGCGCCCTACCGCGTCTACAACATCGGCAACCACACCCCGGTGCAGCTGATGGACTTCATCGGCACCATCGAGAAGGCGCTCGGCCAGGAAGCGAAGAAAAACTTCCTGCCGATGCAGGACGGCGACGTGCAAGCGACCTACGCCGACGTCGACGATCTCATCCGCGATACCGGGTTCAAGCCGGCGACGTCGCTTGAATACGGGATCGGGAAGTGGGTGGAGTGGTACCGCAAGTACAAGCGCTTGGGCTAAACGCAATTCGTGCCGTCTTTGCCGAGTGGGGCTGCCATGTTTGTTTTTCGATTGACCGCAAAATCAATGAGTTGGCATGACCATGACCGCGTTAGGTTGCAGGACCGTTCTGGTTATACGGCAGTTTTGCCGTTGAAATAACGTTAGCCATATGACGGAAACGCATGAGACTACCGAATGCGCGGATTGCGGCGCTCTAATCGACGATGCCGCCGACCCACCGGAGATGAGAAAACCCTGCGGTGGGTGCGGCAGCACGAAGCGCATTCACAACGTTTCGGTAATGGAGACACTTGTTGCTCGAGATGGGCTCGGATTCAAGGCAAAGCACCCCAGTCAAAAGAAGCCATACGTCGAGGACCTGTCGATACCAGATTACTCCTACAGCCGCGGAAAACCTGTTCACCGCCAGCGCGTCATCGACAGAGACAACGACCACTACTTTGAGAAAATCACCGATTACGAGACCGGAGAGGTCATTCATCGCTGCGAGGAACCACTTTCGCAGCATCAAGGACACGGCAATGCGAAGCGCAAGAACGACAAGGGCTAACCCGCGCTTGCAGCGGACCATCGAAATGCTGCGCATTTCGCCGCCCGCTGAAGCTTTACGTTAGGCTTCACAACCCGTTTCATCAACCAAGGAGGAAAAAAATGGCAAGTTATGTGGAAAGTGCGCTTACGAAAGGGGAGCAAGTTGTTTATCAAGGCAAGGTCAGTATTTGGTCGCTTGCGCCATTGATAGTTCTCGGCTTCATATTTCTAGCGTTCTATGGATTGGGCCTTCTGTTCTGGGCTGCCGCTGCAATCAGATATTTGACAACCGAACTTGCCATCACAAACAAGCGAGTTATCGCCAAGTTTGGCCTGATAAGCCGATCAACTATCGAAATCAACCTCCAGAAGATTGAAAGTATCCAAGTCAATCAAGGCATTCTTGGCCGCGTCTTCAACTTCGGTTCCATCGTTGTCTCCGGCGCCGGCAATCCGCAAGCTCCAATTCCGGGCATATCCGGCCCCTTGCAGTTCCGTCGTGCATTTGTTGACACACAGGAGAGCAATGGGCAGCCCCAAGCAGTTGCGCAACCGGCATAAGCCTAACCCTGCATTCCACCCGACCGCCTACAGCGGGCTTCGCCCGCTTCCGCCGTCGGGTGAATTTGAACGTTAGGTCTTTTTTCCCCCATGAAGCCGCGCTCCCTGCCATCCCAATTCGTCGGCTTGCTTGGCTGGCTACTGGTTGCGTTCGCCGCCGCGGCGGTCGGGGCTATTGCCTCCGTTGACGCAGCGTCGTTCTATGCACAGTTAAGCAAGCCGTCATGGGCGCCACCAGCATCGGTAAAGAATAAATGGAAAGAATAAATGGGGTCAGACACGATTGATTTTCGCGTTTGAAAACAAACGCAACTGTCCAACCCCCACTCAACCCGCATCAGCCCTTGTACGCCGCCAGCTTCTCCGCCTGATCCGTGCGCTCCCAGGTGAACTCCGGCTCGGCCCGTCCGAAGTGCCCGTA
>JANJWF010000194.1 GCA_024709685.1 Thiobacillus sp.
GCGTCGCGGATCTCGCTGCGCAACTGCAGAAGGAAACAGCGGCGAAGCACGCGATGGAGCTGAAGATGCTGAAAGCCCAGCTGAAGGCGAAATGAAGCACTCAAAAAGCGCGATTTACAGGCGAATCGCGGAGATGATCAAAGCCGCGTTTTCGCCTGCTGAACTCGCTGAGCGGTTCAGTATTGAGCTGCGCGGAAAGGCAGACATTTTCGATGCGCTCGTGCGCGAAAAACGCGCGAGCAGCTTCGAGCAAGCGCTGGAGATGGTGGCCGCTGAGCTGCCAACCGGGACCGCCTCGAGGTGGTCAGAACTGGCTTCGTGGTCTCTCGACTACGAAGCCGAAGAGTCAAAAACACAAAAGTAGAGGAAATGATAAATGAGCACATCAGACATCGAGTTGGACAAGCTGCGCGCGATCGATCCGCGCGTCCCTGACGACTTCAGAGAGCGCTTCGAGAGATACACCGGCGAAGAGCTGGAGGTGATCGCAAGGGCTGACAATGACCCCCGCGTCGACTTCGAGACATACGTGCGTGACTGGGTGAGCGAAGTGCTCTCAGGGTCGCCGGAGGCGACCAGGTCGAGCGAGGAAGGCGCAGGATCTGCGCGCAAGGGCTGAAGGCCCAACAGGCCGCCCCATCCCTGCCAAACCGCTCCTGAGGCCTCCAGCGCGGCCGGAGGCCGTGCTGCTGGGCTATGGGCCGGTGTCGATCTCGTCGTAGCCGCAGGCGATGCACCGCTGCACCGTGTAGCCGATGCCGTCTGCGTCGTGCTCGATGTGCGTCGACATGCCCTCATCATGCTCGCACTCGATCATGCGATCAGCGCATGCAGAGCAGATGCCGCGATTGAAGCGCGGATCGAGTCCGACGGAGTAAAGCGGCCGGATCGAAAGGCAGATCCGGCACGAGCCCGTGAGCTGGCTCACTCGACGAGCCTCTGCTGTCCGCGCTGCTCAAGCTCTTCACGCATCTGCTCATCTTTGCTGATCACTTTTCGCCTGTACTCTTTGACGAAAGCGAGCCGATCGCCATTCCAAATAAAATCAGGATTTACCCAATACCAGCCAACGGCTGGCATGGCTGCAAGAAACCGTTTTTCGATCAGCTCGGACAGTCCGCGCTTGTATGTCGCGCGGCTGATCGTGAGCTGTCGGTCTTCGTCGAGAGCGGTGTAGCTGAGATACACCTGGTCTTTCCCGATCCGCGTTTGCATCTCGATGTACAGCAGCTCAAAGACCTTCGTCCCTGCGCTCGTCAGCTCGGCGAGCGCCTTCACGCCGTTGACAAACAGCTTCACGAATTTGGTCGAGTCAACCTCTTCTGACTCCCAGAATCCGGCGATTTCGGACTGAATAACGCCATCCCGATTCACAAGCATCATGTCGCCGCGCTTGTTGGTGATTCGCCGCGTGCGCGTCTGAACGCCGCCCCCCGACATGAACGGGTTGTCATGGTGAAGGACCACGCCACGGCGCGTTTCCGTTTCTTTCTCTACGTTTTTTGTTGCTGTTGCTTGGCTCATTTCGCGCCCTCTGATTGACTCTTAACCGCTCACAGCTTGACGCTTGATGGCTCAATTGTCAACACATTTCTGAGCCATTATAGAACCGAAGTTGAGCCATCATGGAACCGAAGTTGAGCCATTGAACGGACGGAAAACCCAGGCGATATATGTGTTTTTTTGATTAGTCCTTTCTTACATCTTTCCTAGCCCCCGTTCACGTAGTGAATGGGGGCGCCCTTCGGGCACCCGAGAAAACCCCCTGGAGGGCCCCTGACGGGGCCTAGATCGAGCGGCCAGCCTTCGGCCGGCCGGAGGCATAGGAAGGCCGGCACAAGGCCGGATAACGGCCTGCGGGCTCGCTTCCTCGCCCGCCGCCCTAACCGCTCTGAAGGCCCGGCATCCTGCCGGGCAGGAACCCCGGTCAGCAGAGAGGGGGGTTGTGGTCAGGGACCGAGGCGGCGGCGGGAGATCGGCGGTTCGTGGTCCTCGACCGGGTCGCCTCCGGCGACCTGGTAGCAGGGGGTGGCGACGGGCCGAGCGTATGCGAGCCCCGGCGGCAGCCAGCCCCCGGCAGGGCCCCCGGAGGGCTCCCACTTTCGCAGAAAGTGTTAGGAGAACACTTCGGGAACCCAAAGCCGCGCCGTACTGTCTGCGATGCATGTACATTCATACAGGCAGGGAAGGCGATGGAGCTCTCTTTTTCGATGTCGATCGAGAAGCACGACAGGACGAGCGTGGGGCGATGCGAAGGGCACAACACGCGGCTACACGAGACGAAGAGCCAGCTACCCAGGCGAGCGTGGTTTGACCCCGCAGGACGGTACGAGATCGCACCGTGGCGAGAGGGTCAGATCGATGCAGCAAAGGCGCTGGCGAAGCGAAAAGATGCCGTTCTCGCTGTCGAGATCGTCGTCCAGGTCGGCAATCAGACCGACTGGCGCGAACTGCCGACAGCCGAGCACCCCGAGGGCAAGCCGAAGCCGGGCATGAAGCCGCTCATGAAGAAGCTGGCGCTGGCTGCAAAAGCGGCAGCGGTCAGGGAGTTCGGCGAAGACAACGTCATCGGCGTCGACCTGCACCTCGACGAGTCGAGCCCGCACGTGCATATCGTGGCGACGCCGATCCATGACGGGCGACTGCAGGCAAAGCACTGGCTCAATGGCGCATCGACGTGCGCGAAGCTGAGGCGACGGATACACGAGACGATCAACGCGGCGGTGCCCTGCACCTACACGCCGGGGGAGGCTGGCGGCGATCCGCACGACCCCAGCAAGGCTGCTGGCGGGCCGAATGCCCGCAAGCCAGCCCCAGGCATCACCGGGGCTGCGCTGGAGGCGCTGACGCGCGTTGGCGAGGTCAAGGGGCTCAAGGGCGAAGTCAGGACCCTGACCGCCGCTTTGCAGCAGTCCTTCAGCCGCGTGAAGCGCCTCGAGCTCGATCTCGAGCAGCAGCGCCAGCGCACGGCCGAGGCGAAAGCCGAGGGCGAGCGCAAAGCGAGAGAAGAGCGTGAGCGAGCAGACCGCGAGCGCACGGACTGGATGCAGCGAGCGGCGCGGTGGGACCGGCGGGAGCGTGAGCTGATGGACCTGTACGCCGACGCCGACAACGAGCTGAAGCGGGGTGCGGGGCGTGGTCGCCGGCTCGACGAGTAACCACCCCTCCTTTTCGATTGTCGGTTTAGTAACCGCGATCATTTTTGTGCTAACCAGTTAGTAATTGGTTACGTAACTAATGTAGTAACTGGTTACGTAACTTGGTTAGTAACCAGTGAGTTTTTGGTTAGTTTCAGAATAGGGTTGACAGCCTGATTTTTTTGTGGCATTTTCGCGTTACCAGTTAGTAACCAGGCACGTAACGGAGATACACAGATGGCACTCACAAACGCGGAAAAGCAGGCGGCACACCGCGCCCGCCAAGCGCAGGCGCTGGCCGACATGGCGGCGGTCATCGAGCGGCAAAGCCAGGAGATTGCTGGGCTTCAGGCCCGCGTCGCGGATCTCGCTGCGCAACTGCAGAAGGAAACAGCGGCGAAGCACGCGATGGAGCTGAAGATGCTGAAAGCCCAGCTGAAGGCGAAATGAAGCACTCAAAAAGCGCGATTTACAGGCGAATCGCGGAGATGATCAA
>JANJWF010000195.1 GCA_024709685.1 Thiobacillus sp.
CACTGGAGACTGAAACAAGTAGAAGAGCGTTTTAAGCTCATGTAGAAAGCTTCCCGAATCGGGCAATGGCACCGAACGCGGCACGTGCCGCGATGCCACCGAGGACGATGCCAAGAGCTGTACCGAATCCAGCCAAGTCGAGCAGTTGTGCGACCGAAGCAGGGATATTCGAGTAGTTAGACTGGACGTGAGAAATCACCGCATCGACCAAGGCAGTCAGAGCAGCGAAAGAGATAAGGCCAATACCAAGCGCGGCCAGCACATGCTTGGCAATCGGACCGGCTGCAGCTGCCAGAGCTGGAAGAAAAAAAGCCATTATTGACGCACCCCCCCGATAAAGATAAGGCCGGCAGAGAGCCACGCTATCGCCAGAATCAGAGGCTTGAGCGAGGTGGCGAACTGGCACGGCATGTCATAGCTGAATGAAACCGTTTGACCCATGAATGAAGCCGTCAGAGGCGCAGGACAGGCACCGACGCCGCCGATTGTGGTGATGGGATCAATAGCCGCAATAGAGCGCGTCTCGTCGGCTACAGGCACCTCGTCAACTGTTCCCAATTCAGCGCAGCCGAGCGAGTTCGGATACTTGTCGCATTGAGTAGGGCTATCCGGTTGGGGCTCCGGAGTATCGACAGGCGGCGCAGTAGGCACAGGCGCACCACTTGGATCCGTCAACGGTTGATCGTAGGTGTCCACCGTCACGCTGTCGCCGTTGGGGCTGACCTTCGCCATGGGTTGAGCGGTCGAGCCGTCCATTTTCTCGTAAGGCTCGCCTACAGGAGTGGCGAAGGGGGCGAAATCATAACCAGGTGTATCGACCGGAACACCCTCAGGCATATAAGGCGCATAGGGCAATTCAGGGCCAACGATGGGAAGCGGGTCAGGGAGTGCGTCCCAATCTTCCGGCGTGGCTGGAGCTGATGTAGATGGCCAACCGGCAGCACTAAAACAGTATGCAAACCAGAAGCCACCAGAGCTAAAAACGTTCGTTCCACCACCCGTGGCGGCACATTGGGCTTCCTGTCCTGATCCGCTGACATAGGCCCCTTGATCCCAACAGCTACCGCCAGTTTTATAGGGACATGTACCGTAGAGTTCTCCCGGCATATCTGGTGCAGTTGTTTTTGTCCAGCCTTCGCCCTCGGCCCACTCAAGGCCTTGGTCAATGAGGTAGCCAGCCGCCAGTGTTCCCGCTATGGCCCACGGGTTGAGACGCATGGCCGTTTTTGCGAACTGGCCTGCGTTCGATGCCATGCGAAGATTAGCGGGAACCGTGATTGGTTTTCCGCCGACGCTGACCCTAGACGGCTGGATGTATCCGTCATTCGCAGGAGCCATAGAGAATGAGCCAGCTGGAGCGCGATAGGAGCCAGACGAGGCGGAGTAGCCCGGTACGACCGGCAACAAGCTGAGCCCGGCATGTGATCGCTGCGAGAGCGTCAGCGCGGCCATGATGAATAGGAAAACGAGGAAGCTGGTTTTGGTGTCGTGGTTCATCGGAGGATTATCCAGGCAGGAAGCACAACGATCAGGAAGCCGGCGAGGCTGTAGAGGTCGAAGCTCATCAGAACGCCCGGCGCATTGCGTGGATTGCCCAAGCAGCGGCCATTGCAGCAGCAACGCCCCAGCCGAGAGTCATGCCGTCAGTAAAGCCAGTCACAGGATCAGTGCCGACAGGTTGAATGGAGACAGGCTGAACGGACACGACAGCCGAAAAGGTAGAGCCGTCGAAACAGGCGACGACTCCAGAAGATGAGACGTCAAGGACAGAACCCGACGCGCATTGAAACGAATAAATCATAGTGAGGTGGGCCGAGTCGAAACCCGGCCCGGGCCTTTAGAGCGCGCGACGCATGTACTTGAATGCGGCAATGCCGACGATGATCGCCAGAGCCAGACCGGCAACGGTCACAGCGTCGGCTGCAGCATCGGTGAGGGCGGTCGTCACCGAAGCCGGGACAGCTGCTTGAGCGGAACCGAACATCAGGGCCAGAACGGGAACGGAAAGGTACTTTTTCATGTTGTAACTCCTTGAAGGTTTACCGGTGTCCGACCGGTGGCGGATTCTCCGGAGTGGAGGAATTCAGAATGGGTAGCCGTCATGCATGCCAGATACGCACCACTGTTTGCGCGATGCGACGATGCAGCCACTTGTGAAGTACTCGCCGAAGTTGAACCAGCACAGGTATCGAAAATATCCACGGACCGGGTAGCGGGAGGACGTAGGCATCACGCGGCCCTCTCGCTTTCCCACCACGCGGGCTGGTGCAATGGCTGCATTTCGATCAGGCGTGGGCGGATATTCAAGGTGCGGACGTTGCAGCGTTCGGAAATGTCTACGCCGTGTGAGAGCAAATCCGCTCTTAAGCGATAGAACGTCGCGCGGCTGATGCGGCGATCACGAAGCGCGGCCTGATAGTCCATCCCGTTACGCCATGCCTGAAGGCAGGTGGCAAGGCGAGTCGGCAAGGTTTCGGCCAACTCGTCGAGGCTGGGGAGGTTTTCGGCGCGGAGGATGGGTGCGAATTTTTCGCTGAAGATGACGTTTTCCATTTCGGGACTCCATTTGTCCAGGGTGTTCAGACCTAGGCGGTTCAGTTCATCGGTTCTAAGGGTGATTTCATGGCGGAGGATGTAGCCCTCGCGGCGTTGCAGCTCATCGGCGAGGTCGTTCAGATTGTGGCGGCGCATGTCGGCCAACTTGTCATAGACCTTGGCCGACCAGTTTTCAGTAACCCATGCGCATCCAGTGGCGTAGTGTCTTGCTGTGGCGCGACCTATGTGATGCTGCGCACTCCAGTCGATGTAGGCTGCGGCGTCTGCTGCTGTTGCAAAACTAAAGTTGCACGTGAGGTCAACCCGTCTGAGGTGTAGAGCCAGCGGGTTTTCGAAAAAGGTATCGGTGGACTTTCCAAGCAGATCAAGCACACGCTCGGCCGAGTCTCGAACATGCAGCCCGAACAGGTTAGAGGTGGCTCCGAACCGTCCGAGGTTGCCGTCGAGATGAAGGGTTCCATGCTGGCGTCCGTCATCGTTCAAAGCTCCGGTTTCAAGAAAGCGGCCGCGGATTTTGCTGGCGCTGCTGGTTTGTTTGAAGTCAACCCAGGCGCGGCGCTCCCAATCCACGTCCCGGCCGGTGGTCCGCATGATGCTGGACCGCCAGACGGTGGGTTGATAGGTAAAAGCGGAGTCAGCCACTTTGAGCCAGTCGCAGAACACAGGGAGGAGTCTCATTTTTGAGACTAATTCCGGGTGTTACTGGAACCCGGAATTAAGAAGCCGCCTTGAGGTCGGCCCGCTGCGCTACCAGCAGGGGCTTGATTTTGAGGACTCCGAACTGGCCTGACTGGATGCTGGAGGGGTGAAGGATGTAATCGCCGATGGCGTAGGGGGCGGCCTGCTTGTCGAGCATGAGCATCATGCCGGTGGGGTAGGGGTGGGGCTTGCCGTCCTCCCCCACGAGGTGAATCCATGCCGACTGCTCGCGGATTTCGTAGGGACGGCCGTTTTTGCCGATGCCTGATTTGGTGTGAACGGCGGTGCTGGTGATGGTGATCTTGTGCATGGTGAGGTTTCCTTGTCGGTTGGGTAGCGTCCGAAGATCGGACGCCCGAAAAATAGACCGAAAGTCGGACGGTTTGCAAGTCCTTTTTTCGGACTATCATTCGCGCCACACGTACCGAAAAGTTTTTTCGGTGCATTGACAAATGGGGAATTCTATGAGTGCCACGAAAACACAGGCGTTGCTGGAAGAAGCCAGACAGAAGTTAGGCGGCGTAACTGACTACAAGCTCGCCCAGGTGTTGCAAATACCCCGGCAGCGAGTGAGCGAGTACCGTCTCGGGAAGTGGCAAGCCGACAACTACGCCTGTGCGCGTATCGCTGAAATTCTGGAAAAAGACGCCCTTGAAATCATCGCAGCAGTGGAAGCCGAAAATGCCAAGACGGAGGAACGCCGGGACTACTGGCGGTCTTTTCGTGGCACTGGGAGAATCGCCATATTAGGGTTGGCGTTATCAGGGATGTTGGGTTTTTCAGGCGCAGGGTTGCAGGGTGGCGCACACGCGGCGACACCTGATAGCACTTCGCATAATGGGCGGTTCTGTTCAAGGATGGCCAATGCCAGCCGTAATATCCGGGCATGGTGGATAACAAAATTTGGATACTGCTCGGGCTGGTGTGGGTGCTATGGCTGCTGATCGACTCACGACGCAACCGACCAAGCCAACCGCACAAGATCAAACGCTTCAGGCTGTTCCGTGAACGGCCGGCAGACCTGAAGGACGCGATCTACCACCCGAAGGAATGGCGAAAGCCGAAAAGATGAAGCCCGCAGAAGCGGGCTTTTTTTGCGCCTGGCTTTGGCCAGCGGCATCGATGTCAGGCAGGCCGGGAGGCCTTTATTCATGCGGGATTCAAAATCGACTTTTGCGAGAGTTAGCGGCCGGTCGTGATCGTCGCAGGCCCGGACGGCGGGCCTAAACGCTCCTACATCACGCCGGTCCACCGCCCTCGAAACCCCGCCCTAAGCCGGGCGGCTCAGGCTGCGTCTTGGTGTGCAGCGGCCCGGTTTGTCTTTCAGAAACGGGGTTGGCATACGGGTCGTAATAGCGGCCGGCAGCTCGCTCCCGACACTGAGACTCAGGAAGCCAGACCGGCGTGGATTGCTGGCTGTAGCAGGTGCAAGAACGCGCTGAGGCGATGCAGCCTGTAATCGTCGGAGGGGTCACAGGAGGCGCGATCGATGCATAGAGGGGAGCTGATAGCGGGTTGTGGTCATCGGTGGGCGTGGTGGCCTCTATGATGCGATCAGGCACCCTTGGTGCTGGCGTATCCTCGCGCCAGAGTCGCGGCTGCGCCGCGCCACTGTCGCCAGAATCGACTAGCTCCGGTTCCTTGTCTCCGAACTTCTCCGCCATGCTGCCATAAAGCGCGAAGCCCCCACCCGCAAGAACCAGTAGAGCAACGCCGAGTACGTAAGCTTGAATCGGAAGTCCGGGCCGGGCCAGCTTCGTGTGTTTTTTCGAACTCTTGTAGAGGGGGAAAACATAGGCAGGCAACTTGTACTTGGTTTTCTTGCAGAGGGCGAGCTGGCTTCGATCATCCTCGTCGATCAGATCAGGCCGCTGGAAAATGTAGCGGCCGAAGAAACCCGGCTTGATGAAGATATGACGAGCGTTTTTGATCAGCTTGCGAATGTTGGAATCGATGAACGTCGAGTGCTGCGTCATCAAGATGAAATCGATACCGTCCTGCCGATGGGTTTCGAACGCCTGGACATATGGCGGCACTTTCGAGCCGGCAGCTCGCGGACGGAAAAACTGCTGCGCCTCGTCGAGGATGATCACAGCGTTTTCGGGAAAACTGAATCGGAACTCGCCTGTGCCTTGGTCGTTGTTTTCGAAAACGGTCCAGTCGTCGATGTGTGGCACGGGACTGTGATCGATCTTCAATTCCCGAACGTTGGAAAAGAGCGGCCGCCCCTTGGACTCGCTCAGATAGAGATGAAGGGCCAACGCGGTTTTGCCGGCACCGGGACCGCCAGTTATCAGAGTAATCATAGTACGAAGATACCATTGTTATTTGTTAGATAACAGTTATCATATAGTTATCTAACAGGAGGGTTGAAAATGGCAATGAGCAATTACGAACGTCAAAAAGCGCACCGTGCTCGGAACGCTGAGGAACTGGAAGCTCTTGTTAATGCCGCCAAACGAATGCTTGTTACATTCGACGAATTGAAATGGTCAGATGAAGCTAACCGCAAATCGAATGCGCAGTCATGCGACCATGCCGCATCAGAACTGCACTGGAGACTGAAACAAGTAGAAGAGCGTTTTAAGCTCATGTAGAAAGCTTCCCGAATCGGGCAATGGCACCGAACGCGGCACGTGCCGCGATGCCACCGAGGACGATGCCAAGAGCTGTACCGAATCCAGCCAAGTCGA
>JANJWF010000056.1 GCA_024709685.1 Thiobacillus sp.
CTGGGCTACTGCTTTGGCGGCGGCGTGGTGCTCAATGTGGCGCGCGCCGGCATGCCGCTGAAGGCCGTGGTGAGCTATCACGGCGTGCTGGCGACCGACATCTCGGTGAAACCGGGCGATATCAAGGCGAAGCTGCGCATCTTCCACGGCGAGGCCGATCCCATCGTGCCGCCCGAGCAGGTCGAGGCCTTCAAGGCCGAGATGGACAACGCCAAGGCCGACTACATGTTCGTCGCCTACCCCGGCGTGAAGCACACCTTCACCAACCGTGAAGCCGACAGCTACGCGGCGCAGTTCGGTCTGCCGCTGAAATACGATCCCGCGGCCGACGCCGATTCGTGGGCGCGCACGCTCGAATTCCTCAAGGCGACGTTGAACTGATGGCCGACTGCGGCGACCACGACGACTGCCATGCACCGCCCGGCGGCGGCAGCCTCGGCATCCCGCAGACCGGGCCGTTCGACCCGGCGGCGTTCGAGCGGGCGGTGAACGACCTGCTCGCCGCGTGCGGCATCGCGCCGGACTCGGCGCACACCGGCCGCACTGCAGAGCGGGTGCGCGAACTGTGGCAGCGGCGCCTGCTGGGCGGCTACGCGATCTCGCCGGCGGAGGCACTGGGCGAGGGCTTCGCCGACGAGCGCGACGACATGGTGGTGGTGAGCGGCATCGCCGTGCACGGCGTGTGCCCGCACCATCTGGTGCCGTTCCGCGGGGTCGCGCACGTCGCCTACATCCCCGGTGGCCGGCTGCACGGTTTCGGCCGCATCGCGCGGATGGTCGACGCCATCGGCCACCGCTTCACCTACCAGGAATGGATGACGCGCGACATCGCCGAGGCGCTGGTGACGCACGGTCAGGCGCAGGGGGCGGCGTGCATCATCGAGGCGGAGCAGCTGTGCCTGCTGCTGGGCGAAGACCGGCGCGGCGACGAGCGTGTCGTCACCCAGGCCTTTACCGGCTGCTTCAGGGACAGCGATCAGCTGCGCAACGAGTTCCTGCGCGCCACCTCGCAGCGGGAGCTGCGCTGATGGGCGTGGCGCAGCGCGAATTGCGTTGACCCGGACTGCATGAGCGCGTACAAGCCTGCCACGTGGATCCTGCCGCCCGCACCCTACGCCGCGGCGCTCGCCGGCGGCTGGTGGCTGGACCGGCACGTCCGGGCGTTGCCGCTCGACTGGGGTGCGCTGACGCGACCGCTGGGATGGCTCGCCCTCGGCATCGGACTGGCGCTGTTTGCATGGACGATCGCCACCTTCCGCTCCCATCACACCACGGTCAATCCCTACAAGGCGGCGTCCACCCTGTGCACGGGTGGTCCGTTCCGGTTCAGCCGCAATCCGATCTACGTCGGCGACTGGTTCATTCTCGTCGGTGTCTCGCTGCTGCTGGCGACGGCCTGGCCGCTGCTGTTTGCGCCGCTGATCTGGGCAATGCTGCGCTATGGCGTCATCCGCCATGAAGAGGCGCATCTCGATGCGAGATTTGGCGACGCCTACCGGGCTTATCGGGCGCGGGTGCGGCGCTGGCTTTGATGCGGGGCCGACCGGTCGGACTGATGCTGGGTCCGCTGGCACTGCTGGGTCGCTGCGCCGGCCTGAAGGACAATCCCTACTACGATCCGTCCCGCCCGCACCACACGCCGACGGGGTTTCGCAATCCTGGCCCCGGCGAAATCAAGCCCGAGGGCTTCTGGCGCTGGCAACGGGAACGTCGCCTGAACGGTGTGCCGAAGCCGCCCGGCGCCGCGCACCGCGACTGGCGCGTGACGCCCGACCTCGCATTGCTGCACGCGTCCGCGGGCAACCCCAGCGTCACCTGGATCGGCCATGCAACGCTGCTGCTCCGGCTGGGCGGGCTCAACGTGCTGACCGATCCGCACTTCTCCGAGCGCGCCTCGCCGGTCAGCTTTGCCGGCCCCAGGCGCTACCAGCCGCCGGGTGTGGCGCTGGCGGAGCTGCCGGAGATTCATGCGGTGGTGATTTCGCACAACCACTACGACCATCTCGACGTCGACAGCGTGCGGCAACTGCACCGGCAGAGTGGCGGTACGCTGCGTTTCTCCGTGCCACTGGGGTTGAAGCCGTGGTTCGCCAGACTCGGCATCGACACGGTGACCGAGCTCGACTGGTGGGAGCATGTCGAACTGGGTGGCGTGCGCTTCACCCTCACTCCGGTCCAGCACTGGAGCGCCCGCAGCCTGTTCGACCGCAACCGCACCCTGTGGGGCGGCTGGGCGATCCGCGCGCCCGAACTCAACGTCTTCTTTTCCGGCGATACTGGCTATTCACCTGACTTCCAGGAAATCGGCCGCCGTCTCGGCCCCTTCGACTTTGCTGCCCTGCCCATCGGCGCTTACGCGCCGCGCTGGTTCATGCGGGCGCAGCACGTCGATCCCGCCGAGGCGCTGAAGATGCACCGGGACATTCGCTCGCTCCGGTCTCTGGGCGTGCACTGGGGCACCTTCGAAATGTCCGACGAATCGCTCGACGACCCGCCGCGCGAACTGGCCGCTGCGCGGCGCGAGGCGGGCGTGGATGAGGCAGCGTTCTTCGTGCTGCGGATCGGGGAGACCCGCAGCATCCTGCCCTGACATTCGGCGCTGCTCCGGGTACTCGCCGCGATTGCAGGCGCGCACGATGCTGCAATCGGCCCGAGGCGGGCCTCCTACGTGGCGGCGGTGTATGAACCGAATCCATTGCCCGCGGGTAGGAGCGGCACCTTTATGCACTCCGGGTGTTTATGCCCTCTGGGTACTCGCCGCGATTGCCGGCCGCGCGATCGCCTGCAATCGGCCCGGGGGCGGGCCTCCTACGGGGCGGCAGGCGCGTGACCGGATTAGTTGACCAGGCCGAGCAGTTCGCGGGCGTTGCGGGTGGTGGCGGCTGCCACCGTCCCGACGTCGACGCCGCGCAGCTCGGCCAGCACCTGCGCGATGCGCGGCAGCTCGCCCGGCGCGTTGCGGCCGCGGCCGAGCCAGATCGGCGGAATGTCCGGACTGTCGGTTTCCAGCACGATGGCGTCGAGCGGCAGCTCGGCCGCCAGCCGCCGGAGATTGTTTGCACGCGGCCAGGTGAAGGCACCGCCGAAGCCGAGCTTGAACCCGAGCTTGATGAATGCATCGGCCTGCTGCGGGCTGCCGTTGAAGGCGTGGGCGATGCCGCCGCGCACGCCGATTCTGCGCAGCTGCTTCAGCAGTGCGTCGTTGGCGCGGCGGCAGTGCAGCAGCACCGGCAGGTCGTGGTCGCGGGCGATTTTCAGCTGCTCGACGAAAAAATATTCCTGGGCGGCGGGGTCGAGGTCGCGCACAAAGAAGTCGAGCCCGATCTCGCCGACCGCGACAGGGCGGCGGGCCTCGATTTGCGCGCGTAGCTCCGCCAGGTGCTCGGGCCGGTGCATGTGAATGTACATCGGGTGCAGCCCCCACGCCGGCAGGCAGCCGGCGTAGCGTTCGCAGGTCGCGGCGACCGCGGTGAAGTTGTCGCGGCTGATGGCTGGAACGATCTGGATGGCCACCCCGGCGGCAACGGCGCGCGCGTACTCGGCGTCGCGGTCGGCATCGAACTCGGCGGCGTCGAGGTGGCAGTGGGTGTCGATAAAAAACGGCGCCTTTGCAGACGCCGTTTCGCTTGCCGATGGCATCGACGATCAGTCGCTGCTGGCGAAGCCCAGCAACTGCAGCAGGCTGGTGAACAGGTTGAAGATCGCGACGAACAGCGTGACGGTCGCCATGATGTAGTTGGTCTCGCCGCCGCGGATGATACTGCTGGTCTCGTACAGGATGAGGCCGGACATCAGCAGAACGAACATCGCGGAGACCGCCAGCGACAGGCCGGGCATCTCGAAGAAGATGGCGCCGAGGCCGGCGAGGAAGGCGACCAGGATGCCGACCATGAGGAAGCCGCCCATGAAGCTGAAGTCCTTGCGGGTGGTCATCACGTAGGCCGACAGGCCGAGGAAGATCGCGGCGGTGCCGCCCATCGCCATCATCACCACCTGGGTGCCGTTGGGCAACGCGAGGTAGGCGTTGAGGATCGGGCCGAGCGTGTAACCCATGAAGCCGGTCAGGCCGAAAACGAAGGCGATGCCGAGGCCGCTGTCGCGGAACTTGGTGGTGAGGAACAACAGGCCGAAGTAACCGACCAGCGTGATGATCAGGCCGGGATGCGGCAGGTTGAGCGCCATCGATGCGCCGGCGGTGAGCGCGGAAAATGCCAGCGTCATCGACAGCAGCATGTAGGTGTTGCGGACGACCTTGTTGGTCGACATTGCCGCAGACTGGCTGCGGCTGATCGTGGTGACTTGCGGGTTCATTCAGGCTCCTCGTTGTGAATGGCGGTACAGCCATGTAGTGCGCATGTATCGGACAGACCACGCTGACCTTTAGCAGTTCCCGGATGCATCGGGAACGGGTGAGCATACCCTGATGCGGCCCCGTGTGCCACCCGCAACCCTTGCGCGAACTGGAGTTTTCAGACGTTCTTCCGGCTGCGGATCATTCGCCGGGTTTCGTGACCCGCATCATCAGGTTCATCAGTTCGACCGGCATCGGAAACACGATGGTCGACGACTTGTCGCCGGCGATGCTGGTCAGCGTCTGCAGATAGCGCAACTGCATCGCCTGCGGCCGGCCGGCGAGGATTTCGGCGGCGGCCAGCAGCTTTTCGGACGCCTGCAGTTCGCCCTCCGCATGGATCACCTTGGCGCGCCGTTCGCGCTCGGCCTCGGCCTGCTTGGCGATCGCGCGCACCATCGA
>JANJWF010000075.1 GCA_024709685.1 Thiobacillus sp.
TCCCAACCCCGCCACTGCATTCACCTGCGCAGGCACTCGCGCCAACCGCGCCGCCAGCGCGCCAAACACCACAGGCTTCAAGGCCACGTGGTGAACCAGATCGGGTTGCTCGCGGCGATACAATCGCCACAGCGCCATCACTTCGCGAAGCGGGTTGCCACCACGCCGCGACAAGCTGAAGGGAATCAGCCGAATTCCTGCACTACGAATGAGATCCGCATGTCGTGCCTCGCGGGTAGCCACCGCCACGTCAAACCCTGCCGCCTGCGCTGCCACTGCAAGTGGCAACCGGTGCGTAACGAAATACCAGTCTTCGGTGACCACGAACAATAGCTTGGAACACGTGTTCATACGCGCCCCCTAGAGACAAAAGGTTGTGCCAGTACCGCACCCAACACAAACCAGAAGATGCGCTGAAAAAATATCTCATGCGCGAGACTGAACACGGCAAATGCCAAAATCAGCAGCAACAAAACACGCCGCGCAGGCAGAAATTTGCCTAGCCTGGTCGCGTAATGGACCAGCAGGGAAAATGCCCACCCCATGACCGCTGCACCGATAAGCCCGAATTCCGCCAGCACCCACAGCGGCGTACTGTGAATAACCTGAGGATGCCCCAGCCAAGCCGGACTCTTGGCGATGAACACACCAAGCCCGGCGCCGAGTATCGGGGACTGGCGCCACAACTCCAGAGCGTGGGTCATCGTTACCCAACGTTCCTGATCGCTATCATCGCCGGAGATGGTGCTTTGGATAGGGGCGCTTTGGATAGGGGCGCTTTGCGCCCCCAGCCAGACACCAACCCAAAGTATGGCGGCGAACATCAAACCCCAGCCGAGCATTCTACGGTCAGCCAAACGGCCGATCCCGGCAAAAATCAGCACTACCAATCCCACCAACAAACCTGCACGCGAACCGGTCCACACAAGCCCAGCCAACACGATCCCAAGCAACACCGGGAATATCCATCGCCGTACGGAAGAATACGAAGCCACATCGCATCTCGCATAAACCCGCGAATAGCCCAGAAGCAGCGCCATGGCAGCAAGTAGTTGGAAAGCAAAAGCATTGCGGTTGCCTGCATAGCCTTCGAAATTAAACGCAAGTTCCGAACCGGTATTCACTCCCCAATTATTCAAAAGATGCAGGATGGCTTGCAGTATTACCACGACGGCGGCGGAGGTAATCAAGGTTTCGGCAAGGCGCCTGAGTCCTTGGGTGCCGGCATTCGCCACGATCAAATACCCCGCTGAAAGATAGCCAAGCAACACGAGCCAACCGAGAAGCCTTCCACCGAGTGCCCATTGCGTAATGCCAATTTCGAGCCAACCGCGTATAAAACCAAACAGCAACAAGACGCTAATCGCGCTCAGGGCAATGTTGAAGTGCTTGATTCTCCATGCTGGTGTTTGCCGGGAAAATAATGCGTGCAGCGCCACTGCAGCGAGCGCCAGGATAGCAAATGGATCCGCCAGGTTTAGATTGATCACCCCACCCGGCAAAGTTAAGTGGACCTGAAAAAACACCGTGACAGCAACGGCCATTCCCACTATCCACGCTGCCGGTTTCTCGATTTCCAATGCAGAGTGAACTGTCGCGACGAGAGGGTTGGCTGATTCGGACGGAGGGAGCTTCCTGAGAGAAAACGGCGTGACCGCAACTATGACCAGCGTGGAACATAGCCCAATCAAAATCGACACTGCCACGGCGTCTGCTGCAGGAATACCCAGCTTGCCAAGTACATACACTGCCGCAAGCTCGCGCGCGCCCCATCCATTGACGGTAATCGGTATGCTAGCGGCCAAACTAATAATGGCCGCGGCGGAAAACAAAGATGTAGTCGACACACCCGGGCTGATCGCCAGAATTCCAAGCACAAAACATCCCAGTATCAATAGCTGCCCAGCAAGCGTTAGCCCAGTGATTACCATCACGCGCGAAAAATTCGTCCAGGAAAACATTTGACAAGATAGTTTTGCTTCAAACTTGGACCCGCCCAGCCACAGACTCAATGCAGCCGTTCCCAGTGCAGCGATCACGATCTCGAGAAAGGATATGCGCTGAAAAAACCCCGCAATTAGGGAATTCCCGAGCAAATAGAATCCGCCGAATACGCCAAGCGCTCCACTGACAAGCGCCAAGAGCGTGCGCTCGTAAACAGCAAGGCTGGCGTTTACGACGGGCTGCACGCCAAATTTTTGCATTACTGCCTGTCGCCCCAAGACTTGGCCAAACAGTGAGATCAGGAAGAGTCCGGCAACGTGGCCGGCAACACAGGCGCGTGACGCGACCTTCCACGGCACGGTAATGCCGAAATGCTCTAGCACCCGCCAGTAGCGAAAGGACACCACAAACAGATTCGCTAACAGCAATCCCAGAATACTGGCTAAAGTCCAGAGTGGAAATCCAGCCAACCGCCGCACAACGTTCTCAATGCCAGAGAGCCAAAAAACGACGGCAATCAAGAATATTGAAACAAAAACAGCGAACAGGCGCCGAACGGGAAAATTACCTAGCTTCATTGCCGAATCACGTTTGGCTTCGAGTCGGAGACGCCTTCCAGCCATTGCTGAAACATCAGCACATCCCACAAGTAATAGGACCAGTTTCGGCTACCTGACTGATGCTCTGCCCATTTGCGCTGAATCGGCATGGGGTCGAAAAACCCCTCCCGTGTCAGCCGCCCCGGTTCAATGAGCGCATCCGCCCACGCTTTGAGTGGGCCACGCAGCCAGTGGTCGATGGGTACGCCGAATCCCATCTTCGGGCGTTCCATTACTGCCTGTGGAACATGGCGATAAAGAACCTGCCGCAACAGCCACTTGCCCTGGCCGTGACGGATTTTCATGGCGAGCGGCAAGGTCCAGGCGAATTCCACCACACGGTGATCAAGCAGAGGCACACGGGTTTCCAGACTGACGGACATTGCCGCCCTGTCCACCTTGGTGAGAATGTCATCGGGCAGATAGGTCACCGTATCCAGATACATCATGCGGTGCTCGAAATCGGGCAGGTCCGCTCGATGGGCAGGGTCGGTAAGCAACGTTGGCGGCTCGTGGCTGCCGGGCACCAATTGCGCGGGGTTTTTCCAGTGCGACACCAGCCCCAGGTAAATCTCCTCCGGCGAGCGCACCGCCAGAATCTCGGCCGCTTTGTGCAGCTTGTCACCAGGGTTGGCATAACGCAACCTGGCTGGGAGCCACTGTTCCAGTTTCTGGAAAGCCGTGTTCCACGACGCGGGCGGCACGGTGGTCAGCACTCCAGCCAACGCCGCGCGCAGCGGGCGCGGCATCCACCCCAACTTGCGCCACAAATCGCGCGCCCAGAAGTAACGGTTGTAGCCGCCGAACAGTTCGTCGCCGCCGTCACCCGACAGACTCACCGTCACATGGCTACGTGCCAGGCGCGAAACCAGACAGGTGGGAATCTGCGACGAATCGGCGAAGGGCTCATCGTAAATCGCAGCCAGGCTCGGTATCACGTCCATCGCGTCCTTCGGCGTGACGTAAAGCTCGGTGTGCTCCGTTCCCAGGTGGCGCGCCACCACATGAGCGTGTTCCGCTTCGTTGTAGCCTGCCTCGTTAAAACCGATGGTGAAGGTTTTCACCGGACGGGCGCTTTGTGCCTGCATCAACGCCACTACAGTAGAGGAATCAATGCCGCCGGACAGGAACGCGCCCAGCGGGACATCCGCCACCATTTGCCCGCCCACAGCATGGCCGAGCAGCCGTTCCAGTTCGGCCACCGCTTCTGCATCGCTGCCCCGGAACAGATTGCGCTGCCCTTCCTCGGCCGTCGACTGCGCAGACCAATATGCCACAGGCCGTGAATCTTTCTGACCGGCATGAAGCTGCAAAAAAGTGCCGGGCAGCAGTTTGTGTATGCCTTTGTAAATCGAATACGGTGCGGGGATAGTGTTGTGGCGCAGAAATAGCGTCAGTGCATTGCGATCGATTTCGGCGCGAAACGCCGGGTGCGCCTTGAGCGCCTTGAGTTCCGAGCCGAACAGGAAAGTCTCTCCCTGCCAGCCGTAATACAGGGGCTTTTCCCCCAACCGGTCACGAGCCAGCGTGAGGGTATTTGCTTTACGGTCCCACAGAGCAAAAGCAAACATGCCTATACACTGTTTGAGCGTTGCTTCAACCCCCCAAGTAGCGATCGCAACCAGCAAGGTTTCGGTATCCGAATGCCCACGCCAACTTGAGTGCGCCAATGTTTGCCGCAACTCGGAATGGTTGTATATCTCGCCGTTAAACGCGATGACATAACGGCCACAAGGCGAGGCCATCGGCTGGTGGCCGGCAGGTGATAAATCGACAATCGACAGACGCTGGTGTACCAGTCCCATGGCTGCTTCAGGGTCTAGCCAGACTCCACTGTCATCCGGGCCGCGATGCGCGATGGCCCGTCCCATCCGCCGTAAACTGTCCTCAGAAGGAGGAGTGCGTGCATATACACCGGCCAATCCACACATGCTTAGTGTTGCCCTCGATGAGTAAGTACGAGGTCAAATCCTTTTACGCGCAAGTCATCATCCGGAAGCGTGCGGAAGGGATCGTGCATACTAGCTCTGGGTGTAGGTAACTGATCCCAGTACACGACACGCGGCACTTTACAGTTGAAACCGGCTTGTTCAAATAACATGACCATTTCGCCGAAGCGAATGCGGTTAGTGTAAAAACCTGAATTACGAAAAAGATTGCTTTCCCATATTCTTTCGGAAAAACGTAGGTTGTTGAGTTGCCCGCCCAAGTGGTCCTGCAAATCAACTCGGTGCACGCAGACACCCCCAGATCTGAGCACCCGCAACAACTCCCGGGCCAACATGGCCATATCCTTTTTCGGGATGTGTTCCAACACCGCGTTTGAAAAACAGAAATCCACTGATTGATCGTTTAGATGAGCCAGGCTGCAAACGCCATCGGTAAGATACACGGCATTACATTGGCTAAGTACCTCTGAAATTGACTGCGGCTTCTGAAAATTCTGCAGAGGAAAGCCATGCTGGCGCAAAAATGCAAAAAGGGATTGATACGCGTTGATATCGGTTACGGCAAAGGCCCCTGCATCAACGAGCCACGATCTGTCTGCACCCATTGATTTCGCAATAGCTGCAGTGAAAGCCGAATCGCCCGGTCCTAACTCCAATACATTAATTCCCGCTCGCGAAAAACGCGGCACCACAGCGTGTTCATCCAATATGCCTGCGGTGGCGGCGTGAATTAAGAGGCTATCCAATGCCCGTTGCGGCTGGTTCATATCTCCATGGCGGAATGCACCCACCTTTGCCCATAAGGAATAGGGTACGGGAACTTTCGAAAGCATTAACTTGAGGCTGATTTTCAGCCACCATGGCAGATATTTTTTCATGTCAGTGGAGCCGTTCTGGGCCCTTGATAGAGGCCAGGTCTGCATAGAAGGCCTCGTATTGTCGTGTTATGTGGCCAATCTCAAAATGGGTCGCAACTCGGCTTCGCGCCGCCTCACCCAAAGCAAGCCGTTCTGCCGCCGGCAATTGCAGTATGTCCGCCAATGCTTGCGCCAAACCCGCCATGTCGCCCGACGCGACGACGCGTCCCGTATCGCCTACGATATACGCCGAATCGCCCACATCGGTTACCGCACACGGCACGCCGCAAGCCATCGCCTCGCCCAGCACATTGGGAAATGCCTCGCCATAAGAAGATGAGGAAGCCAGTACATCTAGCGCAGCCATCAATTCAGGCATGTCATTGCGTAAACCCAGCAAATGGGTGTTGGAAAGTACTCCTGCCTGGGTAATGGCCTGCATCAACGCTGCGTTACGACTATCAATATCCTGGCCGGCGAGCAGAAAATGTACCTGTGGCATCTGTCGATGCAGCACGGCCGCCGCCTCAAAGAATCCCAGATGATTTTTCTGTGGATCAAATCTGCCGATCAGCCCAACTAAAGGGGTTTGATCAGTAATCCCCAGCTCAGCCCGTATCTGTTGTCTGGCATGGTCATCTGGCTTGAATCGGTTCAGATCAAATCCGTTCGGCACAATCACCATTTTCTCCGCTGCATAACCGTGCGCCACATGAACCTGCCGTGCTCTTTCTGAACACGATAGGATTCGTGACGGCACCCATTTCGAGATCGACGCGCACAGACTAACGACAGCACGGGTTGATAATTTGGTTCTGTTCTTGTCCAGATTGCTGTTGCGGATGCACCAACCTACCGCAGATATGCCCGACAAACGTGCCGCCAGTCCACCGAGCAAATCAGCGTGGTACATCCAGGTGTGCACCACATCGGGGTTCAGGTGTTTGATTATTTGCGTTAGCCGAAAAAATCCTGACGGGCTGGGCAGGCCGGGTTTCATACCCACTGCGTCAATCGGAATGCCAAGCGCCGCGATACGCGGGGCAAGCTCACCCAGCGTCGTCAGGGAAATGACATGGGGCGCAAAGCGCTGGCGATCCAGGCATTCCAGCACCTTGAACAGCATCATTTCCGCGCCCCCGGTAGAAAGGCCGGTGATGATGAAGACAATGCGCATCAAGCCAGGCCCAACGCATGCTCGGTACGTTGTACCAGCGTGTCCATACTGAACTCTGACACGATGCGTGCCCGGCACATCTCGCCCAGCGCCCCGCGTTCTTTGGGAGGCAGGGAAATCAAATGCTGAATTACGGCGGCTAATGCACTGTGGTCGCCGGGTGCAACGACGCTGCCTGTGTCCCCAACGATCTGCGCAGAATCTCCCACATCCGTCACCACGCAGGGCACGCCACAGGCCATCGCCTCGGCGATGGTGTTGGAAAAGCCTTCACCAAAAGCAGATGTGGATGTGGCAATGTCCACTGCGCTGTAAATCGACGGCATATTGTCTCGTGCACCGGCCCAAATTAGCTGGCCGGTCAAACCCAATGCCACAGCTCGTTGCTTGACCCTCTCGACATAATCCGGCGAGCCATCACCCACACAGACGAAACGCACATCGTGGCGCTCACGTGCAATGCGGCCTGCTGCTTCGAGAAAAGTCGGGTGATCCTTCATTGGGTCGAGGCGTGCGACAAGGCCGACGAGTATCTCATCTTCACCAAGCCCCCATTCCGTGCGAGCCTGCTGTCGGCCTTCAGGATCGAATCGAAAATATTCCGTGTTGATACCGTTGGGAATAACGACCAACTTGCCTTCCGGGAACCCGTTTGCGGCCGCATGGCGCTTGCCTGCATAGGAATTGGCGATGACACGGTCGGGGAAACGCGCTAAGCGGCGCTCCAGTGCGTAGGCCAAGCGCGAAAGCCAATCGTAATGGGACAAATCCACGTTCGAAGCGCGAACGCCCCAAATGATTCGTGTGCCTGGCAGTAGCGGCTTAAGCAAAGTCGCCAGAATATTGGGCACGCCCAGGTAACTGTGCATTACCGCAGGACGTTCCTTGCGCAAGAGGCGCATTAGGCGGATCAGGAATGGCAGAATGTCCCAGCGGCCTTTTTTACCGAGGTCAATAACGCGCACTCCTGCCTCGGCAAGCTCGGCCTCATAGGCACCGCCCCCAAAAAACACCGCCACCGCAACAGCGTGCCCCCGACGCGCCAGGCCCTTTGCCAGCACAACCAACTGGCGCTCCGCGCCACCACGATCAAGCGAACGTGTTAGGAACAGGATGGTTTCAGGGATTGGACGCACGGGTGAAGACAAACTCATTGCAACCTAATCCCCCACCGCAAGTCACCATATTCCTGAGAACAAATCCCCGGTCACGATAAAAGCGGAATATTTCCTCGGGTCTGGCCACTTCGAAAGGATAACCGCCGACCCAGTCAACCACATCGCGCCAGGCGGACATGCCACGCACGCTATGTTCAGCATAATGCCGCCAGGTATGGAAAGGTTTTCCGCGCAGCAAATCATGGATTGTCCTTGGCCCCCAAAGACGGATTAATGCAGGCCCAAGCACCAGCCAGCGCAGCCCATTTGGCAGACGGTTGTAGGCACGCTTTACCCCAGTCCACACAGGCGTCATGACACGCTGGTAGTTGTAGATGGCGATAAAAAGCGTGCCGCCTTGACGGACCAGCGGGATTACGTTTTCCAGCGCCTGCCACATGGCGCCGGTGTGATGCAGCACGCCCCAGGAATAGACGATGTCCCACTCACCTAGCGTTTGCAGATAGCCCTGGTCGAGCGCCGAGCCTTGCTCGACAATCCAGTCAGGATCTTCCGGGTAATAACGGCGCTTGAGTTCGGCAGTGCACGCCACCGACTGCGGATCGTAATCGAACGAATATACTGTCGCCCCCAGGCGCCGCGCCACCAGACTGAACAGCCCGGAGCCGCTGCCGATGTCCAGAAAGCGCCTTCCCTGTAAATCGTTTACGCCCAGCATGGTTCGCAGCGATTGTTCCGCCAGGACGATGCGCTTGTCGTCCAGCACATTCAAAAATTGCGCCCAGTTGGCGCCAAATTCGAATCGTTCACCACTTGCGACTTCTGTTGCGTGACCTGTCATTTAATAACTTTCTCAAATAATTCTTCCCACGTGCAAAACCCACAGTGCACAAATTCAGACTCGATAATTTTTCTACTTTTGTTGATTTAAGCGGGTCATTAATGTCGAATCATACTTGCCCAATCGAGAAGTTTTTTCAAATTACGTCCCCACTCGTAATCTTTCCAATAGCGCTCATAACCCGCTTGAGCAATGCGCACTCTTTCTTCGTCATGTGTTAAATAGTGTTCAATCAGCTCAATTGATTCGTTGAAACTATCGTAATAAACCGCCTCGGTTCCTGATTTGAAAATACGGTCATGCGCATTCGCGGCGGCCTTGTCGCACACCATCAACATGCCGTGTGCTGGGGTTTCATACATTCGCATGTTTCCCGTTTCGTAAGGATGATCGGAGAAATGCATATTGAAACCGATCTTAGTTCGCCAATAAAGCTGGGTGCGTTCTTCCGGAGCAAGACTGGTAACACGGTGAGGATAGACTGGCTTGCCTAGCAGCCCACGAACAAACCCCAAGTATCCCTTGAATTGCCAGCGGCCATGGATGCGCAAGCGGTCGCCGAAATGGCGTTTCAACCTGATCAACTTGTCGACTTTTGGTCCATATGGATTGCCTACATAGACTACGTCCCCATCCCTCTGGCGGAAAAAATTCTCATCGGCCTTTTCAGGGCGTGTAAAGGGGGCGGCCACGAGCGGCCACCACATGGCCGGCTTGTTGCCCCATCGTTGGATAGCGTCATCAAACACTTGGTTTTCGATATACCCGGGCGAGATAAAAAACGCGCCATCAAATGCCCAAAGGTATGGAATGCCACGCACATAGGTGGAGAGGGGATCATCGACGAAGCCCAGTATTTTGATCGGCTTCTTCAATTCCCGAGCCAGCACTTCAGGATGTATGAAGTTGTAAGTTCCCATAACAATGAGGTCAAAATCCCGAAAGCGATCGATGAAATCGCCAACCATGCGCATGTAATTCGGGTTGCGTTCCCGGTAAAGCCGATCTACACCAGCGGCACCGGCGAAAAGTGCTCGACGCTGATCGTAACCATTCAAACCCGAGACAATGAGGTCAGACAAAGACCAGTGGGAGCCCTTCGAGAAATAGATCAACGGATCGAAGGTTTCGAGGCGGTAGCCATGGAAATTTTCCATTGGCGCGAAATTGAACAGGCAGACTTTTTTCATTGGGACAATTTAAGCAGTGTCAGCCGCGCGGTAAAGAATGTGATTGCCGCCAGCAAAGCCGAGACCAGCGTTGCAGCCCAGGCAATGCCTTGGGTTCCATAATGCGCGCTGAGTTCGTAAGCCAATATGGCTTGCAACAGCACGGCTACCGCCGTGTAGGCGCTCGTAAGCCAGTTGAGTTTAAGCGCAGCCATCAGCTTTATCCCCAGCATGGCAACCAGCGCAAAGGGAATTTGCATGAAATAGGCGAATTGAATCGGTGCGACTCGCGTGGTCGCTTGCGCGTTGAAAGCACCGCGCTGGTATAGCAGCGCAACGATGTCCGAAGAAAAAATGCTGAGTGGAAATATCAAGACCACACCTCCGGCCATTAGCCAAAAGGTGAGCTTTTTCAAGCTGTGTAAACAATAAGCTGAATCACCTTGCCCAAGTTGCTTCGCAAAGTACGGCAATGCAGTGATGCCTATGGCAGTCACAATGATGCCCTGCAATGCAGAGGGCAATTTGTAGCCATACGCCAAGGCTGCGTTAGAGCCCTCGCCCATGGCGGCAGCGATGGCCTGTTCGATCACAGGACTAGCCGTTAGCATGACCGTTCCGGGCAGAAGCGCCAAACTGGACGTTATGATCGCGTCCATACCCTTGATTTCCAGTCGATGCGGGAAAGCGAGCTGGCCATGTCGATATAGGGTGACCAACAGTAGAAGGCTCTCGATTGCACTACCAATCACGAGCGAGGCAGCCAGGGCTTTCCAGTCGCCAGGCACACTCCAAGCAAGCAACACCAGAATGATCACGACAGGCGTTGCGGAGGGAAGCAAGCCATTGGCCAGATAACGTCCCTTCGCCTGTAGAACACCATACCCGAGAAGATTGAACCCGTTCAGAAAGTAATAAGGGATGAGCCAGTACAGTGCGGCTTCCAGCGCCTGTCGTTTCTCGACAGAAAACCCTGAAGCGAGCCATGGCAGTGCGTAAGGTAGCGCCCATAGCCAGATCGGCAGCAAAACTGCCAAGCAGGCTAGCGTCAGCAGGCTGGTCGCGACAAACCGGTTTGCCTCTTCGTTCGGGGCAAGGCTGGTGCCCGAAAGATGGGTGATAAGTGCGGTTTGCACCGCGTTGAGCAGAATGCTTAACGGAACACCGATCAGGACAAATGCAACAAGGTAAATGTCGAGCGCGCCTGAAAGCCCGAAGATGGAAGCCACGACCACTTCCTTGACAAACGCCATGCCTTTCGCGATTAGCGAGGTCGTGGCGGCCACCAGTGCTGTGTGCCCCATTTTTCTCAATGGGGAGCGCGCGACGTAAGAATTCCATCGCGAGATGACGCGAGCAATTGGCATGAACCGACTCAGTCGTGATTCAACCTGGTTTGTCGCATTCGACATTCAGACTGATGAGCGTGCCGTGTTCCTTATCCATGTGGGGAATGTAGGCTTGAGAAAAATCGTCCATGTCCGCGTGTTCTGTCTGACGCCAGTCGTAACGCCGAACCTTCACGAAGCCTGCTTGCTCTAGTGACTGAGAAAGACTGATGAGATCAAAAACGTTGTAGTGAATGTTGTAGAGGTAATCCTGTCGCCCGAACAGGGCCCCAATTACCAAATCAAGCCGGCTTTGCCGCTGGTATATCTCACAGAGTTTAGAAAAATCTGGAACGGATACACGTAATGTACCGCCAGGTTTCAGGACCCGTAGCCATTCACGAAGCACCCGATCAACGTCACGCCGTTTGAAATGCTCTAGCACATGACAGTTGTAAATCAGATCAACGCTGTCAGTTTGGATGAATGACAGGTTGTCGATGGTCGCAACGTGATCCACGTGTGGGTAATCAACAGCATCAATGTGAACGAAGCCCGGGATAAAACGTTTGCCACAGCCCAAATGCAGTTTCATTTATGTATTTCTCAAAAAATATGCTTTGCCACAGCTAGACTCTAGAAATCACGGGGCAACTCTGAATCCCTCACGCTCGGAGATGAGGCTCAAGCGAATTGCGACGATTTCCAGATTGTCTTCGTAAAGCCTGAGGACGGACGGAGTACTTGTCCCTCAGCCACCGTTTCCAGCCCCAACTGGGATAAGCCGGGCGACAGATCGATCATGGTCGGTAATGAGGAAGGACTCGACATAGCACACCTGGCCAATCAGGATGTTCATCTGATTCTTGGTGGCGGATATTGAGGCAATTTTCATTCAATTATTATAGCGGCAACGCTGTTTCTTCCGGAGGACGCGGCTGCTGGTTGCTTAGTTCCGTTCAAGCCGCCAGACCTTCAAGCGCATTTTCCAACTGCTGCCGCACCGCGGTCTCGGAGAAGTATTGCCGGCTGGTTTCTGCAGCGGCATCGCTGAGTTGACGCAGCCTATCCCGGTCGGCCGCCAGATTCGCCACGCGGTCTGCCAGGGATTGGGCATCCCCTGCCGATGTCCAGATAATTCCACTATTTTCCGCGGCTATCAGATCTTCCGGGTAAGTGTTGGCCGAGCGGGTTACGACCGGCCTGCCGCAGGCCAGCGACTGGAACACTTTGTTGGGAATCACCCTGCCCGCTTTCGGCGTGGTGCCGAATACACCCAGCAGGATATCGGCCCGATGAATGCGCTCAGGCAGCTTCTCGTACGGCAACCAGTCTTCAAAGGTGACGTTTTCCAGCCCCTTCGCATTTTCTTCGCACAGCTTGCGCAATGGCCCCTGCCCCAGCAGAACCCATTTCACCGGCGGCCCCTTGTAAAGCCTGGCGGCGTCGACGACCACCTCGGGCCCCTGCAGCGGGATGAAGCTGCCGTAGAACAGCACCTCCACAGGCGACCGCCCCTGAGGCAACGGCCCCGGACAGAAGAGCGCCTCTTCGGCGCCCACGTAAATGACGTCGACCCGGCTTCTTTCGGCCCCCAAGGTCTCGACGAAGTAGTCGGCGTGGGCGGGGGTGTCGGCGATAACCCGATCGGCGCGCCGGAACAAAGCCCGCTCCCAGGCGAGAAGCCTGCGTGCGCGCAGACTCGCGGCATCGAGCTTGCCTCGTTCGTCGACCTGCTTGTCGTAGGCGGAAATGAGCGGATCGAAGGCCAGCGGCACCCCCCGCCGCCTCGCCCAGCGGCTTGCCGCCAGAAGATCGCGCTGCCTGAAACAGGGCACCCAAACCAAGTCCGGCCTGGGGAAACGACGCAACCGGGCTTCCCAGTCCCCGAGTTGGGCGAGCTTCGGCTGGAAGTCCAGGACCTGCCAGCCGAGGTCGGCGAACTGCTTGCGCAGGATGCGGTTGCGGGAATAGCCGGGGTCGAAACGGCCCCACCAGAGTACGCTGGGCACAGTGCCTCTCTTGTTCGGCGGTCTGAGCGAACGGGACATCCGCGGTCGCTCGTCCCCTTTCGCTGCATTGGTATGATGCGCACCCGAGAGATTGCTACGAATGCGCGTGGACGCGCGACACTATATAGCGAAGTGCCGCACGCCGCCATTCGCTTCGCAAGCATAGGCACCGGGCGTGATGCGGGTTTGCCCACCCATAGGGTATATTCCACAGGCTCCATGCCCCCTCATGGATTCCTTAACTTTCGATTACCGCTCTATCAACGATGAAACAGATTGTCTGCATGAAATGGGGACCCCTGTACCCCGCCGAGTATGCGAACAAGTTGTATGCGATGGTCCGCCGGAATACCACGGGACCGATTCGATTCGTCTGCATGACGGACGATCCGAGCGGACTCCGCAGCGAGATCGAGAGCGTTCCATGCCCTACCGTGGCCCTCGCTCCCCCCTACAACAACACCGGCTGGCGCAAGATCGCATTGTGGGCCAGCGAGCTCCCGGGCATGGAGGGGGACTGGCTGTTCCTGGACCTTGACGTGATCGTGACGGGCAGCCTGGACGACTTCTTCGATTTCGCGCCCGAGAAATCCTTCATCGTGATGCAGAACTGGACCCAGCCCGGCAAGGGCATCGGCAACACCTCGGTGTTCCGCTTCCGGGTCGGCGCCCACCCCTACATCTACGATCGCCTCGTTCCGGAATTCAAGGCGATCCTCGCCCAGTTCAACAACGAGCAGATCTACATCTCGAAGACGGTTTCCGAGATGGCTTACTGGCCGGACGAGTGGTGTGCGCTGTTCAAGACCCACTGCGTCCCGCCGATGCCGCAGCGCTGGTGGCAGACGCCGTCGAGGCCCGCGAGCGCCCGTGTGGTCGCGTTTCCGGGTGACCCGAATCCCCCTGACGCCCTGATCGGACATTGGCCGACCAGGAAGTGGTACAAGAAACTCTACAAGCACATTCGTCCCGCGACGTGGATCGCCGACTACTGGCGCGAGTGAGCCGAACGAGCCATTCCTGAAACCTGCCTGAACGGAATTGTCGTGCCTCGGAACGAGACCACCCAGCCCGGAGACATGATCCGGGTCAAATTGATCAGCCGTACTTCGCCGGAGGAGTGGCTGCACCAGTTGCCGCACGGCAGTTCGACGTGGGGGCGCTGTTCCTTCGTCTTCGATCGGGATGCGAGGAACTACGACTGGCTGGTGGTCTACGACGATATCCCGCCCGGGGCAGACCAGGCCAGGAGCCAGGCAAGCGAACCCCTGGCCTGCGATGCCGGCAACAGCATCCTTGTAACGACCGAGCCGTCGTCGATCAAGACCTACGGCAACGACTACACCCGCCAGTTCGGCGCCGTACTCACCAGCCAGGAGGAATGGGCCCTGCCCCACCCGCGCCGCATCTACTCGCAGCCCGCTCTGCACTGGTTCTACGGCGTGGGCCGCCAACGGGTAATCCCGTTCGACGAAATCGCCGCCTCCACCCTCCAGGAAGGCAAGACCCGCGACGTATCGATGGTGTTTTCCCCCAAGAGCATGCGGCACACCCTGCACTGGCGGCGGCATGAATTCATGAAGCGGCTGATGGACGCGCTGCCCCAGATGGACGTCTACGGCCGTGGCGCCCGCCCCCTGGACGACAAGGCCGAGGCGCTCGACGCCTACCGCTATCACGTCGCGATCGAGAACTTCATCGGCCCCCACCACTGGACCGAGAAACTAGCCGACGCTTTCCTGGGCCTCGCCCTGCCCTTCTACGGCGGCTGCCCGAACGCGACGGACTATTTCCCGGCCGAGAGCTTCATCCCGATCGATCTGAAGGATCCGGAAGGCGCAGCGCGCATCATCCGGCAAGCCATATCAGACGGCGAATACGAGAAGCGCCTTCCCGCGATCATCGAGGCACGCCGGCGAGTCCTCTTCGAATACAACTTGTTTGCGGTGATATCGCGGGAAATCGAAAGGCTCCAGGATTCGTGCTCCAAGGGCGGCGGCGAGCGCACCACGATTTACTCGCGACACGCCATGCGGAAAAGCAGCCTCGCCGTCAGCCTGCGCGACACGTATGGCAAAGTACGCGCTCGCGCGATCCATCTGATCAGGAAATAGCCAGGCCGACGCGCAGCAGCGTGTCGCAGCAGCCAAGGACGGGCTTATTCCCCTATCGCGGTGGCAAACGCATCGATCACCGGCTGGATCAGGCTGCGCTTGAGCTTGAGCGCAGCCTGGTTCACGACCAGCCGCGAGCTGATGTCGCTGATGTGTTCCACCGCAACGAGACCGTTGGCCTTGAGCGTGCCGCCGCTGGAGACGAGGTCGACGATGACGTCGGACAGGCCGACAAGCGGCGCGAGTTCCATCGATCCATACAGCTTGATGAGGTCGATGTGCACGCCCTTGCTGGCGAAGTGGTTGCGCGCCGCGTTGACGTACTTGGTGGCAACGCGGATGCGCGCGCCCTGCTTCACCGTGCCGGCGTAGTCGTAGCCTTCGCGCACCGCGACCATCATGCGGCAGCGCGCGATCTGCAGGTCGAGCGGCTGGTACAGGCCCTTGCCGCCGTGTTCGTTGAGTATGTCCTTGCCGGCGATGCCGAGGTCGGCGGCGCCGTACTGGACGTAGGTAGGCACGTCGCTGGCGCGCACGATGATGAGCCGGACGTCGGCGCGGTTGGTGCCGATGATGAGCTTGCGCGAGGATTCGGGATTCTCGCTCGGGGTGATGCCCGCCGCGGCCAGGAGCGGCAGGGTTTCTTCGAAGATGCGGCCCTTGGATAAAGCGAGGGTGATGCCGGTGTAGGTCATGTTGGTTTGTGTCGGGGATTGTGGCCGTTATCTACCCGGGTTCGCCATTGCGGTGAGCGTCCTGAGGGCATCGACACCGCCCCAACCTGTAGGAGGCCCGCCTTTACGCCCTTCAGGGTGCCCGGGCCGATGCCGTGGTCCTTGCATGGGTGTGCATCGCGCCGAAAATCGCGGCGAAGGCGCCGCTCCTACGGGGCGGGCGATGCGGCCTTGTGGGAGACGATCGCCGTAGGAGGGCCGCCCTCGGCCCGATAGATTGCGGCTGCGCCGGTCAATCACGGCGAGGGCACCGCCCCCACATGGAGTGCGCATGTCAGTGCACCCGCTTGATGCGCGCACCCAGCTGGGTGAGCTTTTCCTCGATGCGCTCGTAGCCGCGGTCGAGGTGGTAGATGCGCTCGATGGGAGTCTCGCCCGCCGCCACCAGGCCCGCCAGCACCAGGCAGGCGGAGGCGCGCAGGTCGGTCGCCATGACGGTGGCGCCGTCGAGGCGCGGCACCCCGCGCACCAGCGCGGTGTGCCCGGACACCTCGATGTTGGCGCCGAGGCGGCGCAGCTCCTGCACGTGCATGAAGCGGTTTTCGAAAATGGTCTCGGTGACGCTGGCCGCACCTTCGGCGATGGTGTTCATCGCCATGAACTGCGCCTGCATGTCGGTGGGGAACGCCGGGTGCGGCGCGGTGCGCACGTCCACCGACTTCAGCTTGCCGGCGGACTCGACCTCGATCCAGTCGGCCCCGACCTCGACCCTGGCGCCCGCCTCGCGCAGCTTGGCGATCACCGCGTCCAGGGTATCGGGCTGGGCGTGGGTGGCGCGCACGCGCCCGCCCGTCATCGCGGCGGCGACGAGGAAAGTGCCGGTCTCGATGCGGTCGGCCATCACCGAATAGTCTGCGCCGTGGAGC
>JANJWF010000102.1 GCA_024709685.1 Thiobacillus sp.
AGGTTGCGCACGCCGACCGCCGACATCAGCTTGTAGCGCCGCTCCATCTCGCCGACGCACCAGTTGAGCGCCGAGGCCGCCTGCTTCATGTCGGTGACGACCGGCGCCAGCAGGTGCGGAATGCCCTCGTAGATCGAGAGCTCGAGCATCTTCGGGTCGACCATGATCATGCGCACCATGCTCGGGTCGGACTTGTACACGAGCGACAGGATCATCGCGTTGACGCCGACCGACTTGCCCGAGCCGGTGGTGCCGGCGACGAGCAGGTGCGGCATCTTGCCGAGGTCCGCAACGACCGGGTTGCCTGCGATGTCCTTGCCGAGCGTGACGGTCAGGGGGCTCGCGCTGTCGTGGTAGGCCTTGGAGCCGAGGATTTCGCTCAAACGCACCATCTGCCGCTTGGCGTTGGGGATCTCCAGCCCCATGGTGTGCTTGCCGGGGATCGCCTCGACCACGCGGATGCTGATCACCGACAGGGTGCGCGCCAGGTCCTTCGCCAGGTTGACGATCTGGCTGCCCTTCACCCCCGTTGCCGGCTCGATCTCGTAGCGCGTAATCACCGGGCCGGGCGATGCCGACACGACCTTGACCTCGACGCCGAACTCGGCGAGCTTGCGCTCGATCATCAAGGAGGTGAACTCCAGCGCCTCGGGGCTTGCGGTCTCCACTGCCTCGTCGGCCGGATCGAGCAAGTGCAGCGGCGGCAACGGAGAATCCGGCAGATCGGAGAACAGCGGCGCCTGTTTTTCGGTGACGGCGCGCTCCGATTGCGGGATCTCCTTCACCACCGGCTCGATGCGGATAGGCGGCGCGTCAACGCGCTTTTTCTTTTCCACCGACAGCTTGGCTTCGCGTTTCTGCAGCGCCACCTCGCCCAGCCTGCGGTCGCGATAGGCCTGCCAGCGGCCGATCGCATTCCAGTACGCGCGTTCGACCCATTCGCCGGTGCACTCGGCCATGTTCAGCCACGACATGCCGGTGAACAGGCTGAATCCAACCGCCATCAGCACCAGCAAAATCAGCGAACCGCCAGTGAAGCCCAGCAACGCACCTGCGGTCTCGCCGACTTGTCTGCCCAGCGCACCACCATGAATGCCGCCAGGCAGTGCAACGGACCAGTGCCAGGTGCGAAGCCATTCGATGCCGGAGCTGGCTAACAGCAGCAAACCGAACCCTCCCAGCTTCAGCCAGCGCTGCCGGCCCCATGCCAGCGGGGTTTCGTCCAGATGGCGGAAGGTGTGAACGACGTAGGCCAGCGCCAGCAATACCCACCACCAGGCCGACAACCCGAACACCAGGAGCAGCACATCGGACACTTTGGCGCCAACAGGGCCACCCAGGTTATGCAGCGCGCCACCGTCACCAGTGGTGCTAAAGCTGGGGTCGACGGGGTTGTAGGTAAGCAGAATCGCCGCCAGCAGCAGCGCGGCAAATCCGACCAGCAAGGCTCGGGCTTCGCGCAGCAGACGCTGCATGCGGGGTGATAAAGGATTCGGGGTACGGGGAGCGGGGCGCGCCATGTGAGCGTATCAAGCGGAGGTGCCGGAATTATACCGGGCCACCAGCATGGAAATACCGTTGCCGAGTTTGGTTAGAATAGGCTACTTTACTTCCCACCTGAGCACGGACCATGAGCACCCAACACCACAAACTCATCATTCTCGGCTCCGGCCCCGCCGGCTATTCCGCGGCCGTGTACGCTGCGCGCGGCAACCTCTCCCCTGTCGTCATCACCGGCATGCAGCAGGGCGGCCAACTGATGACGACCACCGAAGTCGACAACTGGCCGGCCGACGTCGACGGCGTGCAGGGCCCCGAGCTGATGGACCGCTTCCAGCGTCACGCCGAGCGCTTCAAGACCGAGATCATCTTCGACCAGATTCACACCGCCAGGCTGACCGAAAAACCCTTCACTCTGGTCGGCGATTCCGGCACCTACACCTGCGATGCCTTGATCATCGCCACCGGTGCCTCGGCCATGTACCTCGGCCTGCCGTCCGAGCAGGCCTTCATGGGCAAGGGCATCTCGGGCTGCGCCACCTGCGACGGCTTTTTCTACAAGGGCCAGGACGTCGCCGTGATCGGCGGCGGCAACTCCGCGGTCGAGGAAGCGCTATACCTCGCCAACATTGCGCGCCACGTCACGCTGGTGCACCGCCGCGACACCTTCAAGGCCGAAAAGATCCTGATCAACAAACTGATGGACAAGGTCAAGGAAGGCAAGATCACGCTCGCGCTCGACAGCACGCTCGATGAAGTGCTGGGCGACAAGACCGGCGTCACCGGCATGCGCATCAGGCACAAGGACGGCAGCACGAAGGCCATCGCGCTCACCGGCATCTTTATCGCGATCGGTCACAAGCCCAACACCGGCATCTTCGAAGGCCAGCTCGAGCTCGAAGGCGGCTACATCGTCACCCGCGGCGGCAACAAGGGTAACGCCACCGCCACCAGCATCGAGGGCGTGTTCGCCGCCGGCGACGTGCAGGACCACATCTACCGCCAGGCCGTCACCAGCGCCGGCACCGGCTGCATGGCCGCGCTCGATGCCGAGCGCTACCTCGACCTGCTCGGCAAGATCTGAGGGCAGCCAGACCTGCGAGTGATCCGGCATGAAGCGCGCCCACGACCGTGCGCTCGCTCCGGCGTCGCTCGAGGCGCTGGCCCGCGTGCGCCGCGCGTTGCGCGAGCAGGCCACCGCGGCCTGCCCCGCACCGCATAAGCCCCAGCCGCCGGCAGACGGTCCGCTGCTATTCCGCCGCGCGGTCGCCGATGCTACCCCGCTGCCGCCCGTCAACCGGGCCGAACCCGCGCGGCCGCGACCAAAGCCGATTGCCCGCCAGCGCCTGCGCGACGAGCAGCAGGTTCTCGTCGACGCTCTCGCCGACCCGTGGGACTGGGAGGCTGCCGTTTCCACCGGCGAGGAACTGTTCTTCTCGCGACCCGGCGTGCCGACTGCGGCGCTCCGCAAGCTGCGGCGCGGCGGCTGGGTGATCAAGGGTGAACTCGACCTGCACGGCCACACCGGCGACGAGGCGCGTGTCGCGCTGGCCCTCTTCCTCAACCGCTGCATGAAGGACGACCGGCGCTGCGTACGCATCATCCATGGCAAGGGGCTGGGCTCGAAGAACCGCCTGCCGGTGCTGAAAAACAAGGTGCGCCACTGGCTGATGCAGCGCGAGGACGTGCTCGCGTTTTGCCAGGCGCGCGCGGTCGACGGCGGCACCGGCGCCGTCATCGTGCTGCTCAAATCCTCAACCCGTTAGAAAGAAAAGTCCGCCATGAGCGAACCCGTCATTCAGGATTTCGAACTGCCGTCGACCGGCAACGCCGCCTTCAGGCTCTCGGACCATCGCGGGAGAAACGTCGTCGTCTACTTCTACCCCAAGGACAACACCTCGGGGTGCACCCTCGAAGGCCAGGAATTTCGCGACCTGTACGTTGACTTCGGCAAGGCGGACACGATCGTCGTCGGCGTCTCGCGCGACAGTCTGAAGTCGCACGAAGGCTTCAAGGCCGCGCACGGCTTCCCCTTCGAACTGCTGTCCGACTCCGATGAGAAGGTCTGCGAACTATTCAAGGTGATGAAGCTGAAGAACATGTACGGCAAGCAGGTGCGCGGCATCGAGCGCAGCACCTTCGTGTTCGACAAGACAGGCAAGCTGGTGAAAAGCTGGCGCGGGCTGAGGGCGCCGGGGCATGCGGCGGAGGTGCTGGGGTTTGTGCAGACGCTTTGAGCTTGCGTCGCCTCGCCTGTCGTTGCGGCACCCTGAAGGCATAAGCTCCGTGAAGCAATCCAGTGCGGTGTTGGCGCGAAGCACCCCGAGTAGTTGAGGCTTCGTTCGGCTACGGACTGTTGGCCGGGGGTAGCCCGGCAGCTAGTCACTTTTCTTGTCTCGCCAAGAAAAGTAACCAAAAGAAGGCAACCCCGGCAGCCACGAATTCCCGAGAATCGGCCCTGCCGGACGGGCGGCGAAGAACTCGCCCCGCTTTTGCTAGGTTGATTTGATTTTGTGAGCGGGGCTCAAACACCTTTGCCGCTGATCCACCCGCCACACTTGATCTTCGGCGGGTCTGTAAGGGGAAAAAAAGTCAAAACCAGTTTGACTGTGAGCAGCCGTCGCAACCAGATCGAGGGCTCCGCAGTAAATCTCACCCAAGTGCACAAGCCGACCCGTCGCCACCGCCCTGGTT